>NZ_FPCB01000077.1:0-13019 GCF_900116815.1 Methylobacterium sp. 174MFSha1.1 | reverse complement strand
AAGGGCCCGCTCGACTTGCATGTGTTAAGCCTGCCGCCAGCGTTCGCTCTGAGCCAGGATCAAACTCTCAAGTTGAAGAGCTGATCAAAGCTGATCACAATAGTAACGGAGGCTCACGACCGACCGGCGTTTCCGCCTGATCGTGTGAGCACCGAAACGTCAGACCAGCATCATCCTACTCACGATCCCACCCGAAGGCAGGATCCGCAGGGACGACGCCGTCCACGCTTCTCTTTCTCGTATGAACTTGTCAAAGAGCTGATCGGGCCGGAGCCAGATCTCGTACCCTTGAAGAACAGAAAGCAGCACCGGGTTGCCCTGGCCCTTGCTTCACTCTCTCTCGGGAAGTCCGGTGGGGCAGGCCGTTCGTCTCGGCGCCCCGTCGGTGAGCGGTCGTTTAAGGGTAGCCGGCTCGCCTGTCAACTCGCCCTGCCGCCCGTGGGCGCCACCGGGATCGTCCTGCCGTTTTCCGGGGCAGGGGTCGTCGGCACCGGCAGGCCGGCGCCGACGTTACGACGAGGCGTCCGACAACGGGTGGAGGTCGCGGACCATCTTCTGCGCGCGCGCGACGTTCACCTTGGTGTAGACTTCGGTGGTGCCGAGATCGGCGTGGCCGAGGAGTTCGCCGATCACCCGCAGATCCGCGCCGTTCTGCAGGAGATGGGTCGCGAAAGCGTGGCGCAGCTTGTGCGGCGACCAGCGAGAGGCGTTCGGGATCCCGGCCGCGGCTGCTGTCTCCTTGATCTCCTTCAGCGCCGCGTCGATCGTCAGGTGCTGCTCGCCGTTCGAGACCCGGTGAAACAGCCAGACGTCGGACCGCGAGCCGTACCGGCCCGCCAGCTCGCGCCACCAGCCGATCGCCTCGACCGCCCGGTCGTGGAGCGGCACCAGCCGGTCCTTGCCGCCCTTGCCGCGGACATGGATCATCCGGGTTCCCGGCCGCACCGCGTCGGCCGGACGCGTCACCGCCTCGGAGACCCGCATCCCGCTAGCATAGAGCGTCTCCAGCAACGCCGCGCGCCGCGCGTAGCCGGCCTGCCGGTAGAGCCCGACCGATCCGTCCCGGGCCAGGGCGTGGGCGGTCTCGATCAGCCGGTCGACGGCTTCGATGCCCGGCGTGAACGGCAGGCGGTCGGGCCGCTTCATCGGCTGGAGCTCGGCGGCCGGATTGCCGGTCCCGAGACCTTCCGCCACCATGAAGCGGTGGATGCCGTTGGCCACCGAGCGGCGCCGGCTGATCGTCGAATGCGACAGGGCGCGCCCGTCGAGATGGGCGAGGTAGGCGACCATGTCCTGCCGGGTCACCTCGGCGAGGCGGCGCCCGCCGAGCCAGCCGAGGTAGCACGCGACGTCGCGGCGATAGGTCGTGAGCGACGAGGCGGCGGTGCCGCGCTCGGCAGCCAGGGCGTCGAGCCACAGCTCGATGATCTCGGCATTGGTCATGCCCGGAGCATGAGGCCGGCCGGTTAACGGGACATTCTCTGAGAAAAACCGCTTATGCGAACGGGCCCGATGCCGGCTCCACGGGCGTGGGTGCGCCCGCGAATGCCGCTCGCCGCGCTCGCGTCGCTCTCCCCCCGCGGCCGAACGGCCACCAGGATCAAGGCACTCCGGCCATTCCCGCGCCCGCAGCGCCTCGACCTGTCTGCCGAAGCGGCACCCGTCGCTCACACATCGTGCATGCCGCCTCTTGCGTCAGGTCGTCGATTGTTGACAATCGACGACCGACGAGGCCCGCATGACCGCTCGACGCGCGACTTCCCTGACCGACGGCTTTCCCCGCGTGCCGAAGGACACGTTCCGCAGCCGCATCGCCGACAGCCTGCGCAGCGCGATCCTCGGCGGCGACATCGCGCCCGGCTCGCAGCTTGTCGAGACGACGCTCGCCGCGCAGTTCGGCGTCAGCCGCGGCCCGCTGCGCGAGGCGATCCGTCAGCTGATCGAGGAAGGCATCCTGGAGGCTGTTCCCTATACGGGGACCTACGTCATCGACATCTCGGTCAAGGACGTCGACGAGATCTACTCGATCCGCCGCAACCTCGAGACCTTCGCCTTCGAGCAGCTGTGGGACCGGCGCGACGAAGGATTCCGGACCGAGCTGCGGCGCCGGCACGCGGCCCTGACGGCGACCATCGATGCGGGCGACGACAAGACGAGCATCCTCGCCGAGCTGAGCTTCCACGGCACGGTCTACGAAGCGACCGGGCATTCCTTCCTGCTGACCATCTGGCACGGCCTGCGCGGCCGGCTGCAACTCTACTGGGCGGCGCATCACCGGGCCCACGGCCTGCGCGGCCCCCGCCGGGACGGCCACGACGACTACCTGCGCCTCGCCCTGGGCGACGACCTCGCGGCGATGCGCGGCGAGATCGAGAGCCACATGCGCCGGGGCGCCGAGCAGACGAAGGCCTTCCTCGACGGGCGCGAGCGCTTGCCCGAGAGGCGCCCGTGACCGCCCTGTCCCACATGCCGATCAAGTTTCAGGAACGCCCCGTGCAGGAGAGACCCATGACCCGTCGCCGCGACGTCCTCGCGCTCGCCCTCGCCGCAGCGGCCGCCGCCGCGGGCCCGTCCCCCGTGGCGGCGCAGGGCGAGACCTCGCTCGACCGCATCAAGCGCAGCGGCCGCCTGCGCATCGGCGTCACCTCGGCCGAGCCGTGGTTCTTCAAGGACCCGATGGCCGGAACCTGGAGCGGCGTCGGCATCGATCTCGGCACCGCGCTGGCGGGCGATCTCGGGGTGACGATGGTGCCGGTCGAGACGAGCTGGGCGAACTGCGTCGCGGCGATCCAGGCCGACCAGATCGACGTCATGTTCGTGCTCGACCCGACGGAGGAGCGCCGCAAGGCGATCGACTTCCCGGACAGCCCGCTCTTCTACTACGCCGCCGGCGCCCTCGTCCGGCCGGACCAGACGGCGACCGCCTGGAGCGACCTCGACAAGCCCGGCATCCGCATCGGCGTGACGCTCGGCACCTCGGTCGACCGCATGGTGACCGAGACCCTGAAGGCGGCGAGCATCAGCCGCTTCTCCAACAACGACGAGGCGGTGGCCGCCTTCGCGGCCAAGCGCGTCGACGCGGTGGCGCAGTTCCACCCGGCGCTCGTCGTCCAGTATGCCCGGCTCAAGCTCGGCAAGGTCGTCCTGATGAAGCCGGTCACTCCCGTCGCCACCAGCGCCGGCATCCGCCGGGACGCCGACCCGGCCTTCAGGACGTGGCTCGGCGAGCGCTTCGCCGCCCTCTACGCTGCCGGCAAGCCGCAGGATTCCTTCGCGGCCTACCTGCGGACCCGCGGCATCGACCCCGCGACCGTCCCGGGCCTCGCGCGGGAGAAGTGGGTCTGAGGGGCCCAAACGGGAGGGACGGCCGTGACCTACGCCTGGGACTTCATGCCCGTCCTGCGCCACCTCGACATGCTGGCGCTCGGGCTCGTCAACACCGTCAAGATCGCGGCCGTGTCGATCGTGCTCGGCGTCGGCCTCGGGCTCGGCCTCGCGCTGATGCGGCTGTCCCCGTCCCGGCTCCTGCGGGCGCCGGCGACGGCGTTCATCGAGTTCTACCGCAACACGCCGCCGATCGTGCACTTCTTCTGGTTCTTCTACGCGCTGCCGGTGCTCGCCGACATCAGCCTCGATCCCCTCGCCGCGGCGATCCTGGCGCTCTCGACCCAGTCCGGGGCGTTCTACGCCGAGGTGTTTCGCGGCGGCATCGTGTCGATCGAGAGGGGCCAGTGGGAGGGGGCCAAGGCGGTCGGCATGACCCGGGCGCAGGCGATGCGGCGGGTGATCCTGCCGCAGGCGGTCGGCCGCATGGTGCCGCCCTTCGTCGAGCGCTCCTTCGAGCTGACGAAGACCACGGCGCTCGCCTCCACCCTCGCCTACGGCGAGCTCCTCTACCAGGCGATGCAGGTCAACAGCCAGACCTTCCGGCCGCTCGAGGTCTACACGGTCGTCGCCCTCCTCTACCTCGTGCTGCTGGTCACTTGCGGCGCGCTGGCGCGCGGGGCCGAGCGCCGCCTGACCGCCTACCGCTGAGGTTTCCGGGGCATGGATTACGAGTGGGATTTCAGCCTGCTGGCGCAGAACTGGCCGGTTCTGCTGCGCGGCCTCCTCGTCACGGTGCAGCTCTGGGTGCCGGCCATGGCGGCCGGGCTCGCCCTCGGCCTCCTCCTCGGCCTCGCCCGCCTGTCCCGGTCGGGATGGGTCGCCCGGCCGGCCCTCGGCGCCGTCGAGATCTTTCGCGGCACGCCGGTCCTGATCCAGCTGATCTGGTTCTTCTACGCCTTCCCGATCGTGATCGGCCTCCAGCTGTCGCCGTTCGCCGCGTCCCTGCTCGCGCTCACCCTCAACACGGCGGCCTATTGCGCCGAGATCTTTCGCGGCGGGATCCAGTCGGTGGCCAGGGGCCAGTTCGAGGGGGCGCGGGCGCTCGGCATGACCCGGGCCCAGGTGATGCGGCGGGTGATCCTGCCGCAGGTCCTGCGCCGCATGTTGCCGGCCTTTACCAACCGCGGCATCGAGCTGGCGAAAGTGACCTCGCTCGCCTCCGTGATCTCGGTGCACGAGCTGATGTACCAGGGCCGCCTGCTGAGCTCGACCTATTACCGCCCGCTCGAGATCCTGACGACGGTCGCGATCGTCTACTTCGTCCTGATCTATCCGGGCAGCGTCCTCTCCGCCCGCCTCGAGCGGCGGCTGGCCGCCCGCAGCTGAAAGGTCTTCGCCCGCGATGACGCCCCCCCTCCTCGACGTCCAAGGCCTCCACAAGTCGTTCGGATCGCACGAGGTCCTGCGCGGCATCGATCTCGCGGTGAGGCCGGGCGAGCGCGTCGCGATCATCGGCGGCTCCGGCTCGGGCAAGAGCACCCTCCTGCGCTGCCTAAACTTCATGGAGGTTCCGACCTCCGGGCGGATCGCCCTCGACGGGCGCGTGCTCGGCCGGCCGGGGCGGGACGGCGCCACCATCTATCCGGAGGGCGAGTTGTGCGGCGTGCGCCGGCGCGTCGGCATGGTCTTCCAGCAGTTCAACCTCTTCCCGCACAGGACAGCGGTCGAGAACGTGATGGAGGCCCTCGTCACCGTGAAGGGCATGCCCCGGGGCCAGGCCCTGGCGCGGGCGGAGGCCGAGCTCGGCAAGGTCGGCCTCTCCGACAAGCGCGACGCCTATCCGAGCCGGCTCTCGGGCGGCCAGCAGCAGCGGGTGGCGATCGCCCGGGCGCTCGCGATGGACCCGGAGATCCTGCTCTTCGACGAGCCCACCTCGTCGCTCGACCCCGAACTCGTCGGCGAGGTGCTGCGGGTGATCCGCGGGCTCGCCGAGGAGGGCCGCACCATGCTCCTCGTCACCCACGAGCTCGGCTTCGCCTACCACTTCGCCACCCGAGTCGTCTTCCTGGCCGACGGCCGCTTCTACGAGTCCGGGACCCCCGACGAGGTCCTGAAAGCTCCGCGCGGCGAGCGCACCCGCACCTTCCTGGCGCGCCACAGCGAATTCGCGTTCTGACGCACCCTCCAAAAGATCAACCGAGGAACCATCCCGTGTCCGGCTCACAGACCTCCAGCGCGGCGAGCGCGCAGGGCTACCTCGACGATCCCCGCAACGACGGCGTGCTCGTCTCGATCAACGGCGAGTTCTTCCCCCGCGACCAGGCCTCCGTCTCGGTCTTCGATGCCGGCTTCGTCCTCGGCGACGGGGTGTGGGAGGGCCTGCGCCTCGTCAACGGCAAGCTCTTGGCCATCGACGACCACATGGACCGGCTCTACGAGGGCGCCGGCGCGATCGCCCTCGATATCGGCCTCACCCGCCAGGAGATGGTGGCAGCGATCCGGGCGACGCTCGCGCGCAACGGCATGACCGACGGCGCCCATATCCGCCTGATGGTCACCCGCGGCCGGAAGACGACGCCGAACCAGGATCCCCGCTTCGCGCTCGGCCGGGCCACAATCGTCATCATCGCCGAGTACAAGACGCCGCGGCCCGAGGCCAAGGCGGCCGGCCTCGCGCTGATGACCTCGACCATCCGCTGCAGCACGCCCGACGTGTTCGACCTCAGGCTCAACTCGCACAGCCGCCTGAACTTCATCCAGGCGCTGATCCAGGCGATCAACTGCGGCGCCGACGAGGCGCTGATGCTCGACCCGTCCGGGTTCGTGGCGAGCTGCAACTCGACCAACTTCTTCATCGTCCGCAAGGGCGAGCTGTGGACCTCGACGGGACGGTGCAACTTCAAGGGCATCACCCACCGCAAGGTCATGGAGCTGTGGCGCGAGAGCGGCGGCACCGTGCGCGAGCTCGACTTCACCCTGGCCGAGACCTACGCCGCCGACGAGGCCTTCGTGACCGGGACGCTCGGAGGCATCACCCCGGTGACCCGGATCGATGGCCGCCGCATCGGCACCGGCCAGCCCGGCCCGGTCACCGCCGAGGCGAGCCGGCTCTACCAAGCCTATACGCTGGCGTGAGCCTCGTGCGGCGGGTGGATGCCGGCTCGCTGCGGACCCCGGAGCTTGTTCGACTCGCCCGACAGTCGCAAAACCCTCCTGGTCGTTCCGGGGCTGCGCAGCGGAGCCCGGAATCCAGACGTTCAGGGGCTGCCGAACGAGGCGAGAGACGTTCCGCTCGATCATGTTCATTCTGCGGTTCTGGATTCCGGGTTCCGCTGCGCAGCCCCGGAATGACCCTGTGATTTCCAGGATTTTCGAGAAATTTTATCAAGATATCCGAGTTACCTGCAAGCTTGTTTCGAGGAATTTTCCAGTATCTCCCTGATATGAGGTCGCGGATGGAATGGAGAGCTTCATCTCAGTTCCATCATCGTGCGCCGAAGCAGCTCTCGGCGTCGAGGAGATTGTCGCGACGCAGCCGGATCGTGCTCTCCAGTCCCGTCTGAAGCCCCTCCCCTGGCGTTCGTCGTTCAGCGCCGCCCGCGAACGGCGCGATGCCCTCCGTCCAGGCGTCGACGCCCCGGCCCGCGTCACCGCCCGGCTTCATCCGACCGCGGCATTTCTAACAGACGTCCTTGCTTCCCGTTAAGCCTGATAGCCATTCACGCAGTGTCGTCGGCTTAACTTCCCCAGCGAAGACACGTCGATCCGCTACGGAATGCTGGTCATGATTCGTTATCCGCGGCCGATTACCGGATATAAACACCCATGCGTCAGGTTCGGCACTGGGACAGCACACAGACGGACGGGTGATGCGAGCCATGCGGCCGGGATTCAAGGATATGGCAGCCCTCGCGGTCGGCCCGCCCTTCTGGGGCATTCCCAGCACCGCGCCCGCTGGGCCGCGAGAGAGCGCAGCGGCACCGGCGCCGGGGGACTTCGTCACCCTGCCCTAGCCTTCCGCCAACACTGCGCGGCCGGGCACCCGCCTCCTCTCCCGAGGCGACCTCGGCGACCCGACCCTCGTCGCACAGAGCTTCGATGCGCCGCCCCGGCGCGCCGGACCCGCCCCGCACACGCCCTGACCTTCCAGCGAGAGTTCTCCCCATGATCGACGCGACACACGCCGACGACCGGCGCCGCATGCGGCTGCGCCAGGACGCCCTCCTCTCGGCCCTCCTCTCCGCCACGGTGCTGGCGACCGGCCTCCTCGCCCCGGCGCAGGCTGCGCAGTTCGGGATCGTGGTCAACCAGGTCGCCGACCCGCTGATGTCCGGCCTGCCGCTGCCCGACAACGCGCCGACGGCCGGCCTCTTCTCGGGCGTGAAGGACTGGCCGATGAACGCCATCCACCTCGCGATGATGCCGAGCGGCCGGATCGTGTCCTACGGCACCGCCGCCGGCAATCCCGGCGTCCAGGACGGCCGGACCTTCACCTTCTGGGATCCCTCCAAGGGGCTCGGCCAGGGCACCACGACCTATGCCGGAATCGGCGGCGTCAACAGCTTCTGCAGCGCGCAGGCCCTGCGCACCGACGGATCGCTGATGACCTCAGGCGGCATCTTCGACAACGGCAACGACAAGGGCAGCCTCGTCGTCAGGAGCGTCCCGAACGGCGCGAACGGCGCGTTCGCGGTCACGGCCCGGCTCGCCAACGACCGCTACTATTCGACCATGCTGACGCTGCCCAACGGCCAGCAGCTCATCATGGGTGGCTCCTATCCCTACCAGGGCGGCTGGGCCGATCCCCAGGGCAGCATCGACAAGGGCCTGATGACCGGGATGACTCCGGAGATCTACGACGGCACGCAGTGGCGGAGCCTGTTCAGCGCCAAGAGCCGTGACGCGTTCGGCCCCGAGAACAGCCGCTGGTGGTATCCCCGCGCCTGGGTCGCCCCGAACGGCAAGGTGTTCGGCATCAGCGCCGAGAAGATGTGGTTCCTCGACCCGTCGGGGAACGGCGCGGTCACGGCGATGAACTTCAAGGAGCCGCAGCGCAACGCCAACTCGGCGACCGACGCGCCCAACGTCGGCCCGGTCTCGACCGCGGCGATGTACGAGACCGGCAAGATCCTCCAGGTCGGCGGCAACAGCTACGACAACGGCTCCGGCTTCCTGTCGAGCAGCCGCGCCTCGATCATCGACATCAATACCGGCAACCCGGTGGTGACCGACACCAATCCGATGAGCGTCGGGCGCGCCTGGGCCAACGCCACGGTCCTGCCCACGGGCCAGGTCGCGGTGACCGGCGGCAGCAAGTTCAACGACCGGGCCGGCGGCGACACCGTGCTGCAAACGGAGATCTGGGACCCGAAGACCGGCCGCTGGTCGGTCGGCGCCTCGGGCGGGGTCTATCGCGGCTACCACTCGACCGCGATCCTGATGCAGAACGGCGCGCTCCTCATCGCCGGCGGCGGTGCGCCGGGGCCGGTCAACAATCAGAACGCCGAGGTGTACTATCCGCCTTACCTGTTCACCACCGCGAACGGGAAGACGGCGCTCGCCCCGCGGCCGCAGATCGTCAGCCTGAACACGGTGCAGCTGCAGCATGGCGGCTCGCTGCAATTCGAGCTCACCTCGCCGAACGGCCTGTCGCAGGTGGTTCTGGTCGGCCTGAGCGCGGTGACGCACAGCTTCAACTCGGGGCAGCGCCGCATCGTCGCGGGCTTCAGCCAGAACGGCACCGCCGTGACGATGCAGGCGCCGGGCTCGGCCAACGTCGCGCCCCCCGGCTACTACCAAGTGGTGGCGATCGACCAGAAGGGCGTGCCCTCGCCCGGCGTGATCATCGCGCTCGGCGCCGGCGTCGCGGCGCCGGGCCCGGTGGCGGCACCGGCGGTACCGGCGGCGACCGCAGCCGCCGGCGGGACGACCGGCACCGGCACGACCGCTGGTGGGACGGCGACCGGCGGGACGACCGGCACGACCGCTGGTGGGACGGCGACCGGCGGGACGGCCGGCACCGGCACGACCGCCGGCGGAACGACTGCCGGCGGAACTGCCGCGGGCGGCACGGCGGGTGGAGCCGGGATTCCGGCTGCGACCGGTCAGTGGACGCAGATCGGCATCGCCGCCTCGCGCGTCTCGATCGGGGCGGACGGTACCCTCGTCACCCTCAACGCCGACAACAGGTCGGCTTGGCGCTATGTGAGCGACAACAACTGGGTGCTGCTGCCCGGAGCCTTCGTCGACATCGCGGTGCTCAGTGCCACCAGCATGTACGCCATAGGCACCGACACCAACGTCTACCGCTACAACGGCCAGAACTGGACCCTGGTTGGAACCAACGCGAAGTCGATCGCTGCCGCCGGCGGCACGGTCTTCATCGCCAACGGCAACAACGACATCTGGCTCAAGCAGGCGGATGACAACACGATTGCCTGGACGCAGCTTCCCGGCAAGGCGCTCAAGGTGGCGGCCATGAACGGCAACAGCCTCTGGCACATCGGCACCGACAACCGCGTCTACCGCGGCGACCGCGGCGGCAACTGGGTCGCCGTCGGTGGCGACGCGGCCGAGATCGCGGCCTCGGCGGACGGCAGCGTCGTGGTGACCAACACCGGCAGCAAGCTGATGTGGCGCAAGACCGGCGACAACACGGTCGGGAACTGGGCGCTCGTCGATCCGAACTTCAAGGCGAACGCCGTCACGCTCCCGAGCGCACAGCGGGCGATCGTCGTCGGGCTCGACCGCAACATCTACCGCTGGTAGGGCGCGACCCGGGGGCCCGGTCCATCGGGGGCCCCGACCTCCCGGATCATCGCTCCGTCGCGCCCGGCGCCATCGCGCCGGGCGCGTCTTCGTCATTCAGCCCTGCTCCCGCGCCCTCCGGGTCTCGTAGGCCTTGAGGTGGGTGTAGGCGGCGGCGAGATGCGGCCAGGCCCCGCCCGGATCCGCCGCACGGCCCCGGGCCAGGAGGTCGCCGACGATGTGGTCGGCCTCGATCCGGGCGCCCCGCTCGATGTCGCGCAGCATCGAGGCGGTGAAGCGCGAGCCCTCCGCCGTCAGGGTGCCGCGGCTCGACTCCAGGAACTTGTCCCGCGGCGCGTGGCCGGCGCCGGCCGCGATACCGCGGCACTCGTCGAGCAGGCCGAGCATCACCGCCCGACCGCCGGGGGCAGCCACGATGTCGCCGACGGGGGCGCGCATCAGGCAGGTACCGCAGGCCAGCGTCGCGAGGAAGACCCACTTCTCCCACATCTCGAGCAGGATCGTCTCGCTCAGGCGCGCCGCGAAGCCCGCCCCCTCCATCACTCCGGCGACGCGGGCGATCCGCTCCGAGCGCGTCCCGTCGCGCTCGCCGAAGGTGAGCGCGTGCAGGTCGCTCATCTGCACGATCTCGCCCTCGGGCGAGAGCGTCGCCGCGATGGCGCAGGAGCCGCCGAGCACCCGCTCCGCCCCGAAGCGCGCGTCGAGGGCGTCGAGATGGGCGAGACCGTTGAGGATCGGCAGCACCATCGTGTCCGGCCCGACCGCCGGGGCGACGTCGTCGAGGGCGCTGTCCAGGTCGTAGGCCTTGCAGCTCAGGAGCACGAGGTCGAAGGGCTGACGGATCGCGCCCGCCGTCACGGTGGCGGGCCGCTCGATGCGAAAATCCCCGAGCGGGCTCTTCACCGAGAGGCCGCGCTCGGCCAGTCGCACGGCCCGGGCCGGCCGAACCAGGAAGGTCACGTCGCGCCCGGCTCGCGCGAGCCGCGCCCCGAAATACCCGCCGGTCGCGCCGGCTCCCACCACCAGCACCCGCATTGCCGCGTCCTCCTGACCGTCTTCGTGCAGGCCGAGCTTCGCATTCCCGGCGGTTTCGTCCAAGGTGGCCCGTCGAGGTCGAGTGACGGGAGTTGCGGCGCGTGCGGGGTTTGCGGGGGCGGCTGTCCGGGTCGCGGGATCTCGCCGGGATCTGGGTCCGGCGCGGGCTGTTCGTGATCGGGGGCATCGCGGTGGGGGCCGCGGCGGTGCTGATGGCCTACCTGGCCGACGCGGCGCAGGCGGGGTTCCGGGCGGTGCTCGGGATCTCGCCGCTGATCGCACTGGTCCTCACGCCCGTCGGCTTCGGGGTCGCGGCTCTGCTCGCACGCACGGTCTTTCCGAACTCGCAGGGCAGCGGCATCCCGCAGGTGATCGCCGCCCGCGACATCGAGGACGCCGCCTTGCGCCACCCCTTGGTCTCGCTGCGGACCGCCGCCGGCAAGATCGTGGTGATGACGCTCGGGCTTCTCTGCGGCGCCTCGACCGGGCGCGAGGGGCCAACGGTGCAGGTCGGCGCGGCGCTCATGGCGGCGGCCGGGCCGCTCGCGCCCGAGCGCCAGCGCGGCCTCCTGCTCGCCGGGGGCGCGGCCGGGGTGGCGGCGGCGTTCAACACGCCGCTCGCCGGCATCGTGTTCGGCATCGAGGAGCTCAGCCGCGCCTACGAGGCCAAGACGTCGAGCCTGATCCTCGGGGCGATCATCGCGGCGGGCCTGACCTCGCTCGCGCTCGTCGGCAACTACACCTATTTCGGCACCACCGCCGACACCCTGCCGCTGCGGGCCTGGGCCGTGGTGCCGCTCTGCGGCATCCTCGGCGGCCTCGCCGGCGGGCTGTTCAGCCGCATCGTCATCGCGGTCGCCCGCGGGCTGCCCGGCGCGGCGGGACGGTTCGTCTCAGGGTGGCCGGTGCTGTTCGCGGCCTTATGCGGCCTCGGCGTCGCCCTGTGCGGGCTCGCCACCGAGGGCCACGTCTACGGCACCGGCTACGAGCAGGCGAAGGCGCTGCTGCACGGCACCGCCGACACCCATGCCTGGTTCGGCCCGCTGAAATTCGTCGCCACGACGCTGTCGTCGATCAGCGGCATCCCGGGCGGGCTGTTCGCCCCCTCGCTGGCGGTCGGCGCGGGCCTGGGCGCCGAGATCGCCGGCCTGTTCTCCGGCGTGCCGGTCGGGGCCGTGGTGCTGGTCGGGATGGTGGCCTACCTGACCGGCGTGCTGCAGGCGCCGATCACCTCGTTCGTCATCGTGGCCGAGATGACCGAGAACCACGCCCTGGTGATTCCCCTGATGGTCGCGGCGCTCCTGGCCGACGCGGCCTCGAAGCTCGTCTGCCCGGAGGGGCTCTACCACGCGCTCGCCGAGCCGATGGTCGAGCGCATCACCGGGCGCCGGGCCCGGGAGCCGGAGCTGAGCGGTCCGGCGTGAGGGATGTGGATGAGCGGGGATTCGACAGGGGACGTGGCGCCCTTCCGGCCCCCCCTCACAGGGTCATGCCGGGGCCGCGAAAGCGGAGCCCGGAATCCAGAGACGCAGGTCGCTCGGAAAAGGTCTGACCGCGTCTCGCTTGGTTCTGCACCACCTGCGGTTATGGATCCCGGGTTCTCGCCTTCGGCGAGCCCCGGGATGTTGGGGTGGACGGCCCCCGCCGGCATCATAAGTGCCAGGTTGAGGTCGTCTGACACCCAACCGAGGAGACCGTCCGTGACGCAGATTAGCATCATCGGCCTGGACATCGCCAAGTCCGTCTTCCAGTTCGAGGCCCAGGACGCGCAGGGCGCCGTGGTGAGCACCGAGCGCGTCTCGCGCGACAAGCTGCTGCCGGCGCTCAAGAAGATCCCCGCCACCATCGTGGCGATGGAGGCCTGCGCCACCGCCCATCACTGGGCGCGC
>NZ_FPCB01000016.1:0-176746 GCF_900116815.1 Methylobacterium sp. 174MFSha1.1 | reverse complement strand
CGCGCCCAGTGATGGGCGGTGGCGCAGGCCTCCATCGCCACGATGGTGGCGGGGATCTTCTTGAGCGCCGGCAGCAGCTTGTCGCGCGAGACGCGCTCGGTGCTCACCACGGCGCCCTGCGCGTCCTGGGCCTCGAACTGGAAGACGGACTTGGCGATGTCCAGGCCGATGATGCTAATCTGCGTCACGGACGGTCTCCTCGGTTGGGTGTCAGACGACCTCAACCTGGCACTTATGATGCCGGCGGGGGCCGTCCACCCCAACATCCCGGGGCCGCGCAGCGGAACCCGGGATCCATAACCGCTGACGGTGCAGAACGACGTGGTCGGCGTTCCGCTGCTTTCTGAAGCATCAGCGGTTACGGATCCCGGGTTCTCGCCTGCGGCGAGTCCCGGGATGACCTGGAGGGTCTGCATTCTGCCGGTGAGATTGAACAGCGGCTCACGACCTCCCTTGCCCGCCGGGCACGGCTGTGCTTAGCCAGCTACTAACAAGCGCCCGCCGCCGAGACGGTGCGGGCCGCGTGAGCCCGCGGCGCTCCTGTCGTCGGAGTGTCACGCGGGCCCCGCATGAGGGGCCGCACACGAGGAGAGGACACCCGATGGCCCCCACCATGACCATCCGCATCGCGCTCGCCGGCCTCGGCCTGGCCGCCGCCACCCCGGCGCTCGCCGTGACCGAGCTGCAATGGTGGCACGCGATGACGGGCGCCAACAACGACGCCGTCAACCGCCTCGCCGAGGAGTTCAACGCCTCGCAGGGCGACTACAAGGTGGTGCCGACCTACAAGGGCAATTACGGCGAGACGCTGAATGCCGGCATCGCCGCCTTCCGCGCCGGCACCGCACCGCACATCATGCAGGTGTTCGAGGTCGGCACCGCCACGATGATGTCGGCCAAGGGCGCGGTGAAGCCGGTCTACCAGCTGATGAAGGATGCCGGCGAGCCGTTCGACCCGGGCGCCTACCTGCCGGCGATCACCGGCTACTACTCGACGACCAAGGGCGAGATGCTCTCGTTCCCGTTCAACTCGTCGTCGATGGTGATGTGGGCCAACCTCGACGCCCTGAAGGCGATCGGCCTCACCGAGCCGCCGAAGACCTGGCCGGAGCTGTTCGCCGCCGCCAAGAAGCTGACGCAGAACGGCTTCCCGAATTGCGGCTTCTCGACCACCTGGGTTACCTGGCTCAACATCGAGCAGCTCTCGGCCTGGCACAACCTGCCGGTGGCGACCAAGGCCAACGGCATGGACGGCCTCGACACCACGCTCGAGATCAACGGTCCGCTCCAGGTCAAGCACCTGACCAACCTGGCCGAGGCGCAGAAGGACAAGTCCTTCGACTATTCCGGCCGCTACGACAGCGGCTTCGGCCGCTTCACCGCCGGCGAGTGCCCGATCATGTTCGGGTCGTCCGGCTCCTACGGCAACGTGAAGGGCGCGGCGAAGTTCGCCTGGGCCTCGGCGCCGATGCCCTACTATCCCGACGTGCCGGGCGCGCCGCAGAACAGCATCATCGGCGGCGCCTCGCTGTGGGTGATGGGCGGCAAGAAGCCCGACGAGTACAAGGGCGTGGCGAAGTTTTTCAGCTTCCTGTCCGACACCGACCGGCAGGCCAAGCTGCACCAGACCACCGGCTACATGCCGATCACCAAGGCGGCCTACGAGAAGTCCAAGGCCGACGGCTTCTACGCCAAGAACCCGGCGCTCGAAGTGCCGATCAAGGAGCTGACCAACAAGACGCCGACCGAGAATTCCCGCGGCCTGCGCCTCGGCAACCTGCCGCAGATGCGCGACCTCTGGGCCGAGGAGATCGAGGCGACGCTCGCCGGCAAGAAGACGGCGAAGCAGGCCCTCGACGAGGCGGCGACCCGCGGCAACGCGATGCTGCGCCAGTTCGAGAAGCAGGCCGGACGCTGACCACATCGGCGAACGCCGGAGAGTGATACGCTGTCCGGAAGCTTCCTTCCGGAAAGCGTATCGCGAGCCCGCGCGGTGGAGCCTCCGGCTCCACACACCTGAGCGAAGCCGATTTCCGCATCGCGAAGCGATCGATCGGAAATCGTATGAGCGGATCCTGAATCGATGAGTCCCGAGCGTATCACCTTCGGAGGCCGGCTGCTGCCGGCGGCGCTGATCGCGCCGCAGCTCCTGATCGTCGGCCTGTTCTTCTACTGGCCGGCGGTGCAGGCGGTCTGGCAGTCGTTCCAGATGCAGGACGCGTTCGGGCTCTCGACCGAGTTCGTCTGGTTCGAGAACTACCGGGCCCTGTTCACGGATCCGGCCTATTACCAGGCCCTCGTCACCACGCTGGTCTTCGCCGCCGCGGTGGCGGGGCTCTCGCTCGGCTTCGCGCTCCTGCTCGCCACGATGGCGGACCGGGAGATCCGCGGCTCGGGAATCTACCGGACCCTGCTGATCTGGCCCTACGCGGTGGCGCCGGCGGTGGCCGGCGTGCTGTTCGGCTTCCTGTTCCAGCCCGGCCTCGGGCTGATCGCCCGCGGCCTCAACCAGATCGGCATCCCGTGGAACCCGCTCCTCGACGGAAACCACGCGATGATCCTGGTGGTGATGGCGGCGGCATGGAAGCAGGTCTCCTACAACTTCCTGTTCTTCCTCGCCGGCCTCCAGGCGATCCCCCGCAGCGTGATCGAGGCGGCGGCGATCGACGGCGCCGGGCCGGCGCGGCGGTTCTGGACCGTCGTCTTCCCGCTGCTCTCGCCGACGACGTTCTTCCTGATGGTGGTCAACGTCGTCTACGCCTTCTGCGAGACGTTCGGCGTCATCGACGTGCTCACCCACGGTGGTCCGGGCCGGGCGACCCAGACCCTGGTCTACAAGGTCTACCAGGACGGCCGCATCGGTGCTGATCTCGGCGGCTCGGCGGCGCAATCGGTGGTGCTGATGGCGATCGTGATCGGGCTCACGGCGATCCAGTTCCGCTACGTCGAGAAGCGGGTGGCGTACTGAAGGCCGCGCCCTGAACCCTCCCCCCTCTGCGGGGGAGGGTGGCCCCCGCGTCAGCGGGGGTCGGGAGAGGGGACGCCGCTTCCGGAGGGATCGCGACCGTGATGACGGGCGCTCCCTGGATCAGCGTCGCGCTGCCCCTCTCCCGCCCCACTGCGTGGGGCACCCTCCCCCGTCCCAAGTCGGGCTTGCCCGACTTGGACAAGAGGATGAGGAACTCGGGCAGGCCCGAGTTCCGTGGGGAGAGGGTTGGAGATGGCACCCCACCGCTCAGGACGGGATCGTCCGATCTACCTCGCCCTCCTCGCCGAAGCCGAGTTCGTCGAACACCGCCGCGGCCGCGCGGATCATCGCCTGCACCGAGGGCAGGTCGCGGATGTCCGGGCTCGCAGTGCGCTGCAGGTCGAGGATGCCGGCGGCGAGGCGCAGGGCCTGGATCTCGGCCCGGGCGGCCTGGGACAGGCCGGGAGACGACAGGGAGGAGGGAAAAGCGGTCGCCATCGTGGTGCGTGCCTGGTCGGGTTCGAAACGGGTCTCGGGACGGGTCGGCCCGCGGCGGGGGCGGGACCGGGCGGAAGGGGATGCGCCGAGGGTCATGACCACCGCTCCGCCGCGGACGCCGTCGCGTCGGTGGGGGGATAGGTCCGGCCCACGTGCCAGAGCGCGAGCCGGATCAGGTCGAGGGCGACCGGATCCTCGCATTCCGCGGCGTGCCGGTAGGCCTCGATCAGGTGCTCGGCCAGGCGGTCGGCCGGCGCGGGCGGGCGGGCCGGCGGCCGCACGCTGCGCAGGATCGGCGCGGAGAGGTGGGTGTCGTCGGAACGCGGCATCGCTGGCGACCTCACGCTGTCAGGCTGCGCCCGGGCCGGGCCCGGTCCGGCGAAATCGGGGGGCGGGACCGGGCCAGGACGGGAGCGTCGACGCCGTAGGCGGCCCGGGTCGCCCGCAGCGCCTCCTCGGTCATCGCGATCGTGACGGCGCAGAGCGAGACGCCCGCGGAGACGGCCGGCAGGCCGAGGGGCCGCGGATTCCAGCCGATCTCCGCCATCTGGGGGATCCAGTAGGTCTCGGTGACGAGGTTGAGGCGCGGGATGCCGTGCTCGAGGCAGTGCTCGATCATGCCCGCCGCCACCACCCCGGCCGCCCGCGACAGCGGCCGGTCCTCGCGAAAGCGTGCGGAGGCGAAGAACCGGGTGCATTCCCAGGTCCCGGGTCCGCGCGCGAAGCCGCGGATGTCGGCGAGGTACGGAAAGATCTCGCTCAGGAGCGTCGGCGCGTCGGAGGGCAGCAGCCGCGTGCCGGCCGCCACCTGTCCGTCCCCGTCGATGGCGAGCAGGTAGCACGTAGCCTCGCCGTCGAACCGGTCGCGCCCGGCGGCGTCGACGGCGCGCAAGGTGCGGCAGCCGCTCTCCTCGGCGGCGGCCCGCCGCAGGGCGTGGTGCTGCGCCAGCGCGTCCGCGTAGGCGCCACGGCTCGCCCGGTCGATGACGTGGAGGCGGATCATGCGCTGACGTCCCTCGGTCCGGCCCCATAAGGCCAGAGGCGGACGCGTTCCGGTATCCCCGAAAACCGGTAGGGCAAGTGCGACTTTGGCGACGCGCCGCGGCAGATCGCGCAGGCGTGCCAAGCAGGGCGCCGCCCGGGCGCCCCGTCCCGGGCTTCCTACGCGACGTCCGGGATCGGCCGGCCGGAGCCGCGGATCAGAGCATGATCTCGCGCAGGCGCAGGGCCTCGATCACCGTGTGGGTGGTGTTGCGGGTGCCGATCTTGCTGCGGGCGTTGCGCAGGTGGGTGGAGACGGTCTCGACCGAGACGCCGAGGAGATCGGCGGTCTCCTCGCGGGTGCGCCCCTGCGCGGCGAAGGACAGGACGTCCCGCTCGCGGGCGCTCAGGAGACGGCCGGCCGACGGCTTGAGGCCGGTCGCCACCTTGGGTCCTGCCGCCACCTTGGGCCGGCGGGCCGTGGTGCGGGCGGCGGCCGACCAGGCGTAGAGCCCGAGCAGGTGGATGGCGCGGCGCACCCGCGGCGTCATCTCGACCCGCTCGCCGGCGAGCGAGATGCCGCCCTGGAAGCCGCCGGCGTCGTGGACCGGCACGCAATAGCCCGCGCCCATGCCGTGCTCGCGGGCCTCCTCCATCACCCGGCGGGCCTGGGGGGCGGCATCCGGCGCGTACGGCACCTCGCTCCAGGCGAAGGGCTCGGTGGTGCGCAGGCAGTGATGCACCACCGGGTCGTGGCGGTAATGGCCGGCCCGGTCGTAATGCGCCAGCCAGCCCTCCGGCCAGACGCTGAGCAGGAGGTTGGGGCCGATCCGCTCGCCCGGCTGCGGCAGCCGGGTGATCACGAAGTAGGAGAAGCCGCAGCGGGCGACGAGATCGAAGATCGTCTTCTGCACGTCGAGCGGGTCCGACATCCCGTCGAGGCCGTCGATCAGGTCGAATGATTGACGAATGAACGCGTCGTCGGCGTCCGACATGACCCACCCCTGAACCCCGCGCCGCCCTCGCGCGACGCGGCCCCGCCCGGTTGCGATGCCCGCCAGCACAGCCAGTATTAGAATCCTGCCAGCAAAGATCAATGCGACCGGCGCGACCGCTGCCAGCGACGTTGCCTCAGGGCGCGTTCCGCACTATCGGGAGCGGCAAGAAGCCCTCCGCTGCCGAAGGTCTGGCCGATGAAAGCGCGCGTCACCGTCACCCTGAAGACCGGCGTCCTCGACCCCCAGGGCAAGGCGATCGAGGGGGCGCTGCGCTCGCTCGGCATCACCGGCATCGCCGGCGTGCGGCAGGGCAAGTTCTTCGAGGTCGAGGTCGAGGCCGCCGACGAGGCCGCCGCCGAGGCCACCGTGAAGGCGGCCTGCGACCGGCTGCTCGCCAACACCGTGGTCGAGAACTACCGCGTCGAGATCGCCCGATGAAGGCCGCGATCGTCGTCTTCCCGGGCTCGAACCGCGACGCCGACGTCGCCCGGGCCCTGCGGCTCGCCGGCGCCGAGGTGACCTCGGTGTGGCACACCGAGACCGAGCTGCCCGCCGGCACCGACCTCGCGGTCCTGCCCGGCGGCTTCTCCTACGGCGACTACCTGCGCTGCGGCGCCATCGCGGGCCGGGCGCATGCCATGGACGCGGTGCGGGCCCACGCCGGCCGCGGCGGCCTGGTGCTCGGCATCTGCAACGGCTTCCAGATCCTGTGCGAGTCCGGCCTGCTGCCGGGCGTGCTGATGCGCAACGTCAACCGCCGCTTCATCTGCCACCGGCAGACCCTGCGGGTCGAGCGCACCGACACCGCCTTCACCCGGGCCTACAGCCAGCATCAGGTGATCGACGTCTGCGTCGCCCATGGCGAGGGCAACTACTTCGCCGATCCCGAGACGCTGGCGCGGATCGAGGGCGAGGGCCGGGTGGCGTTCCGCTACTGCGACGAGGCCGGCCAGCTCACGGTCGAGGCCAACCGCAACGGCTCGCTGAACTCCATCGCCGGCATCTACTCCGAGGGCCGCAACGTGCTCGGGCTGATGCCGCACCCGGAGAATTTCGTGGAAGGCCTCGTCGGCGGCACCGACGGGCGCGGGCTGTTCGAGAGCCTGGCCAAAGCGGCTTGAGCAGGGGGCGGCCTGAACGAGGCAGCCTGCGCGGCTCACCTGGGATGGAGTGCGAAGGGCGGGCCGAAAGGCCCGCCTTTCTCGCGTTCAGTGCCCCTCGAACTCGATCAGGGTGCGCACCGGCAGGTCGAGGGCGCGCAGGCGGTCGGCTCCGCCGAGCTCCGGCAGGTCGATGACGAAGCAGGCCGCCACCACCTCGGCGCCGATCCGGCGCAAGAGCTCGACCGCCGCGGTGGCGGTGCCGCCGGTGGCGATCAGGTCGTCGACCAGGATCACCCGGTCGCCCGGCTTCACCGCATCGGAATGAATCTCCATCTCGTCGGTGCCGTATTCGAGCGCGTAGGCGATCGAGACCGTGGTGTGAGGGAGCTTGCCCTTCTTGCGGATCGGCACGAAGCCCGAGGAGAGCTGGTGGGCGATCGCGCCGCCGAGGATGAAGCCCCGCGCCTCGATGCCGGCGACCTGGTCGATCCGGCCGCCGGCGTAGGGATGCACCAGCTCGTCCACCGCGCGCCGGAAGGCGCGGGCGTCGCCGAGCAGGGTGGTGATGTCGCGAAACAGGATGCCGGGCTTCGGATAGTCCGGGATCGAGCGGATCGCGTCCTTGAGGGCGGACGTGGTGCGCGGGTCCATGGGAGAGACCTTCGGGTTCGAGTGCGTGGTGGGGCGGGCGCCCGGACCGGTCGCGGTCCGGGCCGGCACGGTCAGCCGCCGACCTTGCGCAGGATCGCGACCAGCTCGCGCTGCAGCACCTCGTTGCCGCAGGCGACCGAGCCGGCCGTCATCGGGTCGGCGCCGCCGTCGGCGCTGGTGGCGAAGCCCCCGGCCTCGCGCACCAGGAGCAGGCCGGCCGCCATGTCCCAGGTCTTGATGTCGCGTTCCCAGTAGATGTCCGCGCGGCCGCAGGCCACGGCGGCGAGGTCGAGGGCGGCCGAGCCGGTCTGGCGCACGCCGCCGGTGACCGCCATCACGGCGGCGAGTTCCTTGAGCAGGCGCGGATGGCTGCCGCGGCCGAGATAGGGCGAGCCGTAGAGCGCCAGGCTGTCGGCGAGGTCCTGCCGGCCGGCGACCCGCAGGCGCTTGTTGTTGAGGAAGGCGCCCTTGCCGCGCTCGGCGATGTAGAGCTCGTCCTTGATCGGCTCGTAGATCACCGCCGCGACGATCGTGCCCTCGCGCTCGAGGCCGACCGAGATGCAGAAATGCGGCACGCCGTGCAGGAAGTTGGTGGTGCCGTCGAGGGGATCGACGTGCCAGGTATGGGTCTTGTCCTGGCCCTCGATGATCCCGCTCTCCTCCATCACGAGGCCGTAGCCCGGGCGCGCCTTCATCAGCGCCTCGCGCAAGGTCGCCTCGGCCTTGCGGTCGGCGGCGGAGACGAAGTCGCCCGGGCCCTTGCGCGAGACCTGCAGGTTCTCGATCTCGCCGAAGTCGCGCTTGAGCCCGCGCGCCGCCTTGCGCACGGCGTCGACCATCACGGTCATCAGGGGGGAGACGATCATCGGGCGGCGGCTCCCGGAATGCGGGTCGGGGTCATGGGTGGTCCTCGGGATGCGGGCGCGGAGAGGCCCGGCACGATGGCACTGACAACGGAGAGCAGCCCGCACCTCATGGGTCGCGGGCCGCGTCGCTGACGTTGCCTCTAAGCCGCATCGCGCGCCATGTCACACCGGTTCGCGGAGAAAATCCCGCTTGCCCGCCCAACCACGGCGGCAAGGGATCCCGGACGGCGGAACCCGTCGCCGGGAAGCGGGGTTCATCCTTCCGAAGAAGAGGTCCGGCTACGCCTTGCCGTGGGTCGGCTCCACCAGCCTCGTTGCCCCCCTCGGCTTGCCCATTGGCTTGCCACTCAGCGACGCGGTGCGGACGATCGCGTGCGGGGCGCAGCCGGGAGGGGTGCTGCGGTCGTCGGGCGCTCGCACCCGGACCGCGGGCCATCCGGACCCTGCGCCGCCAGTTGAGGAGAGACTCACCGCGAGTGTCGGCAGCCCTATCCCATCCCGCCCTTTGGCCCATCCCCTCGATGACCCTCGAAAACGGCGCACCCGACGCGCACGGAGCTTACCGCAAGCTGGCGCGTCAGCGGGCGAGGTGCTGCCGAGCCATCGTCACGGCTCGGCGCCCCGCATGGGCGGTGAGTGCGGTCTTCGCCGCTCTACAATACGTTCGACCCGTCAAAATCGACGCTCTCTCGTCGCGCGCGCTTCTGCCTCCCGCAATGCATCGTCGAGCCGTTTCTCTTGGCTCGCCGAAACGCTGGATCTGGCATACGGATTCCGATCGTAAGATTTTTGCGACATGTAATTTTGATTGGCATTATTAGTTGAAGCATACTGAGCTTGCTTTATTGGATTTGCCGCAACATCAAAACTCATCATCGCCGGAACAGCGAAGATAGCAAAGCGAATGCAAGCTGGTAACAACATGAACCCCTCCTCTGTCACGGCCGAGATGACACATTCTGCGTCCACGTCACCGTAGACGTGGACCCTTTGAAATATATGGTAACGTCCCGCGAGATCAACACTCGCGGGCCCGCTCCGCCGTGGGCGCTCGCAATTTCGAAAAATTTACCGCTGCCCTACGAAACTCAAGGTGCCGTGAGCGAGATTTTCAGCCGGTCGATATCACGCCGCGACCCGCTCAGAAGCGATCCGACCGCGGCCGAACCGGAAACCGGGACGAAGCTCATCCCCGGATTGATCTGCCCGCCGTACTTCGTCTCGAATTCGGCCGTATGGGTGATCGTCAGGGGTAGGGTCACGAAATCGGTCTTCGTGTCGAACGACTCGAAGCTCCTCCTGGTCCACTCGTATATTCCGAGATTTCCGTAGAACTCACCACGCGGCGACGATTTTCTGACGTACACCCTTCCGGCCACTTCGACGAGGTTGCAATCCTTCTTCCTCAGGTCGTTCAAGGTGACGGCGTTGAAGTCGATCTGCACGTCCCGTCCGGCACGGCTGCTGAAGCTGGGACCCAACCCGAGCTTGAACGCGCCGAGCGGGACGGCGCGGGCGATGTCGGAGGAGAGACCCAGCGCGCTCTCCTCGTCGATCTCGAGCGTCAAGCTGAACTTGGCCGCGAACCTTCCAAGCAAGCCATCGAGGAAGTCGATACGCTTCTCAAGATCCACCAGGGTGAATTGCAGTTCGCACTGAACCGTATCGACGATAGCCTCGATCTTGAGATTCTTTTCCGGCGGAAGTTCCGGCAGTGTCGCGCATCCAGCGGCCATGACGATACCGCCGCACAGCGACGCAAACCTTTTCAATGACATGACTGCTTTGCGAGCTCCAACTCATGTCATTAAATTTACCTTAGGGCATGATGGCAAGTGCGATTGCAGCTCGCAGAAGTCAAAGACCAAACTGTTGCCATCATGCAACAGCAAGGAGCAGAGATAGACAAAATTGGCCATCCAATAATAGGCCGATGTCAATATCTCGGCGCATTTCTGCAAATATTACAAAATATATGAGGTGGTGCAATAGACTTTTAACAAAACATTATTATAAACCACGCGGCAATCCATGCAGCAAGCCAGCGGAAGCCGGAATATCTGCCTCACGGAAGGCGGCATCTTTGCTGGATGCACACCTCCCGCTCCATCATGCTCGCCGGAGAGACCGGCTTCCCCTCACGGCCCCGCCCGGTCCGCCGCCAGCCGCTCCGCCCGCGCCTTCTCCTCAGGCGTGAGCCCCGATACAGCCTGGGTCAGCCAGGCATCGGACAGCCCTTGCGCCCGCGCGGCCATGTCCCAGGCGGCGGCCTCGACGAGGTTCTTCTGGACGCCGCGGCCGCTGGCGTAGAGCCGCGCCACGCGGTTCTGCGCCACGGCGTTGCCCCGGAAGGCGGCGTGGCGGAAGTAGCGGGCGGCGCGGGTCTCGTCCTTCGGCACGCCCTCGCCGTTGAACAGCAGGATCGAGAACTCGACCTCGCCGGCGAGGTCGCCGTTGTCGGCGGCGCGGCGGAACCAGCCGGCGGCCTTGGTGGTGTCCTTCGCCACCCCGCGGCCCTGGAGGTAGAGCACGCCGAGGGCGTGCTGGGCCGGAGCCAGCTCCTGGTGGGCGGCCTGGCGCAGGAGTTCGATCGCGCGGGTCAGGTCGGCGGGCACGCCGCTGCCGAGCAGGATCAGCGCCAGGTTGTAGCTCGCGGCGGCGTCGGCCCGGGCGGCAGCCTTCTCCAGGAGGGCGCGGCCGGCGGCAGGGTCCTTGGGCGCCCCGCGGCCCTCGATCTGCATCATGCCGAGGGTCGCGGCGGCATGGGGATCGCCGAGATTGGCGGCGAGTCGGTACCACTCGGCGGCCCGCGCCGGATCCTGGCGCACGCCGAGGCCCTGGCTGTAGAGCTCCGCCAGCAGGGTCATGGCGGGAAAGTCGGTCTTGTTCTTCTCCAGCCGCTTCGTCGCCTCGCGGAACGCCGTGACGTAGAAGCCGCGCTGGTAGGCGCCGTAGGCGAGGTCGGCATTCGGGTCGTTCGACGGCGCGGGCGGCAGCGTGGCGGCGCCCGGCAGGGTCGTGGACTTGGAGGCCCCGAAAGTATTGGGTTTGACCCCGAAGGTGGTGGGGGCGCCGAAACCGGGCGCGGCGGCCCCCGGCGGGGCGGCGGGTTCGGTCGTGGACGGGACGGACCGGGAGGCGGCCGGCCCGGCCGCGAGGCTCGCCAGTCCGAGGGACACCGTCCCGATGAGCGCCAGCGTTGCGAGGTCGGAGCGGCGCATCCTCACCCCTCCCCGCCCGCCGGGCGGTTCAGGATATGGGCCTGCGCCGCGGCGACCGCGGCCTCGCCCCCTTCCCCGGCCCAGAGCGCGGGATCGAGGCCGATGAACTCGGCTCCCGTCGCGACGAGGTCGGGCACGGCCTGGAGATCGTGGGCGAGCGCGATGCAGGGGGTCTCGAAGATCTCGACCCACCAGGTCAGCCGGGCCAGGAGGTCGTCGAGGGGAAGCCCCGGATCGTCGCCGAACAGGATGTAGTCCGCGCCCGCCTCCCCGGCCTGCATCGCGGCGTGCTTGCTGCGGATGCCGCCGACGCCGAGGATGCGGCCGTCGCGCAGGCGCTCGCGCAAGGCGTGGAGCGGCCCCTTGCCCGCGTCCTCCTCCTCGTCGTCCCCCTCGGACTCCACCTCCGCAGGGACCGCCTCGGCCTCGCCCGCCTGGACGTGGACGCCGTCGGCACCGCTGCGCGAGGCCACGGTGGCGAGATCGATGCCCCCGCCGCCGGCGAGCACGAGCGCCGCGCCGGCCTCCTGCACCGCCGGCGCGACCGCCTTGACGGCGTTGACGAGCGCCCGCTCGTCGCCCGGCGGCAGGCGCAGGATCACCGCGGCGACGTCGCCGGCCGCGACCGCGCGGGCGAGGCGGTCCCTGAGGTCCGGGCCGGCCTCGGGGGCGGTGAGGAGGATCAGGCGGGTCTGGGGATCGGCCATCGGGATCGTCGAGCCTTCGGGGCGAACGGGCGGGGGTGAAAACGCCAAGGGTTGAAAACGCCAAGGGTGAAAACGCATGGGGCGGACGGCCCCTCGGCCGCCCGCCCTGGTGCATCGCGAGTGGGGCGGCGATGCGGCGCGGGCCGCATCGCCGGTGCCGGGATGTTACTCCGCCGCGGCCTTCGTGGCGGCAAAGGACGGGTCGAGCTTGCCGGCGGCGTAGCGCTTGGCCATCTCGGACAGGGCGACCGGCCGGATCTTGCCGGCGTGGCCGGCGGTGCCGAACTCCTCGAAGCGCTGCTTGCACAGCTTCGTCATCGCGTCCATCGCGGGCTTCAGGTACTTGCGCGGGTCGAACTCGGCCTTGTTCTCCTGCAGGATCTTGCGGATCTGGCCGGTCATCGCCATCCGGTTGTCGGTGTCGATGTTGATCTTGCGCACGCCGTGCTTGATGCCGCGCTGGATTTCTTCCACCGGCACGCCCCAGGTCGGCTTCATCTCGCCGCCGTACTGGTTGATGATGTCCTGCAGGTCCTGCGGAACCGACGAGGAGCCGTGCATCACCAGGTGGGTGTTGGGCAGGCGGCGGTGGATTTCCTCGATCACGTTCATCGCCAGCACCGCGCCGTCGGGCTTGCGGGTGAACTTGTAGGCGCCGTGCGAGGTGCCCATCGCGACCGCGAGCGCGTCGACCTTGGTGGCCGCGACGAACTTCTCGGCTTCCGCCGGGTCGGTCAGGAGCTGGTCGTGCGACAGGGTGCCTTCGGCGCCGTGGCCGTCCTCGGCCTCGCCCTGGCCGCTCTCGAGCGAGCCGAGCACGCCGAGCTCGCCCTCGACCGAGCAGCCGGCCCAGTGCGCCATCTCGGTCACCTTGCGGGTGATCTCGACGTTGTAATTGTAGTCCGCCGGGGTCTTGCCGTCGGCCTTGAGCGACCCGTCCATCATCACCGAGGTGAAGCCGTACTGGATCGCGGTGGCGCAGGTCGCCTCGTTGTTCCCGTGATCCAGGTGCATGCAGACCGGGATGTGCGGATAGATCTCGACGAGGCCGTCGATCAGCTTGGCCAGCACGACGTCGTTGGCATAGGCGCGGGCGCCGCGGCTCGCCTGCAGGATCACCGGCGAGTCGGTGGCGTCGGCCGCCGCCATGATGGCGAGACCCTGTTCCATGTTGTTGATGTTGAAGGCCGGCACCCCGTAGCCGTGCTCGGCGGCGTGGTCGAGGAGCTGCCTGAGCGTGATGCGCGCCATATCGAAATCCTCCGAGATCGTCAGTGTTGCCGCATTGTAGCGGACGGGTCGGCGGGCGTCATAGCCCTGCCGACCTGAACGGAACCCTCAAGCTTTTTGGCGCAGCGCGTCGACGCCCGGGAGCGGCTTGCCCTCGAGCCATTCAAGGAAGGCGCCGCCGGCGGTCGAGATGTAGGTGAAGTCCTCGGACACGCCGGCGTGGTTGAGCGCCGC
The DNA here is from genome assembly GCF_900116815.1 of Methylobacterium sp. 174MFSha1.1. Taxonomy (NCBI): domain Bacteria; kingdom Pseudomonadati; phylum Pseudomonadota; class Alphaproteobacteria; order Hyphomicrobiales; family Methylobacteriaceae; genus Methylobacterium; species Methylobacterium sp. 174MFSha1.1. Next base: position 163,289 of record NZ_FPCB01000016.1, on the reverse strand, counting down.
CACCGTGTCGCCGCCGCCCGCCACCGAGACGAGCTTGCCGGCCTTGGTCCGCGCCGCCGCGTGGCGCGCCGCCGCCACCGTGCCCTGGTCGAAGGGTGCGATCTCGAAGGCGCCGACGGGCCCGTTCCACACCAGGGTTCTGGCGTCGTCGATCGCCGCGGAGATCCGGTCGACCGACAGGCCCCCGATGTCGAGGATCATGCCGGTCTCGGGGATCGCGTCGACCCCGTAGGTGTGGTGGGGAGCGCCGGCCTTGAACTCCTCCGCCACCACGCCGTCCACCGGCAGGATGATCGCGCAGTTGTTCTCCCGCGCCGCCTCGATGATGGCTTGCGCGGTGCCGGCGAGGTCGCGCTCGCACAGCGACTTGCCGACGCCGAGGCCAGCGGCGTGCAGGAAGGTGTTGGCCATGCCGCCGCCGATCACCAGGGCGTCGACCTTGGCGACGAGGTTCTTCAGGAGGTCGATCTTGGTCGAGACCTTGGAGCCGCCGACGATCGCCACCACCGGCCGGGCCGGGGCCTCGAGGCCCTTGGTCAGGGCGTCGAGCTCGGCCTGCATCAGGCGCCCGGCATAGGCCGGCAGCACGTGGGCGAGGCCTTCGGTCGAGGCGTGCGCCCGGTGGGCGGCGGAGAAGGCCTCGTTGACGTAGACGTCGCCGTTCGCGGCGAGCGCCTTGACGAAGGCGGGGTCGTTCTTCTCCTCGCCGGCGTGGAAGCGGGTGTTCTCCAGCATCAGGACGTCGCCGTCCTTCAGCGCCGCGATCGCCGAGGCCGCCGTCTCGCCGATGCAATCCTCCGCGAAGGCGACCGGGCGGCCGAGCTCTTTGGCGGTGGCCTCGGCGATCGGGCGCAGGGACTCGGACGGGACTGGCTTGCCCTTCGGGCGGCCGAAATGCGCCAGCAGGATCACCTTGGCGCCGGCGTCGGACAGCTCGTTGAGGGTCGGCAGCACGCGCTTGATGCGGGTGGCGTCGGTGACGCGGCCCTGGTCCATCGGCACGTTGAAGTCGACGCGGACGAGGACGCGCTTGCCCTTCAGGTCGCCGGCATCGTCGAGGGTACGGAAACGGGTCATCGGCGGGGGCACCTTGTCGGGAGGGGGATGGGCGCTGTCGGGATCAGCGCAGCGGGATCAGGCCCTGGAGGTTGAGGCGCTGCGCGACCAGGGTCAGCGCCACCGTCAGGACGGCGGTGACGACGGCCGTGACGATCAGGGCGCCGGCGCCCGGCAGGCGGCGGGTGCGCTCGGTGAGCGCCCGGACCTCGTTGCGGAGCGCCGCGAGATCGGCCTGGCGGGCGGCCTCGTTCATGCGGGCGCCGGCCGCATCGACCCGGTCCTCGACGCGGGCGAGCAGAGCTTCGGAGCGGGCGTACTTGTCCTCGATCCGCGAGGCCTTGTCCTCGATGCGGGCGAGCTGGTCGGCGACCTGGGTCGGCAGCGCGACGGCGATCCGGGAGGGCGCGCCGGGCTGGGGCGGGACGGAAGTCGGCGGGGTGGGGGCCGGAACGGCGGGCGCCGCGTTCGGCGGCAGGGCGGCCGGGGTCGGAACCGGTCCCTGGAGCAGGGCGGTGTCGGCGGCGTTCGCGGGGCGGGGGGCGGGCGCGGCGTCGGTCATCGGCGGATCCTCGGGGGCGAATCCTGGCAAGGGCAGAGCGGGCGGCCCCGCGACGGGGCCGCCCGGGAACGAAGGCCGGCCCCGTCGGAGCCGGCCCGTCGCGTCGGCCGCGTCAGATCAGCTTCGCCATCGCGATGGCGGTGTCGGCCATGCGGTTCGAGAAGCCCCACTCGTTGTCGTACCAGGTCAGCACGCGCACGAAGGTGCCGTCCATGACCTTTGTCTGGTCGATGTGGAAGGTCGACGAGTGGGGGTCGTGGTTGAAGTCGATCGAGACGTTCGGGGCCTCGGTGAAGCCGAGCACGCCCTTGAGCGGGCCGTTCGCCGCCGCCTTGATCGCCTCGTTGATCTCGGCGACCGAGGTGGCGCGCTTGGAGTTGAACTTGAAGTCGACGACCGAGACGTTCGGGGTCGGCACGCGGATCGAGGTGCCGTCGAGGCGGCCGTTCAGCTCCGGCAGCACCAGGCCGACGGCCTTGGCGGCGCCGGTCGTGGTCGGGATCATCGACAGGGCGGCGGCGCGGGCCCGGTAGAGGTCCTTGTGCATCTGGTCCAGCGACGGCTGGTCGTTGGTGTAGGAGTGGATCGTGGTCATGAAGCCGCGCTCGATGCCGACGGCGTCGTTGAGCACCTTGGCGACCGGGGCGAGGCAGTTGGTGGTGCACGAGGCGTTGGAGACCACGAGGTGGTCGGCCGTCAGCTTGTCGTGGTTCACGCCGTAGACGACCGTGAGGTCGGCGCCGTCGGCGGGGGCCGAGACGAGGACGCGCTTGGCGCCGGCGTCGAGGTGCAGCTTCGCCTTGTCCTTCGAGGTGAAGATGCCGGTGCATTCCATCGCGATGTCGACGCCGAGCTCGCGGTGGGGCAGCTCGGCCGGGTTCTTGATCGCGGTGACGCGGATGCGCTGGCCGTCGACCACGATGTGGTCGCCCTCGACCGAGACGGTGCCGGGGAACTTGCCGTGGACCGAATCGAAGCGCAGCAGGTGGGCGTTGGTCTCGACCGGGCCGAGATCGTTGATGGCCACGACCTCGATGTCGGTGCGGCCGGCCTCCTTGATGGCGCGCAGGACGTTGCGGCCGATGCGTCCGAAGCCGTTGATGGCGACCTTGACCGTCATGTGTTCTCTCCCGTGGGGTTGGCGTGGCGGAGGGGATGGGGGCCGGACGACCCCGCAGCGGACCGGGCGGCGCGGCGGGCGCGGCGCGCGTCGACGCCGAAGAGGAGCCGGCCTTCGCCGGCATGTACGCTGAAGGGGAGCCGGCCTTCGCCGGCATGTATGCTGAAGAGAAGCCGGCCTTCGCCGGCATGGCCCGCCGCGCCGCCCGTGGTCCCGGACACGCCGGCCGTCCCGGCGGGGACGGCACTGGCGGGGAGCACGGGAAGCGTCACGGCGGCTCGTATTTCTGTCAATCCGCCGGCGACAGCCGCCCGGCGGGGGCGCCGGCTTCCTATCATGGCGCCGGGAGGTGTCAAACCCGGGCGGGGCCTTGGGGAAAACCGTCCCGTCCGCGATCACGATGCGGCAGCATCGTGCGGTTTTACGGTGGATGACCCGCCGTTCACGCGCGTGTGGCGATCGTCATCCGCTCGCCGCGTCGATTCTGCCCGGCACGGATGCCGGGACATCGCGTGGAACATCTTTAACCATGCTCGCGCAACGGGCGGGAGACAGTCGGACCCGTAACGAAGATTGCAGTCGCCGACCTGTATGCCGAGAGGTATAGGTGACGACAACGATGCAGATCGATCTTCACACCCTCTATTGCCTGATCGTGGGCACGGTGCTGGTCGCCGGTGCGACGATGCTGTGGGAGCGCCAGGCCCAGCCGCGGCGGGCCCGCGAGCTCGGAATCTGGGCCGGCGCCTTCCTGGCCTTCGCGGCGGGCCTGGTCATGGCGATCAACCGGACCGCCCTGCCGGGCGTCCTGGGATCGGCGCTGGCCAACCTGCTGATCGTGTCCGGCTACCTGATGATCCTGCACGGCGTCGCCCTTCTCGACGGGCGGGCGCGGCTGCGGCTGCCGCTCGCCGTGCTCGCCGGCCTGGCCCTCCTGTGGATCACGGTCGGGGTGCGCGCGCCCGGCATGCTCTGGAACTATCTCGGCTCGCTGCCGATCGCGCTGGCCTGCGGGCTGACCGCCTGGCGGCTCCTGCAGAGCCGCACCGCCCGGTCCTTGCGCGCGCGGCAGGTCGCGGTCGCGGTGGCGGGCGGGCACGCCCTGTTCTACCTCGTGCGGGGGGTCGCGACGCCGGCCCTCGTGGCGATCTTCGGCGAGGGGCTGCTGCCGGTCTTCGGCAAGGTGACGATGTACGAGGGCGTGCTCTACTCCGTTGCGATGCCGATGGGGCTGATCGCGCTGGTGCGCGAGGAGGCGCAGGCACAGGCCGTCGCGGCGTCCCGCACCGACCACCTCACCGGCCTGCAGAACCGCCACGGCTTCTTCGAGGACGGGGAGCGGCTCCTCGCCGAGCGCCCCGCCGCGCTGCTGGCCTTCGACCTCGACCACTTCAAGGCGATCAACGACCGCCACGGCCACGCCGCCGGCGACGTGGTGCTGCGGCTCTTCGCCGACACCGCCCGCCGGGCCGCCGGGCCGGACGCCCTCGTCGCCCGGCTCGGCGGCGAGGAATTCGCCGCCCTGCTGCCGGGGCTCGACGTCGCCGCGGCGCGGCAGGTCGGCGAGGGCGTCGCCCGCCGCTTCGCCGAGGCGGCGCTCGACCGCGCCGGGCCCGGCATCCCGGCGACCGTCAGCATCGGGCTCGCCGCGGCGCGGACCGAGAGCCGCGACCTCCCCACCCTGCTCTCGGCCGCCGACCGCGCCCTCTACCGGGCCAAGGCCGCCGGGCGGAACCGGCTGGAGGTGGCGGCGGCGGCGTGATCGTCCCCGCACTCCCCGTTATTCCCCCCTCACCCGGGCGGCATCCCCGTTCCCGCCGGGCCGGCCGGCACGGCGATTGCGACGCGGGCCCCGGACCTTTAGGGTTTCGGCCGAGTATCCGTGGTTGTCGGTCGGCGTTCGTCGCGGCGTTTTTTTCGGAGGTGAGCATGACCGCAGCGGTGGAGGAAGCGCTGCGCCGCCTCGAAGCTTCGGTGGCCCTGCTCGAATCCGCGGTGGCGCGCCGGCTCGACGCGGAGCGCAGCCACAGCGACCTCGAGACCGAGCTGGAGATCATGCGCGACGACCGGGCCCGGCTCGCGGCGGAGCTCGACGGCGCGACCGCCCGCCTCGCCGAGATGCAGTCGGTGACCGAGGACGTCGACCACCGCCTCGGCCGCGCCATCGGCACCGTCGAGGGCGTGCTCGGTCGCTCCGGCGAACGGGGCGAGGGGTGACGGCTCGCAAACCCCCGCTGCCGCGCCGGCCTTCCACGCATTCGATGACGGGACCCGTGCCCAAGGTGACCCCATGCCTCAAGTGACCGTCACCATCGCCGGCAAGACCTACCGCATGGCCTGCGGCGAGGGCGAGGAGCGCCACCTCGAAGGGCTGGCCGCGAGCTTCGACTCCCGCATCGGCGACATGCGCAAGGCCTTCGGCGAGATCGGCGACATGCGCCTGCACGTGATGGCGGCGCTCACCCTCGCCGACGAGCTGGCCGAGACCAAGCGCCGGATGGAGGCGATGGAGCGCGAGACCGCATCCTTGCGCGAATCCACCGATGCCGGCAGCGCCGAGCGCGAGGCTTCCGAAGCGCGCCTCGCCGAGACCGTGCAGCGCACGGCGGAGCGGATCGAGCGGCTGGCGCGGCGCCTGGGGCCGGTACCCGGAGGCGCGCAGGGCGGCTGAGGCCGCCCGCAATCACCGCCGCGCCGTCGAGCCCCGGGCGATCAGCCGCCCGCTGAGCACCACCTTGCGCACCGGCTGGCCGGGGGTCTTCAGCCGGTCGAACAGGAGGCCGATCGCCTGGGCGCCGATCTCGGCGACGGGCTGCTCGATCACCGTCAGGCCGGGCTCGACCAGCTCGGTCCAGGGCTCGTTGTCGAACCCCGCGAGCGCGATCCCGCCGGGCCAGGCGACGCCCGCCGCGCGGGCCGCCCGCACCGCCCCCATCAGGATCAGGCCGTTCGAGACGATCAGGGCCTCGGGGACCTCCGGCTCGGCGAGCCAGCGCGCCACCTCGGCTTGCGCCGGCTCGGCCTCGGGCGGCACGGTGCGCATCTGCGGCGCGAGCCCGTGCCGGCGCATCGCCGCGAGGTAGCCGTCGCGGCGCTCCTCGGCGGTCGAGCTGGTGGAGCCGAACAGCCCACTGATACGGGAATAGCCCTGCTCCACCAGGTGGTCGACCAGGGCCGCGCCCGCCGCCACGTTGTCGAGCACCACCCCGTCATGGCCGCCGGGCGGGCCGGTGCGGTCGATCAGCACCAGGGGGAAGGAAAAGTCCTCCGGCCGCAGCCGCTCGGCGGTGCGGCGGGTCGGCGCGAAGACGACGCCGGTGACCCGCTCCTCCTGCATCAGGCGCAGGTACAGGGCCTCGCGCTCGGCATCCTCGCCCGTGTTGCACAGGATCAGCCGCATCCCGGCCTGGTAGGCCGCATCCTCGACCGCCCGGCTGACCGCAGTGAAGAACGGGTTGCGGATGTCGGCGACGATGAGCCCGATGGTCTGGGCCGATTGCGAGCGCAGGCGGCGGGCCGACAGGTTCGGACGGTAGCCGGTCGCCCGCACCGCCGCCTCGACCTGCTCGCGCAGGGCGTCGCTGACCGGGCCCTTGCCCAGCGCCCGCGACACGGTCGCGGTGGAAACGCCCGCCGCGCGGGCGACGTCACGGATGCCGACGGTCATCGCCTCGAAAACGTTTTCAGCCTCGTTACACCTGTTGTGACAGCCAGACGCGCCCTGCGCAAGTCCTGACACCGGCCGTGTCGCGAGCGAGCCGCAGATTGCCGCTTGACGCGGTCAATGAAAACGTTTTCATAGACGACAAGGAAAACCCGAACGCTTTCCGGGAGGAAGCCCGCCATGCTCGCGCCGACACCGCCGCTGACGCCGCGCGTCCTGATCCGCACCGCCGCCTCCCCTTCGACCAAGGAGGCCGCCATCCGCGAGGCGGCTCAGCTCCTCGTCGCCGCCGGCTGCATCGACCCGGCCTACGAGGCCAGCATGCTGCGCCGGGAAGAGGTGGCGAACACCTATCTCGGCCACGGCGTCGTGATCCCGCACGGCATGGTCGACGATCGCGCCCTGGTGCGCGAGAGCGGCCTCGCGGTGCTCCAGGTGCCCGGCGGCGTCGCCTGGCACGACGGGCAGGACGCCCATCTGGTGGTGGCGATCGCCGCCCAGTCCGACACCCACATCACGGTCCTGCGCCGCCTCACCCGGCTGATCCAGGACGAGGCCCGGCTCGAGCGCCTGCGCACCACGACCGACGCCGCCGAGATCGCCGCGGCGCTGGCCGAGGACGCCGCGTCGGGGAGCGCCGGCCCGGCCGCCGACCTCGCCCAGCGCTTTACCTGGACCGTCGACTATCCCACCGGCCTGCATGCCCGCCCGGCCTCGGCCTGGGTCGAGGCGGCCCGCACCAGCCCCGCCCGGATCCAGGTCCGCCACGGCGCCGAGGTGGCGGATGCCAAGAACCTCATCTCGCTGCTCCAGCTCGGCCTGCGCGCCGGCGACGAGGCGGTGATCTCCGCCGAGGGCGACGACGCGCCGGCGGCGCTGGCCCGGCTCAAGGCCGTGGTCACCGGCCTGTCGGCCGGCGAGAAGGCGGCCGCCGCCCGCGCGGCGGAGGCCGCCGCCAAGGCCGCGGCCCCGGTGGCGGGCTGGAACCCGGTCGATGCCTGCCAGGTGATCCCCGGCATCGGCGCGAGCCCGGGCCTCGCCATCGGGCCGATCCACGTCCTCGGCCCCACCGAGGTGGCGGTGCCGGACGAGCCCGAGCCGCTGACCCGCGGCGGCGACCGGCTGCACGCGGCGCTCGAATCGACCGCGGCGCAGCTCAAGGCCCTCGCCGACGATACCGGCCGGCGCCTCGGCAAGGCCGATGCGGGAATCTTCAAGGCGCAAGCCGACCTCATCGCCGACACCGACCTGATCACGCTGGCCTGCCAGCTGATGGTCGAGGGCCACGGCGTCGCCTTCGCGTGGAACCAGGCGGTGGAGCGGATGGCCGGCCAGCTCTCGGCTCTGGGCAACCCGGTCCTCGCCGCCCGCGCGGCGGATCTGCGCGACGTCGGCCGCCGGGTGCTGGCGCAGATCGATCCCGCACTCCGGTCCGGCCACGCCCTCCCGGACGAGCCCTGCATCCTCTTGAGCCCCGACCTCGCGCCCTCCGACACCGCCGGGCTCGATCCGGCCCGGGTGCTCGGGCTCGCGACGGCGCAGGGGGGTCCGACCTCCCACACCGCGATCCTCGCTCGCACCCTGGGCATCCCCTCGGTGGTGGCGGCCGGTCCCGGCTTGCTCGCTCTGGCCGCGGGCCAGCGGGCGATCCTCGACGGCACCACCGGGCGGCTCTACGTCGATCCCAGCGAGCGCGACCTCGCCTCGGCGCAGGCCTGGCACGAATCCTTGAGGGCGACGCAGGAGGCCGAGGCCCGCGAGCGCGGCCTGCCGGCCCGCACCCGCGACGGGCACGCCCTCGCCATCGGCGCCAACGTCAACACGCCCGACCAGGTGCCCTTCGCCCTGTCGCAGGGCGCCGAGGGCGTCGGCCTGATGCGGACCGAGTTCCTGTTCCTGGAGCGCGGCGACACCCCGGACGAGGACGACCAGTACGCCACCTACCGGGCGATGCTGGAGGCGCTCGCCGGCCGCCCGCTGATCGTGCGCGCCCTCGATATCGGCGGCGACAAGCAGGTGCCCCACCTCGCCCTGCCGAAGGAGGAGAACCCCTTCCTCGGCGTGCGCGGCGCCCGGCTGCTCCTGCGCCGGCCCGACCTGATGGAGCCGCAGCTACGCGCCCTCTACCGCGCCGCGAAGGATTGCCTGCCGGCGGACGCCCCGACCGGCAAGGACGCGCCGCTCTCGATCATGTTCCCGATGATCACCTCGGTCCCCGAGGTCACGGCCCTGCGCGCGGCCTGCGAGCGGATCCGGACCGAGATCGGCGCGCCGGACGTGCCGCTCGGCATCATGATCGAGGTGCCGGCGGCGGCGATCCAGGCCGACGCGCTGGCGGCCCATTGCGACTTCTTCTCGATCGGCACCAACGACCTGACGCAGTACGCGCTGGCCATCGACCGCCAGAACACCGAGCTGGCACCGGAGGCCGATTCGCTCCACCCGGCGGTTTTGCGCCTGGTGCGGATGACCTGCGAGGGCGCCGCCCGGCACGGGCGCTATGTCGGGGTCTGCGGCGGCATCGCCGGCGATCCGTTCGGGGCCGGGCTGCTCGCGGGCCTCGGCGTGCACGAGCTCTCGATGACCCCCCGCGACCTGCCGGCGGTGAAGGCGCGCCTGCGCGCCGCCTCGCTCACCGAGCTGAAGGCGCTCGCCGACGAGGCCTGCGCGCAACCCGACGCCGCGTCGGTGCGGGCCCTCGACCGTTCGGAGGCGCACCGGTGACCCGCGTCCTCACCCTCACCCTCAACCCGGCGATCGACCGCACCGTCACACTCGACCGGCTGGCGCCGGGCGAGGTCCACCGCGCCCGCGCGGTGCGCGACGATGCCGGCGGCAAGGGCATCAACGTGGCGAGCTGCCTCGCCGACTGGGGCGTGCCGGTCGCCGCCGCCGGGGTGCTCGGCTCCGGCAACGCCGCCGCCTTCGAGGCCCTGTTCATCGCCAAGGGCATCGAGGACCGCTTCGTCTGGGTGCCGGGCGAGACCCGCACCAACCTGAAGCTCGTCGATCCCGCCGGCACCACCGACGTCAACCTGCCGGGCCTCGCCCTCGACCCCGCGACCCTGCGGGCGGTGCGGGCGCTCCTCGCCGAGGCTGCCGGCCCGGACACGCTCGCGGTTCTCGCCGGGAGCCTGCCGGCGGGCGCGGCGCCCGGGCTCTACGCCCAGCTCACGGCGGAGCTGAAGGCCCGGGGCGCCCGTGTGCTGCTCGACGCCTCCGGCCCGGCGCTCACGGCGGCTCTCGTTGCCGAGATCTTGCCCGACGCGGTCAAGCCCAACCGGCACGAGCTGGAGGAATGGGCCGGCCGCCCCCTCCCCGCCCTCGACGACGTGGTGGCGGCGGCGCGAGGCCTGGTGGCGCGCGGCATTCCGCTCGTCGTGGTGTCGCTGGGCGCGGACGGCGCAGTGTTCGTGCGCGACGGGGAGGCGCTGCATGCGCTCCCGCCGGCGATGGAGGTGGCGAGCACCGTCGGGGCTGGCGACGCCCTGGTGGCCGGGCTGGTGGCGGGCCTCTGCGCGGATCTGAGCCTCGGCGACACCGCCCGCCTGGCGCTGGCTTTCGCCGCCGGCAAGCTGACCCGGGCGGGGGCCAACCTGCCGGGGCGCGAGGCGGTCGCGGCGATCGCGAAGGACATCGAGATCCGCCAATTGCCGGCGTGATTTAGCCAAACACCATCCCACCCACGACCTCATCCTGAGGTGCGACCGAAGGGAGCCTCGAAGGAGGCCTCCAGAAGTCACTGCGATCTCTGGAGCCCTCCTTCGAGGTCAGTCGATTTTCAATCGACTGACACCTCAGGATGAGGTCGTGAGCGGGACCCAAGAATGAACTCCAACCCAATCGAAGATCGCTTCGTCCGGCAACCACAACACATCCCAGGAGGAACACCCCCATGACCCACTTGGTGGCCGTCGTCGGCGGCGATCTCAGCACCCACGCGGTGCTGGCGGCCGAGGCCCTGCGCCGGGCGGCGGGGCGGCGCAACCAGCGCCTCGACCTCGAACTCCGCGGCCGCGGCGCGACCGGCGCGCCCTTGAGCGAGGGCGCGATCCAGGGCGCCGACGCGGTGCTCCTCGTCGGGACCGGCGATCTCGGCGAGGGCCGGTTCGGCGCCTTGAGCCGCGCCAAGGCGGCGATCGAGGACGTGCTCACCGACGTCGACGGGGTGATCGACCGCGCGCTCGCGGGCAGAAGCCCCGGCGCGAAGCCGGGCGCTGCGCCGGAGACGGGCGGGCCCAGGCGCATCGTCGCCATCACCTCCTGCCCGACCGGCATCGCCCACACCTTCATGGCGGCGGAAGGCATCCAGGCCGCCGCGCAGGCGCTGGGCCACGCGGTGCGGGTCGAGACGCAAGGCTCCGTCGGCGCCCGCGATGCCCTGACGCCCGACGAGATCGCGGCGGCCGACATCGTGCTCATCGCCGCCGATACCGGGGTCGATCGCGGGCGCTTCGCCGGCAAGCGGGTCTACGCCACCACCACCAAGGCGGCGATCCGCGACGGCAAGGGGCTGATCGCCACCGCCCTGAAGGACGCCGAGCTGCAGGGCGAGGCCGCATCCGAATCCGGCCCCGCGCGCCCGGCCGCCGCCGAGAAGAAGGCCGGCGCCTACAAGCACCTGATGACCGGCGTGTCGTTCATGCTGCCCTTCGTGGTGGCGGGCGGCCTCCTGATCGCGCTCGCCTTCGCCTTCGGGGGCATCGACGCGATGTCGCCGGAGAACAAGGGGAGCTTGGGCTTTGCCCTCGGCGAGATCGGCGCCAAGGCGGCCTTCGCGCTGATCGTGCCGGCGCTCGCCGGCTACATCGCCTACTCGATCGCCGACCGGCCCGGCATCGCCCCGGGGATGATCGGCGGCATGCTGGCGGCGAACCTCAACGCCGGCTTCCTCGGCGGCATCGTGGCGGGCTTCATCGCCGGCTACACCGTGTCGTTCCTGAGCCGCCACATCCGCCTGCCGAAGAACCTGGAGGGCCTCAAGCCCGTCCTGATCCTGCCGCTCCTCGGCACGCTCGTGACCGGCCTCCTGATGGTCTACGTCGTCGGCGTGCCGGTGGCGGCTTTGCTGGCCGCGCTCACCGGCTGGCTCAAGGGTATGCAGGGCGCGAGCGCGCTGCTGCTCGGCCTGATCCTCGGCGCCATGATGGCGGTCGACATGGGCGGGCCGATCAACAAGGCGGCCTACGCCTCCTCCGCCGCGCTGATCTCCTCGGGCATCTATGCCCCGATGGCCGCCGTGATGCTCGCCGGCATGACCCCGCCGCTCGGCATCGCGCTGGCCACCCGGCTCTTCCCCGGCCGCTTCAGCGAAGCGGAGCGCGAGGCCGGCAGCGCCGCGGCGGTTCTGGGCGCGGCCTTCATCACTGAGGGGGCGATCCCCTTCGCGGCCGCCGATCCCCTGCGGGTGATCCCGGCCCTGGTGGCCGGCTCGGCGGTGGCGGGCGCCCTGTCGATGACCCTCGGGGTGGCGCTCCGCGTCCCCCATGGCGGCCTGTTCGTGCTGCCGATCCCGAACGCCATCACCCCGGTGCTCGGCGCCGTGGTGGCCCTCGTCGCCGGCACCGTCATCACCGCCGTGCTGGTGGGCGTGTTCAAGAAGCGGGCGGCCTGACCAGCCGCATTCCCGCGGCGACGATCCGACACGGCCCCAGCCCTTCGGATCGTCGCCGCCCGTGCCTTTTCCTGATAGATGAGGATGCTCGCCCGCGCTCCCGCGGGTCGTTGCTTGACTTGTGTCGGATTGGACTACGCGGCGGCATGACGGTGATCGGGCAGGTCACGCTGGACCTGGTCCAGACGGTGAAGGCGGCGCAGAGCACGGCCGAGATCGCGGCGATCCTGATCCGCGCCGGCGGGATCTTCGGCTACGAGCATTTCGCCATCGCGGGCCTGCCGCAGCGCGCCGGCGAGACCCTGCCCGAGCGGCTGCTGCTGATGCACTGGCCGGCGGAATGGGCGTCGCGCTACGTCGCGCGGGGTTACGTCCGGCACGATCCGGTGGCGGCGCATGTGCGGCGCACCACCGAGCCGTTCCGGTGGTCGGAGGTCGCGATCGAGCCCGGCGCGGTCCTGGCCCGGCGGATCATGGACGAGGCCCGCGCCTTCGGCCTCGGCGACGGCTTCTGCGTGCCGATCCACGACATCGACGGCACCGAGAGCGTCGCCTCCTTCGGCGCGCCGCGGATGGACCTGTCGGAGGAGGCCCGGGCCGGGCTGCATCTCCTGGGGATCTACGCCCACCTCGCCTCGCGCCGCCTCGGCCCGGCCGTGCCGGCGAGGCCCAGCCGCCCGGGCGGGGCGACGCCGTGCCGGACGCGCGACGTCGCGTGCCGCGCGGGGAATATCGCCGGCGGGACCGACCGGGAGACTTCATGCGAGATCCGATTGGTCGCTTCGGGCGATCCTGTCGGATCGCTCACGCAATGCGGATTTCGGCTTCGCTCGGACGCCGCGTGAGCCGATGATACGAATTCCGGAAGGAATCGTCCGGCGACTGTATCACTCGACCCCGGCCGGGGGCTTCAGCGTCGCGCCGATGCGCGAGGAGACGATCACCGCCTGGGTGCGGCTCTCGACGCCGAGCTTCTGCAGGATCGCCGAGACGTGGGCCTTCACGGTCGCCTCCGAGACGCCGAGCTCGTAGGCGATCTGCTTGTTGAGCAGGCCCTCGGACAGCATCATCAGCACCCGCACCTGCTGCGGCGTCAGGGTGGCGAGGCGGCGCATCAGGTCGGCCGTCTCCTTGTCCTCGGAGGCCGACAACTCGATGTCCGGCGGCGACCAGTTGCCGCCGGCCAGCACCTGCCCGATCGCCTCGCCGATGCGGTCGACCTCGAGGGATTTCGGGATGAAGCCGGCGGCGCCGAAATCGAGGGCGCGGCGGATCACCACCGGGTCCTCGTTGGCCGAGACGATCACCACGGGGATCGCCGGGTGCTGCGCCCGCAGGTAGATCAGGCCGGAGAAGCCCTGCACCCCCGGCATCGTGAGATCGAGCAGCACGAGGTCGATCTCGGGCTCCCGGTCGAGGATCGCCGTCAGCGGTTCGAGCCCGCTCGCCTCGATGATCCGGGCGCCGGGCATGATCGCCGTCACGGCGCCGCGCAGCGCACCGCGAAAGAGCGGGTGGTCGTCCGCGACGACGATGGTGGTCTCGGAACCCAACGCACTCCCCGCCACGGCACCCGCGCTCCTTGGCGCTTCTCGGCCTACTTCTTTTGTCTCTATAGCTTTTTTTGGCGGGGTTGAAACCGGAGGGTGTGCGTTCTCCACGCCGGTCCGCCCGTGGTCGATTGCGCAGGGCGCCACGCCCGCGCCGGCGGTCTTCCGCCCCGGGACATGCCCATCCGAACCGGATCCCCCGGCACGAGCCGGCCGCCATCCGCGTCATCGTGCGAATGCGGCACCGTCGACGCCCGCCCTGGGAGTTCGCCGGGCGCCCCCTACCCTCGTCCCGACCCGCAACGCTCGCACCGGCCCCCGCGGTCGGCGCGCCGCCCGACCCGGAGGCGTACCCGACGATGGCCCGAAATTCACCGAACCAAAATCCACCGGATCACGATCGACCGGACCGGGATCTGCCGGACCTGCCGCCGGAAGCCTTCGCGAAGCGCGACCGCACGCCCGATCCGCTGTTCTACGAACACCCCCGCTTCGTGACCCATATCGACGCCGCCGCGATCGCGGCGGTGACCGACCTGTACCGGGAGGTGATCCCGCCGGGCGGCGCCGTCCTCGACCTGATGTCGAGCTGGGTCAGCCACCTGCCGGAGGAGGTCGCCTATGCCAGCGTCGTCGGCCACGGCCTGAACGCCGCGGAGCTCGCCGCCAACCCGCGCCTGACCCGGCGTTTCGTGCAGGATCTCAACGCCGCGCCGCACCTGCCCCTCGACGCGGCGAGCGTCGACGCCGCCCTGATCTGCGTCTCGGTGCAGTACCTGCAGCGGCCGGTGGCCGTCCTGTCCGAGGTCGCCCGCGTGCTGCGCCCTGGCGCCCCGGTGGTGATCTCGTTCTCGAACCGCTGCTTCCCGACCAAGGCGGTGGCCATCTGGCACGGCCTCGACGTCGCGGGCCAGGTCCAGCTCGTCGGCCTGTATCTCGAACGCGCCGGCTTCACCCGCATCGAGGGATGGGCGCTGCGGCCCGAGGGCGGTCCGGGCGACCCGATGACGGCGGTGATCGGCCGGGTTCCGGCGGCTTGAGGAACCCCGGCCGCGGCGGATGCGGCCGCGCGGGCGTCACGGGCCGGCAGCGCCGGCTCCGGCCCTCTCGCCCGGCGCGCGGGCGGGGAACCAGTTGCCGTGGAAGCCCGGCGGGATCCGGTGCCCGAGGCGGATCGCAGCGACGGGCGGCGCCTCGAAGGATCGCGCGTCGAGGACGACGAAGTCCGTCGTGTCGCGCGCAGCGTCGATGACGAGCCCGACGAGCCAGCCTTCGTCCTCGCCGGCCTCGGGGTTCGCCGGCACGAAGACGAACTCGCCCGGGATCCGGCCGGCCCCGAAATCGTGCACCCGGCGCTCGCCCGTCTCCAGGTCGTGCCGGTAGAGCTGCGTCGCCCCGGCGAGCTGCGTGTTGCCGTCGGCCGGGACGCTGACCGTGTAGAGGAGGCGGTGGCGCTGCCCGAAGCGCCGCTCGTCGATGCGGGGGAATTCCTGCGCCGCCGGATCGAGCACCCGCCGGGCGACGTGCCGCGTCGCGGGATCGATGGTCCAGCGCTCGAGCCGGCCCGGGCCGTCGAACCCGCCCCCGGCCGCGGTGAACACCGTGTCGTAGGCGACGACGTCGAGGATCACCCGCCCGTCGGCGTCGTCGTAGGCGTTGGCGGTGTGGAACACGAAGCAGGGCTCGACCTCGCACCAGAGAATGTCGGCGCCGTCGCCCCGCCGGGGCAGCAGGCCGACCCGGGCCCGGTGGCCGGAATTCCAGCGGAACGGGAAGCGGTAGCCGGCGAGCAGCGCCCCGAACGAGAACGTGACCGGCAAGTCGAGCACGATCGCGAAGCGCGCGGTGATCGCGCAGTCGTGGATGCAGGGGCCGTGCTCGACCGCCACGGGCCTGTCGCGCACGACCTGCCCGGCCGGCCCGAGGACGACGTGGCGGACGCGGTCCCAGACGCGGCCGTCATAGGCGATCGCGTGGGTCTCGCCGGTCAGGGGATCGCGGTGCGGATGCCCGGTGAAGGAGCCGGCGAGCGTCCCGTCGAACGGGTTGTAGCGCTGGTCGTCCAGGGTCCGCGAGAGCTCGACGGGGGTGCTACCGGCCTCGACGACCGCGAAGATCCGGCCGCCGATCTCGACGACGTTGGTGTTGACGGTGTCGTCGCCCCGCCGCGGCCCGGGGGCGGGCGGCCGTCCGAGCGCCGCGGCGGCGTGGCGCGATCCGATCCAGCGGTTGCGGTACCACAAAGCCCGGCCGCCCTCGATCGCGAGACCGTGCACCATGCCGTCGCCGAGGAACCAGTCGTGGCCCCGCCTCGCCGGGCGGACGGGATTGGCCCCCATCTTGAGGTAGAGGCCGTCGAGGCCGGGCGGGATCGTCCCGGCGACGGGCAGGTCCTGGAGGGTCAGCTCCTCGCGCATCGGTTCGTGGATTCCGACCACGAAGGGATTTGGCGCACCGGGCAGCCGCAGCCGGTTGCAGGCCGCCCACAGGCCGACGCCGACCTCGGCGGCGGCCCGCACAGCCGACTCGATTCGCTTCGACATCAGCGGCGATCTCCGGATCGGATGACGGGCCGGACCGTCGTCGCGACGGGCCCGCCCTCGGGCCGCCGGAGGAGGACCGAAGGGCCGACGCGCGGGCCGGCCGGGAGGATGATCATGTCCGAGGATACCGAAAAGCGTCGCGCCTTGCTCAGTGCCCACAGGGACGCAGCGGGCCCGTCAGTGGCGCCGGCGCACCGCCCGCGACGCCGTCCGGCAGCGCCGTTCCGGGAATCCGGGATTAAACGAGGCTCTCGCACGTCACCTCAGAGACGTCATCACGCCACGGAGGACCTGTGAGCATCGGACTGATCGCCCTGCTGGACGATGTCGCGGCCCTCGCCAAGACGGCCGCGGCCTCCCTCGACGACATCGCCGGGCAGGCCAGCAAGGCGGGTGCGAAGGCCGCCGGCGTCGTCATCGACGATGCCGCGGTCACGCCGCGCTACGTCGTCGGCTTCGCGGCCGACCGGGAATTGCCCATCGTCGCCCGGATCGCGGTGGGCTCCCTGCGCAACAAGCTCCTGATCCTGCTGCCGGGCGCGCTCGCGCTCAGCGCCCTGGCTCCCTGGGCGATCACCCCGCTGCTCATGCTGGGCGGCGCCTATCTCTGCTACGAGGGGACCGAGAAGGTCTACGAAGCCCTCGTCCCCCACCAGGCCCATGCCCACGAGGACCGGCTCGGAGCCGGCCCGGGAGCGGACCGGACGCTGGAGGACCGACGCGTCGCGAGCGCCATCAAGACCGACTTCATCCTCTCCGCGGAGATCATGGCGATCACCCTCGCGGCCATTCCGGAGGGGAGCTTCTGGATGCGGGCCGCCGTCCTGGCGATCGTGGCCGTGGGCATCACCGCGGCCGTCTACGGCGCCGTCGCCCTGATCGTGAAGGCCGACGATGCAGGCCTTGCCCTCGCCGGCAATGCCTCGCCCTCGCCTCTCGGACGACTCAGCCGGGGCGTCGGACGCGCCGTGGTGAAGGGCATGCCCGGCCTGCTCAAGCTGCTGGGCATCGTCGGCACGGCCGCGATGATCTGGGTGGGCGGCGGCATCCTGATCCACGGCCTGGAGGGCTACGGCCTGTCGGGTCCGGCCCACGCGATCCACGGGGCCGCCACCCACGTCGCGGCGCTGCTTCCGGCAGCCGGGGGGTTGGTGGAGTGGCTGGTCACGGCGACGGCCTCAGGGCTCGTCGGCCTGGTCGTCGGCGGTCTCCTGATCCCGATCACCGGCTTCGTTCTGGTGCCGGCATGGCAGAGCCTCGCGCGGTCACGCCATCGTGCCGCCTGAGGTGTCGCACCGCGTCGCGTCACGAGAGACCGCCGCCGGCGCCGCGCGGGCTCCGTCCCGGGTCCGGTGAGGGAAGTGGCCGCGCCCGCAGGCCGTCAGCCCGCGAGGAGCCGCCGGGCCGCCGCCAGGTTCGCCCGCACGTGGTCCTCGGGCGCGGTGGCGCCGGTGATCGGCACCTCGATCGACAGGGAGGCCGTCGCCGGCAACGCTGCGACCAGCGCCCGCAGCGGCAACGCCCCGTCGCCCGGGGGCAGGCGCCCGGCCCGGGCCTCCTGGATGATCGCGTCCGTCGATCGCGGCGCCTCGGCCGGAGCGTCGCAGAGCTGCGCGTGGCGGATCAGGCCGGGCGGTACGGCGCGCACGTCCTCGGGCGAGCCACCGGTCCGGGCGAGGTGGAGCGCGTCGACGAGGACGCCGCCATTCGGCCGGCCGGCGGCCTCGACCACCCGGACGGCATCGGGCAGGCTGGCGACCTGCCGCCAGGCCATGCATTCGAGGTCGACGCCCAGGCCGAACCCGGCCGCGAGGTCGCAGAGCTCGGCGAAGCGGGCGACGAGGCGCGGGCGATCGGGGTCGTCGCCGCACACGCTCAGGCGCCGGGCGCCGAGCCCCGCGGCGGATTCGAGCATGCCGGCGAGCGAGGCCGGCACGAAATCCTCGGACAGCGTGACGAACTCGATGTCGTGGACGCGCATCCCCTCGTCGGCGAGCGCCCGGCGCATCTCACGAAACACGTCGCTCCCGGCCGGCAGCGCGTAGAACGGCGCCCCCGGGAAGGCGGGGTAGAGGCGCAGGCCCACCGCGGCGCAGCCGGTCCGGGCGCCGAGCCGGACGAGATCGACGGGCGTCACCCCGATGCATGTGAAGTGGGCGAGGCCGAGCGGCCAGTCGGACGAGGCGTGCATGGTGATCGCTCGAAGGTGGGGATCGCGGGGCGGTCGCGCGCGGACAGGGCGGGGATGCTCGTCCGCTCAAGGAGCGAGCGTGTCGGCGAGGTGCCGCCGGAGGTTGGTGCCCGTGCGGTGGATGTGCTCGCGCAAGCGGTCGCAGGCGAAGTCGGCGTCCCGCGCGACCGCGCCCTGCGCGATCTCGCTATGCTCCTGGGCGATGGTCCGGTCGCCGCCGGGCGTGCGGCGCAGGAACGAGCGCCGGTAGCGGTCGTTCAGGCTGAGCAGCACGCCGCAGAAGTTGAGCAGCAGCGGCATGCGGCAGCCGGCGATCAGCGTGAGGTGGAACTCCCGGTGATACGCCTCCCACCGCTCCAGCGTGTCGGGCTGCTCCGGGTCCCGCGCGATCCGGTTCATGCGGTGGAGGGCCCGCATCACGTCGCCCTCCCAGTCCACGGTGCCGATCGCGATCGCCTGGCGCAGGGCCAGGATCTCGAACTCCTCGCGCAGCCGGGTGATCTCCGCCAGGTTCGAGAGCGAGACCGGCGCGACGCGGTAGCCGCGATTGTCCTCGAAGACCACGAGCCCGTCGGAGATCAGCCGGGCGAGCGCCTCCCGCAGCGGGCTGAGGGAAACCCCGAAGCTCGCGCGGGCGCGTTCCAGGTTGATCTTGCTGCCCGCTTCGAGCTGGCCGGAGACGATCGCCTCGCGCAGCCGGTCGACGAGCTGGCTCGCCATCGTGTTCTTGCCGTCGTCGACCAGGGCGAGGCCCGGCATGGCCGCTGCGGGGGCAGGCCGAAGCCCGTCCCGGTCGCCCGCAGCGCGTCGGCTCCTGGCCTCGGTCAAGGCGGCTTCCCTCCAAACAGGCGATCCTGCACTTCGTCGACGATCCGTATGAAAAACGATTTTCCTTGTCAATCAGGGTGATCCCGTCTGTCCTGGCGGATGCCGGAACGCACCTGAATCCTCGACATGGACGAGCCCCCACCAGCGGCTTCGGTTCGGCGAAAATATCCGACTTCTGAGTCCCTTGATCGGTTTTTACTTCTTGCGAGCATCCGTCCCCCTTCGGGCAACCACGGTCACGGGCGCGCTTCCGCAGCATCCGTCGCCCCACGCGAAGCGCCGAAGCCCCATGACAACAATCGCTTCTTGACGAATAATCGATGATATGGGACCAGGATGCGGTTTCAGAGAGGCGGAAAGCCATGCGCATTGAGCGCCAGCAGGACGTAACGCCGGCCGTACTGAAGGTCATGGCGCGGACGCGCGACCCCCGCCTGCGCGAGATCATGACCTCGCTCATCACCCACCTGCACGGCTTCGTCCGCGACGTGCGCCTCACCGAGGCCGAGTTCCGCGACGCCACGGCGATCCTCAACGAGATCGGGGCGCTCGCCTCCGACACCCACAACGAGTTCGTGCTGATGGCCGGCTCACTCGGCGTGTCGTCCCTCGTCTGCCTCCTGAACAACGGCGACCACGGCAACACCGAGACCTCGCAGTCGCTGCTCGGGCCGTTCTGGCGCCTCAACGCGCCGCGGGTCGAGAATGGCGGCACGATCGTGCGCTCCGACACGCCGGGCGACCCGCTCTTCGTCAACGCCCGCGTGCTCGACGGCGAGGGCCGGCCGATCGCGGGAGCGGAGGTCGACGTGTGGCACGCCTCGCCGGTCGGCCTCTACGAGAACCAGGATCCCGAGCAGGCCGAGATGAACCTGCGCGGCAAGTTCACCACCGACGACGAGGGCCGGTTCTGGTTCCGTACGGTGATGATGATCGGCTACCCCATCCCCACCGACGGGGTCGTCGGCCGGCTGCTGGCGGCTCAGGGTCGCCACCCGATGCGCCCGGCCCACCTGCACGCCCTGATCGTCAAGCCGGGCTTCAAGGTGCTGATCTCGCAGGTCTACGACGCCAACGACCCGCATATCGACTCCGACGTGCAGTTCGGCGTGACCAAGGCCCTCGTCGGTGACTTCGTCCGCCACGAGGAGCCGCATCCGGACGCGTCGGAGCCCTGGTACTCCCTCGACTACACCTACGTCATGGAGTCCGGCGAGGCCGTGCTGCCGCGCCCGCCGATCAAGTGAAATCTTGCAAGTGACATTCCGGAGCGAACAGCCGTGCTGAGCGACGACGACCACCGCAAGGCCGCCGAGGCCATCCTCAAGGCCGAGCGCGAGCGGGTGCCCTGCCCGCTTCTCTCCAAGACGTTCCCGGGCATGGACATCGCGGACGCCTACCGCGTCCAGGATCTCTGGGCCGAGGCGCGCATCGCCTCGGGCGCCCGGCTGGCCGGCCACAAGATCGGGCTGACCTCGCGCGCCATGCAGATGGCCTCGAAGATGACCGAGCCGGATTACGGCCGCATCCTCGACGACGCCTTGTTCAACGACGGGGCGCAGATCCGCGCCGACCTGTTCATCAAGCCGCGGCTCGAGGTCGAGCTCGCCTTCATCATGGGCGAGGACCTGTCGGGGCCGGGCTGCCGCATCTACGACGTGATGCGGGCGACCGAGTTCGTGGTCCCGGCGCTGGAAATCATCGACTACCGCACCGAGGTGCCGCGGGCGATCGTCGACACCATCGCCGACAACGCCGCCTTCGGGGCGATCGTGGTCGGCGGGCGCACGGTCCGGCCCTTCGACGTCGACGTGCGCTGGATCGGCGCGACCCTGTCGCAGAACGGCATCATCGAGGAATCGGGCGTCTCGGCCGCCATCATGGGCCACCCGGCCGCCGGCATCGCCTGGCTGGTCAACAAGCTCGCAGCGGTCGATGCGGGATTGAAGAAGGGGCAGATCGTGCTCGGCGGCTCGTTCACCCGTCCGGTCGACATCAGGAAGGGCGACGTGATCCAGGCGGATTACGGCCCGCTCGGTGCCATCGGCGTCTCCTTCGTCTGAGAGCCTGCTTGAGGTGGCCGACCGCATTGAAACGCTCAACGTCATCCCGGGGCCGCGGAGCGGAACCCGGGATCCATAACCGCTGACGGCGCAGAACCGGGCTTGCACCGTCCCGCTTCATCCTGGAGCGTCAGCGGTGATGGATCCCGGGTTCCGCTCCGCGGCCCCGGGATGACGTCGGCGGGTTTCGACGAGGTCCTTCCACCGCCGATGGTCCCCCGCCCGTGAGATCCTGGCCGACGACATCATTCCAAGGGACACGACCGGCCTTGACGACGTGCTGACGGTGCAGCAACCAACAGTGGAGCGACAGTGCCGTTTCCGAGTGTGAACCGGCAGGCGACGGCGAAAGCTGCATGGATCCGCGAGAAGGCAGGGCCGTCCGCTACATCTTCGGCGATTTCGTCCTGAGCCCGTCCGAGCAGCGGCTCTGGCGAGCCGACACGGTCGTCCGGCTCGGGGGGCGACCGATGGCGATCCTGACCGCGCTCGTCGAACGCGCAGGACAGGTCGTCGACAAGGAAGACCTCACCAGGCGCGCCTGGCCCCGGACGACGGTCGACGAGTCCAACCTGAAGGTCAACATCGCGGCGATCCGGCGCGCCCTCGACGAACGGGACCCGGAGAGACGGTTCATCGCGACGGTGAGCGGACACGGGTACCGCTTCGTCGCGCCCGTCGACGTCGCGCCCATCGTCCCGCCCATCGTCCCGCCCGTGCCGATCCCGGCCGCAGCCCGGCGCCACAACCTGCCGAGACCGACGGACCTGCTCGGCCGGTCGGAGGATCTCGCCGAGATCTCGACGCATGTGCTGCAGCGGCCGCTAATCACGATCACGGGTCCCGGCGGCGTCGGCAAGACCAGCCTCGCCGTGGCCCTGGGGCACGGCGTCGTCGAGCAGTTCCGGGACGGGGTCTGGATGGTCGACCTGTGCGTCGTCGACAGCGACCGCTACCTCGCGAGCGCGCTCGCCCAGGAGATGGGGATGGCCATCCACGCGGACGATCCTCAGGCCGCGCTGGCGGCGGTCCTGGCGGAGCGGCAGTGCCTGCTCGTCCTCGATGGCTGCGAGAACTCCCTCGACCAGGCGGCCCGGCTGGCCACCCTGCTCGCCACCGCCGCGCCCCGAACCCACGTGCTGGCAACGAGCCGGGAGCCGCTCCGGGTGGCCGGCGAGGGCGTGCATCCCCTCCGCCCCCTGGCGGTTCCGGCAGCGGACGGGACGCCCGCCGCGCGGGACGTCCTGACGATCCCGGCCGTCGCGCTGTTCGTCGCGCGCGCGTCGGCGGCCGCTCCGGGCTTCGACGTACGGGACGACGACGCGCCGGCGCTCGTCGAGATCTGCCGCCGCCTCGACGGGCTGCCGCTGGCCCTGGAGCTCGCCGCGACGCGGGTCGGGGCGTTCGGACCCCGCGGCCTCCTTCGGGTGCTGAGCGAGCGCCTGGACATTCTGGACGACGGCCGGCGGGCGGGTCACCCCCGGCATCGCGGCCTGACCGCGACGCTGGATTGGAGCTACGGGCTGCTCTCGGAGGAGGAGCAGGCCTTGTTTCGACGGCTGTCCGTCTTCCACGGCGTCTTCCCGCTCGACGCGGCGCTCGCGGTCGGCGGGACCGAATGCAGGGGCCGCCGCATCAGCCACCTGGCCGATCTCGTCGCCAAGTCGCTGGTCGTCGCAATCCCCGGGCCGTCGTCGCGTTACCATTTGCTCGACACGACGCGGGATTACGGCTTGCAGCGCCTCGCCGAGAGCCACGAGGGCGATGCGGTCCGCCAGCGGCACGCGGAATTCTGCCTCGCGCAATGCCGCGACGCCTCGGGCCGCAAGGGCGTGCCGCCGGCCGCCGATCCACCTGAGGACCTGGTCACGCTCGTGCACAACGTCCGCGCCGCGCTCGACTGGTGCCTGACCGACCGGCGCGATCCCGCCCTCGGCCGGACGCTGGCCGCCGCGGCGCTCGCGGTGTGGGACACGCTCTCGCTGCTCCAGGAGCGGATCGAGGCGAGCGAGCGGGCGCTGGCAACAATCGCACCCGCCGACGGTCCGGAAGACCGGGACGAGATCGCGCTGCGGGCGTCGCTCGCCGCCGCCCTGCTGCAGGTCGAGGGTCCGAGCGCGCGGATCGCGGAGCTGTGGCGCGGCGCGCTCGCCCGCGCCGAACGGCTGTCCGATCTCGACGGCCAGCTGCGGGCGCTCTGGGGCCTGTGCGATTTCGAGACCTGGACCGGCGATCATCGCGCCGCGCTCGCCCTGACGACGCGCATCGGGACGCTGGCGGCGGCCGGCGGCGATCGCGCGGCCGGCGCGGCGGTCGACCGGCCAGCCGCCACCGCTTTGCGCTATCTCGGCCGGCTCGACGAGGCCCGCGAGGCGGCGGACCGCCTCCTGGCGCGTGCGGCGCGCCGTGACGGCCCCGGCCGGCGGCTGGAGGATCACGGCCTGGTCGCGGCGCGCGGTACGCTCGCGAACGTCCTGTGGCTCCAGGGCCGGCCGGATCACGCCGTCGCGGCGGCGCGGCGCGCGCTCGCCGAGGCCGAAGCTGGCGGCCAGGCCTTCGCCCTCACGAACGCCCTGGCGCATACGGTGATCCCGATCGCGCTCCATGGCGGCGACCTCGACGAGGCCGAGCGCGGCCTCGCCCGGCTCGGAGACCACGTCGCGCATCACGCCATGCGGATCTGGCGGGTCATCGCCGATGGCCTCGAGGCGATCGTGAGCCTGCGCCGGGGCGATGCGGGCGGGCTGCACCGCCTCGAGGATGCCCTCGTCGAGATGGGGGAGATCGGCTTCCGGATGCGGCGCCCGGCCTATCTGGGCTCCTTGGCGTCCGGCCTCGCGGCCCATGGCCGCCTTCCGGACGCGCTGTCCCGCATCGATGCCGCCCTCGCCGCCGCCGAGCAGGGCGGCGAAGCCTGGTGCCGGCCGGAACTGCTGCGCATCCGAGGCGAGATCCGTCTCGCCTCCGCGGGCCATGCCGGCGCGTCGGACGCGGCGCGGCACTTCCGGCAGGCGATGGATCTCGCCGGCCGGCAGGGAGCGGCGATGTGGCACTTACGGGCGGCGATGAGCCTCGCCGCGCTGGACGAGCGCTACGGCGGCCGCGCGGCCCTCGCGGTCATCCTCGGCAACTTCGACGCGGCGCTCGACACGCCCGATCTCAGGGCCGCGCGCGCCCGCCTCGCCGGCGAGGCGGACATCGGCAAGGACGGGCCGGTCTCCCTGGCCTGACGCCGCCCCTCGATCAGGCGACGGCCGCCTGATCCAATGCCGGATAGTCGGTGTAACCCTCGGCGCCGCCGCCGTAGAATGTCGCCGGGTCGGCCTCCGCCAGGGGGGCCTGTCGGCGCAGCCGCTCGACCAGGTCGGGATTGCCGATGAACGGACGGCCGAAGGCGATCATGTCGGCGTAGCCGGACGCGACCGCCTCGACCGCGAGGTGCCGGTCGTAGCCGTTATTGGCGATGTAGGCCCCGCCGAACGCGGCGTGCAGCGCCTTGTAGTCGAAGGCGGACGATCCGTTCGGCCCGCGCGTCTGCCCCTCGACGCAGTGGAGATACGCGAGCCCGAGCTCTCCCAATCGCCGGGCGAGGTGGCCGTAGGTCGTCTGCGGGTCGCTGTCGAGCGGGGTATCGCCGACGGCCCGCGTCATCGGCGAGAGCCGCAGGCCGACGCGGTCGGCGCCCCAGACCTCCGCCACCGCCGTGACGACCTCGATGGGGAGCCGCGTGCGGTTCTCGATCGCACCGCCGTAGCGGTCCGTCCTGCGGTTCGTGCTGTCGCGGATGAACTGGTCGAGCAGGTAGCAATTCGCGGAATGCACCTCGACCCCGTCGAAGCCCGCCTGCTTCGCCAGGGACGCGGCGCGCCGGTAATCGTCGATCACGCCGGGGATCTCGTCGGTCCGCAGCGCGCGCGGCATCGAGGGAGGTGCCTGGGTGCGGCTTTCGAGGAAAACGAGTTCGCCGGCCTGGATGGCCGAGGCCGAGACCGGCGCCTCGCCGTTCTCCTGAAGGCTGACATGCGACATGCGCCCGACATGCCAGAGCTGGCAGACGATCCGCCCGCCGGCCTCGTGCACGGCCGCGGTCACGCGCGACCACGCCTCGGCCTGCGCCTCCGTGTAGATCCCCGGCGTGAAGGCGTAGCCCCGCCCCTGCCGCGAGATGTTGGTCGCCTCGGTGACGATGAGGCCGGCCGAGGCGCGCTGCCGGTAATACGCGACGGCGAGATCCGAATGGATGCCGTCCATGCCGGCGCGCGAGCGCGTCAACGGGGCCATCGCGACGCGGTTGGCGACGTCGATGGCGCCGATCGTCGTCGGCGAGAACAGGTCACGATCTGCATTGGTCGGCATGCGCGGGGTCTCTCCTTACCTGACGAACTGTTCGATTGATTAAATCAACCAATTCTGCCCACAGACCGCCAACTCTCCACGTCATCCCGGGGCTCGGCGAAGTCGAGAACCCGGGATCCATAACCGCCGACGTTTCGGGATGAAGCGGAAGGCTTTTCGCCAGGTCTTGTACCGTCGGCGGTTATGGATCCCGGGTTCCGCTGCGCGGCCCCGGGATGACGCGGAGGGTGTCAAGACCGTCGCTCAGGCTAAACAGGGCCTCACTCCGCCCGGGCGGCCGCGTCGCTCCGGTTGGCGTACATGAGCTCGGTCGAGTGCGAGTAGACCTCGATCAGGTTGCCCCAGGGATCCTCGCAATAGACGGCCTTGAACGGCTCGCCCTCGAACAGCGTCCAGACCTTGGAGCGCTGCTTGCCGCCCATCTCGGCGATCCGCCGCGTCAGGCCCTCGACGTCCGGGTCGACCAGGCAGAAGTGGAAGACGCCGGTCTTCCAGTAGCGGAAGTTGTCGTCCACGGATTCCGACTTCGGCGTGACGAACTCGAACAGTTCGATCCCCACCCCGTTCGCGGTGGCGAGGTGGGACACGTATCCCTCCTCGAAGCGGTCGCCGAAGATCCCCTTGAACACCTCGCCGATATGCGAGCCGTCGTGCCGGACGTGGAGGGGCCCGATGATGTGCCGGCAGGCGAAGGCCTTGGTGTACCACGCCGTGGCTGCCTCGATGTCGGTGACGGTCAGGCCGACATGCGTCACCGGAACGGGATGATAGGACATCGCTCTCTCCGAAGATGAAACACCGGGGGACGAGACATCAGGCCGCGCGCGGCAGCCGGTCGAGCAGCTTGTCGAGCGTGACGGGATAGTCGCGCACGCGGATGCCGGTCGCGTTATGGACGGCGTTCGCCACCGCCGCGGCGGCCCCGCACAGGCCGATCTCGCCGATGCCCTTGGCCTTCATCGGCGACGAGACCGGGTCGGGGTGGTCGAGGAAGACGACGTCGAGATGCGGGATGTCGGCGTGGACCGGCACCTCGTAGCCGCCGAGGTCGTGGTTGACGAAGAAGCCGTGGCGCGTGTCGACGACGAGCGCCTCCATGAGCGCCGACCCGACCCCCATCGTCATGGCGCCGATCACCTGGCTCCGCGCCGTGAGCGGGTTGAGCACCCGGCCGGCATCGATGACCGCGAGCATGCGGCGGAGGCGGATCTCCCCGGTGAACCGATCCACGGCGACTTCGGCGAACTGCGCCCCGAAGGTGGCCTGGACGAACGCCTTGTCGAGGTCGCCATAGGTGATCCGGTCTTCGGCCGTCAGCGGTGCGGCCCTCACGGCGTCGAGCAGCGGCACGCTCCGGCCTCCCGCCGTGACCATGCCGTCGGCGAACGCCACGTCCTCGGCGTTGAAGCCGAGCCGCGCCGCGACGCTCGCCCGCAAAGCCGTGCAGGCGGCGTAGAGCCCGGAGGTCGCGTTGTTCGCCCCGAACTGCCCACCGGAGCCGGCAGCTTCGGGATGGTCCGAATCGCCGAGCCGCACGGTCACGGCGTCGAGTGGCAGGCCCATCATCTCGGCGGCCGTCTGGGCGAGGATGGTGTAGCTGCCGGTCCCGATATCGGTCATGTCGGTCTCGACCGTGAGCCGGCCATCCTGCTCCAGCCGGATGCGGGCACCGGACGGCATCAGGAGGTTCTGGCGAAAGCCCGCCGCCATGCCCATGCCGAGAAGCCAGCGACCGTCGCTCACGGAACCGGGCACCGGGTTGCGGCGGGCCCAGCCGAAGGTTTTCGCGCCGACCTCGAGGCACTCGATCAGGTGGCGCTCCGAGAACGACCGCTGCGGCTTGCGCGGATCGACCTGCGTGTCGTTCCGGATCCGGAAGGCGACGGGGTCGAGGCCGAGCCTCTCGGCCATCTCGTCCATCGCGATCTCGAGCGCCATCAGGCCGGGGGCCTCCCCAGGCGCCCGCATGTCGTTGCCCTCGGCGAGGTCGAGGGTCGCGAGCCGCATCGACAAATCGCGGTTCGGGGTCGCGTAGATCAGCCGCGTCGGCGCGACCGCCGCCTCGGCGAAGGCGCCGGCCAGGTTGCCGTTGAGGCTGTGGTGGCCGATCGCCACGAGCCGCCCGTCACGGGTCGCGCCGAGGCGGATGCGCTGGATGGTGCCGGCGCGGCGCGTGCCGTTATTGGCGATCAGCGGGCGCTGCAGGGCGACCTTGCACGGGCGTCCGACGGCCTTGGAGCCGAGCGCGGCGAGGAGCGCGTCGCTCCGCATGATGAGCTTCGACCCGAATCCCCCGCCGATGAACGGCGCGTGCAGGCGCAAATCCTCCTTGGCGATCCCGAGCGCCTGCGCGAGGCTGTTGCGGTGCCAGGAGACCACCTGGGCCGAGGTCCAGATCGTCAGCGTGCCGTCGTGCCACGCGGCGGTGGTGGCGTGCGGCTCCATCATCGCGTGGGTCTGGTCGGGGGTGGTATAGGTCTCGTCCAGGGTCACGGGCGCGGTGGCGAGTGCCGCCTCGACGTCGCCGATCCGGTCGACCACGGGATAGTCCGGGGCGTCGCGATCCGCGACCGGCCCGGCCTTCGGCGCCTCCGCCGCCAGATCGCAGCGCGCCGGCTCGGCCTCGTAGTCGATGCGCAGGAGATGGGCCGCCGCGCGGGCCTCCTCGAAGGTGTTCGCCACGACGAGCGCGACGGATTGGTGATAGTGGCGCACCTCGGCGCCGCCGAACAGGGGCAGCGTCGTCCGGAACCCCGGCGGGGCGGCGTCGCGCTCCAGCGTCGTCAGGACCGCGAGGACGCCCGGAGCCGCCTTGGCCGCCGCGGCGTCGATCCGCGTCACCCGTCCGCGGGCGATCGTGGCGCCGACGATCCAGCCATAGGCGGGATCGGCCACCGCATCGTGCCGCTCGTAGGCGTAAGGCGCCGTCCCGGTGACCTTGAGGGCGCCGTCGACGCGCCGGTGCGGCTGCCCGATGATCCTCGTCCGGTCGATGGGGTTCTGCCCGGCAGGCGTATCGAAGTGCATGTCACGCCCTCCCTTCGCTCAGCGCCAGCGCGAGCGCGCGCTCGGCGAGCGGGATCTTGAAGGCGTTCTCGGCCGTCGGCGTCGCGCCCTCGAAAGCGGCCTTCACGACGGCGGCCGGACCGTCCGGCAGGCGCGCCTCCGCGTCCTCGACCCGCCAGGGTCGCGGGGCGACGCCCCCGAACGCGACCCGCCCGGTCCCGTCCTTCTGCAGGACGAGAGCGACCGACACGAGCGCGAAGGCGTAGGAGGCCCGGTCGCGGACCTTGTGATAGCGATGCGTCCCGCCCGGCGGCGGCGGGAGCGTGACGGCGGTGACGAGCTCGCCCGGTTCGAGCGGGTGCTCGATCTCCGGCCGGTCGCCCGGCAGCCGATGGAAGTCGCCGATCGCGATCCGGCGCTGCGACCCGTCGGGCCTCATCGTCTCGACCGCGGCGTCGAGGACGCGCAAGCCGACGGCCATGTCGCCCGGGTTCTGGGCGATGCAATGCGGGCTCGTGCCGACGACGGCGAGCCCGCGGGTGATGCCCCCGATCGCCGCGCAGCCCGAGCCGGGCCGGCGCTTGTTGCACGGCAGGCTCGTCTCGTAGAAGTACGGGCAGCGGTTGCGCTGCAGGAGGTTGCCGGCGGTCGTCGCCTTGTTGCGCAACTGCCCGGTCGCGCCGGCCACGATCGCCCGCGCGAGGATAGCGTAATCGCGCTTCACCCGCGGATGGGCGGCGACCTCGGTGTTGGTGGCGAGCGCGCCGATGCGCAGGCCGCCATCCGGCAGGTCCTCGATCGCCCTCAGGGGCAGGTGCCGGATGTCGACGAGGTGGGCCGGCGTCTCGATCTGGAATTTCATCAGGTCGAGCAGGTTGGTGCCGCCGGCGATGAAGCGCGCACCCGGCCGGGTGGCGACGGCCGCCTCGAGGCTCGCGGCGCGCTCATAGGTGAAGGGCTGCATCAGGGCCTCCCCGCCAAGTCGACTCCGGCAACGTCGACCCCGGCAACGTCGGCCACGGCCTCGGCGATGTTGGAATAGGCGCCGCAGCGGCAGATGTTGCCGCTCATGCGCTCGCGCAGCTCGCCGTTGCTCAAGCTCATCGGCGCGGTGAGGTCGCCGGTGGCGTGGCTCGGCACGCCCGCCGCGACCTCGGCGAGGACCGCCACCGCCGAGCAGATCTGGCCCGGCGTGCAGTAGCCGCACTGGAACGCGTCGTGCGCGACGAAGGCCGCCTGCATGGGATGCAGCCGCTCCGGCCGGCCCAACCCTTCGATCGTCGTCACTTCGTCCCCGTCATGCATCGCCGCGAGGCTGAGGCAGGCATTGATGCGGACCCCGTTCACCAGCACCGTGCAGGCGCCGCAATGGCCGTGGTCGCACCCCTTCTTGGTGCCCGTGAGGTGCAGGTGCTCGCGAAGCACGTCGAGCAGCGTGACGCGGGTGTCGAGGTCGAGGTGCCGGTGCTCGCCGTTGACCGTGAGCGACACGGGACGCGCCCCGGACGATCCTGCCGCCTGTCCGCCGGCTGCCGGCGACAGACCCGCTGCCGCAACGCCGACGGCCGCAGCGGTCACGACCTCCCGCCGGCTGATCTCGTGTGAGAGGGGAAGACTCATCGAAGATCCCTTCCTCATCGATCGGCGCGGGCGCGAAGGCCGGGGCGCGGGGCTGAATGGGCAGAATCCGGGCTCGGCCTCTCTCGCGAATCCGAGGTCTCGCGTCCGCGCCTCGTCATGATCGTCACGCCGCCGGAACGAGCTCCGGAGCCTCGGCGGACCAGGCCTAAGCTTGCGGATCGTGCGCCTTGCCGTAATTTACATATGCGAAGACTTTTCAGGCGGCCACAATGTCGTCCGTCCGACCTGCCTTCTCGCCACGTCGACCTGCGCCCTCAACCCCGGTTCGTCGCCGTTCGCCGCGCTTCGGCGGCGTCCGCGAAAGTCTTCTTCACGGGGCCGAGCACCTGGACGAATTCGAGCTGCTCGCCCTCGGGCCCCTTGCAGTAGATGATCGACCAGCCGTTCGACGGACCCTCGTGGATCTTGATCGTATTGGTGTTCCTCGGCGCCGCGCGGCGCTCCTCTTCGGAATGTACCGCCACGGTGCGGTTCGCCCTGACCTGATTCATGCCGCGGCGCGCGCACTCGGCCTCCAGATCGGCGATGAACGTGTCGAAGTCCACGTCGTCGCGGACGTAGAAGCAGATGTGCATCGAGCGCGGGTAGGCCGGGCTCATGTGGTCGCGCGGCTCGGCCCAGCTGTCGCCGCCGCCCATCGGCTGCGCTGCGTCGCGATACTGCAGGAGTTCGATGACGACGTTCTCGAACTGGACGAAGCGGACGTCGAGCCGCTGAGCGCCGCCCTTCAGGTCCGGGACGCCGATGGTGCGCGGATCGACGCGGCGCTCGCGGGCGACAATCTCCTGGTCGGCCAGCAGCGTGAAATGGACCGGCTCGCCCTTGAAGTCGCCGTCCCGCATGATCTCGGTCCCGCCGAGCACCTCGGTGTAGAAGGCGAAGGCCCGGTCCATGTTCTGGACCGTGACGCCGAAATGCTGCACGCCTTGCAGGCGTGCGCCGAGTGGACGCCCGCCCGGCCGCGCGGTCTGCGCGGAAGCCGAGGTTGCTCCGAGGAGACCTGCCGCCGCGACGGCGCCGGCACCCTGGAGGATCTCACGGCGAACTTGTCCGCCTTGCTCGTCGTTGCTCTCACGGCTCATCGCGATACACCGGCTTGAGGCTCTTACATTGAGAGATACTCAAGTCGCGCGCCGCGCGCCGGTAAAAAAAGGTAAAAAATCGACGGCGCGCCGATGACCTGTCCTGCGCCCCGGGATCGACCGGATCCGGCGCGACGACCCCTTCCGTCGCCGGTCACGACGGCAAAGCTCGCCTGGGTAGGCGACCGGTTGGCCGCCTCGCCAGCGTCCGCTCCCTCGATCGCATCCAGGCTCCTCGCCGAATCTGGGTTCCGACGATGTGCTATGCGGGGAAGGCCTCGTCCAATTGCCGCAACTCGTCCCGCTCCAGATTCAAGGTCAGAGCCGCTGCATTCTCGCGCACATGCGCGACCGAACCGGATTCGGGGATGGTGATCACGGTTCCGGAGCGCATCGCCCAGGCCAGAGCGACGGCTGCCGCGCTCGCGCCACGCGACGCGGCGATGCGCCGGACGGCCGGGTTCTGCAGGACATGCGCGCCTTCGCCGCCGAGGGGGGAATAGGCCATGATCGGCATGCGGTGTTGCGCGCACCACGGCAGGATCTCGCGCTCGGCCTTCCGGTCGGCCAGGCTGTAGGGCACCTGGTTGGTCGCGCATCGGTCGCCGGCAGGGATGTGGAACAGTCGATCGAGGTCGGCGACCCCGAAATTCGAGACTCCCCAACGCCTGATCTGGCCGCCGGCCCGCAATTGCTCGAAGGTGTCGACGACATCCGCCAGATCCTTCACGCGGTCGGGCCAATGCAGCAGGTACAAGTCGAGATGATCGGTTTCGAGGCGGGCGAGGCTGGCCGAGCACGCGCTCCGGATGCCCGCCGGTGTCGCGTGGGAGGGCCACACTTTCGAGACCAGGAAGACGCTGTCGCGCCGGCCCTCGATTACGCGCCCGATCAGCTGTTCCGCTCGTCCGTCGCCGTAGATCTCGGCGGTATCGATGAGCGTCATGCCGAGCGAGAGACCGGTGCTCATCGCCTGCTCCTCGTCGGCGAGGGCGCGCCGTCCCTGGCCGAGGCGCGCCGATCCCTGCCCCATGGCCGGCACGGCGGTGCCATCGCTCAGGGACACGGTTGGCGCGGCCGCACTCACGGCCATGCGGGGCAGACCGGCTGCCCAAATCAGGCCCGCGCTGCAGGCGGCGAAGCGACGTCGCGTGATCGCAGTCATGGCGCTCTCCGACCTCGAGGATGGATCGAAGAACGTACACGCGTGTGGAAGCGACAGGTATGGCGAAAGCGCGCGGTCCTCCCGTTGACGGACAGCGATGCCGTCGTGGACGCCTCATCGCCTCGCCGGAGCCATGCAGGGGATGCCGCGCCTACCCCTCGTGGCAGGCGGCCGCAGGATGACGCGGTCGTGGCGGATGCTCACCAGCCGCAAGACCTAATACCAACGGTCGTTGGAAACGACCTTTGGTCCCGTTCTCGAATTTTCGCCAAGCCTCTGGCTAAGCGTCGAAAATTCGAGATGGGTCAACGGCCTGATGCGTCAGCATCTCAGGCCGTTGGTATAAGGCGTCAGCCCCGGGGAGCCGAACCGGCCTTGGACGAAGCAGAGGACGGGCGGGGAACGCCGTCGGAAACATGGGGCCACCCAGTCCTTCGGGGCGAACAAGGTGTTCCGGTCCGAGGACTAAATGCACCTCACACAACTCCCGCTGCACCGGCCTCGCTAGAGCGAGCGATGGTGGCGACCGGGAGTTTTGCGAGAGACACTGAGAGGAGCGGGCGGTGAGTCAGATGCTCAACATGCCAACCCCCCTCCCCTCAACCGCGCTTGAAGGGTCCCGCGGCCTTCGCGGCAGCCATCGCGTGGCTGTCGCAGGCGACGCCCGACCACGTTACATTCGGGCGCTGCTCGAGGTCTTTGATTTTGCCGCATTGTCTTCGCCCAAACGGTCTCCGTTTGGGCAAAAATGCTTTAGACGACGCGCAATGTCGAGCCGTCGGTGAAATGTATCGTATCGATGCCCGATACGCTGATGAGCGTCCGCTCTCCAAGACCGTTTGCAAGAGCAACTGTCATCGAGCTTGCGCCGCTGATTACGGTGGCATCTGCGCTCGTGTATCCCGATACGGCCAATATATCCCTACCCCCTCCACCTATGATGGTGTCGGATCCGCTAGATTTCGATACATAAAACAGATCGTCCCCATTCGTTCCTACGATCTGAGTGATTCCATTCTTCGTATCAACAAACGTCGTCCCGCCAAGACCGCCATACAGCGAGTCTCCGCCACTTCCAGCATACAGCGTATCGAAAGCCCCCACGGCTGCGAGCATATTGTTTCCGGCGATAGCCGTGAGGGTATCCGAGCCGGCCCCTCCTGTCAGGGTGTCATGTCCGTCGGAGTTGCCGCTGGAGACGAGAGAGTTACCGCCGGAGCCCGCTGTGAGGCTTGATCTGCCACCGCCGTAGAGAGTGTCATGCCCGACGCCCCCCTGGAGCACGTTGGCGCCAGATCCTGCCAGCAGCGAGTTGTTCCCGCCTGCAGCCTCCAAAGTATCGGCTCCTGATCCGCCGTATAGCTGGTCGGAGCCAGACCCGATCGCAACAAGCTTGTTGTTGCCCGAGACGGCAACCAAGGTATCATTGCCGGCCCCGCCGACAAGCGTGTTGCTTCCTCCCACGTCCGTGAAGAGAAAGTTCCCGCCTTGGCCGGCCAGCATATTGGTCAGCCCGCCACCGAACAGAGTGTCGTGACCGGCGCCGCCCTGAAGAAAATTTTGGCCACTTCCTGCGTAGAGCAGATTATCGCCGGTGAGGGCGGTGAGCGTGTCGGAGCCAGATCCGCCATACAATTGGTCCGATCCGCTGCCGAGCCCAGTCAGCTGGTTCGCGCCGGAGCGAGAGACCAGTATGTCGTCTCCCACGCCGCCGACGAGAACATCATGGCCATGAGCATCTGTGAACAGCACGTTCCCGCCGGCTCCTGCCGTCAGGCGGCTATTTCCTCCACCGACAAGGGTGTCCCGCCCGTTGCCGCCTTCGAGATAGTTCCTGCCTGTGCCAGCGATAAGCAGGCTGTTTCCGCCGTTGGTCGAAACCAACGTATCAGTCGACTGGCTGCCGACGAGGGTATCGCTCCCTCCGCCGGAGACTATTATGGAATTTACATAATTATTACCAGAAAGGGCAGCCGACAGCACTTCACTCTGAGCGGTGCCATTGATGGCCTTTGAATAAACTGCAGGAGCTGTCACAAACGCGCCCCGCTCGTCGTCACTCCGCAGCGTTAGCAATTTTCCCTGCTGCACAGATAAATTGCTGGTCAGGACATAGATTTGACCGCTATTTACATCTTCGAACGAGATTGCGGCATCCGTGTGAAATCCCGTTTGTCGCACTTCGAAACTGTATCGCGGCCGAAAATAGGTTCCGCCCCTAAATCCTGTTATTTGTGCGCCTACGGTTATTGTAACATTTCCAGTGTTTATACCCGACTCATATTTACTGTCGAGACTTATGGACGGAGCTCCGCCCTCGAAAATGTTGCTGGAATAATTATTTCTAAGATCAAACAGCAGCGCATTGTCTGGGCTTACTTCGACGATCTGAGTACCCTCCTGGGTCACTGCGCCGGAGCCCGCAACGAAACCTCCCGCATAATATACGTCATATAGCGGACGATAGGGTGAATATGTCCCGCCGCCACTGACGTATTGCTGCCCGGCAGGTGTATAGAAATCCACGAAACTCATCGCTCGCCGCCGTTCATTTTTGATTGATATGGTGATTCGCCGGTGTATGCATCGTCATATAGACGAGTCCGCTCTAAAAACGAATGGATCGCGCCTCACGATACCCGATTCGAAGCTCGAACAAACTGGCCATAGGCTATCCATGAAGATCCGGCCGCCGTCAGGGCGAGGCCGCGCCGGGCCTTCTGCACGAGCGCCTGCCCGACTTGCTCCTCCAGCTTCCGCAGCTGCGTGTTGACGGCGGATTGCGACCGGCCCAGGCGCTCGGCCGCCCGGGCGAAGCTGCCGAGCTCGAACCCGGTCACGAAGGTTCGCAGCCCGTCCATGTCGAGGTTGCTGCGGGTCATCATCGTTCGATTTGATAGATATATAACTTCTAAAGTTTCTAATTTTCGGAACGATAATCGTCGCCTAGGAAGGGGGCGTCGACCGCTGCGGCGTGCCTTCGACCTCTTTCAGGAGACATCCCATGCCCCTCGTCCGCATCTCGCTCATCAGAGGCAAGTCACCGGAACACATCCGCGCCATTTCCGACGGCGTCCATCGCGGTTTGATGGCGGCCTACGGTGTGCCGGCGGACGATCGCTTCCAGCTCATCCACCAGCATGCGCGGGACGAGCTGGTCTACGACGCCGACTATCTCGGCCTTCACCGCACCGACGACATCGTGATCGTCAACATCATCGCCGGAAACTGGCGGGAGACGGCGCAGAAGAAGGCGCTCTACCGGGCGATCACCGACAACCTCGTCGAGAATCCCGGCCTGCGCCCGGAGGACGTCCTCATCGTCCTCTCGCCGAACGCGCGGGACGAGTGGTCCTTCGGCAACGGCCTCGCCTCCTACGTCAAGGACGACGCGGCCTGACGGTCCCGCGCCCGCGCCGGCCGCCGCCCGCACCGGCCTGCGGCCGCGGACGGCGACGCCGCGGCGCTCACGCATGCATCGCCAGCATCCAGACCGCCATGGCGACCATCATCAGGTTCTCGGTCAGCGAGACGAAGCCGAGCGGCACCTTGCTCGACCCGCCGACGCAGGCGCACTTGATCTCGCGTTTGTCGAGGTAGACCGCCTTGAACACCGAGACTGCGCCGACCGTGCCGATGAACAGGGCGACCGGGATCGACAGCCAGTTCAGGGCGCCCGCCACCATCAGGATTCCGGCGATGCCTTCCAGGAACGGGTAGGCGTAGGCGTAGCGCACCCAGCGCTGCCCGAGCAGGTCGTAGCCGAGGAACATCGACGAGAAGGTCTCGACGTCCTGCAACTTCAGGAGGGCGAGCACGCACATGCTGAAGGCGACGAACCACTCGGCCGCGCCCGGTTTCGGTGCGCGACCGTTCGCCGACAAGGTCGGTCCTGGGGCCCGGTGTTTCAAGTGGCGGCGGATCCCTTCGAGGTCGGCGGCGGCGCGATGCCGACGGGACGAGCCGACGCGGAGCAGTCCATCGTCATCGCCCGGTGCGGGATCCCGCCATCCATGAAGTCCGGGCCGAAGGCGACGAAGCCGAGCGTCTCGTAGAAGCCGAGCTTGTCGGTCTGGGCCGCGAGGACGAAGCGGTCGACGCCGATTTCCCGGCAATGGGCCATCGCGCGGAGCATCATCCGCCGGGCGATGCCCGATCCGCGCCGGTCGCGGCGCACGGCGACGCGGCCGATCTTGGCCTGCCCGGGACTCTCGGGCTTGAAGACGACCCGCAGCGTCCCGACGACCTCCCCCTCGACGAGGGCGACGAAGTGGGTGGCGACCGGATCGTCCGCGTCGATCTCCTCGTCGGCCGGCACGCCCTGCTCGACGACGAAGACGTCGTGCCGGAGCGCCATGGCGGCCTCGCCGAGGATCGAGGCGGCCGGTACCCTGACGATCTCGGTGTCCGATGCTGGCATCGCGTCCCTGCCCCCCTGCCGGCCGCGACCGGCACCCGGGGCCGGTGCCCCGCCTCCACTTAAGGCCCGCGCGCCCGCCGCTCCAGGGCCCGGCGGGCTGGTACCGACTCCGCAGTTCTCGGCAGTTCTCAGGCGTTGGCCGATGCGACGCACCGGAGGATTCGCGCATGGACAATCGGGACATCGTCGTCATCGGCGGTTCGTCGGGGGCGACCGCTCCCTTGAAGACGATCCTCGGCGCCCTGCCGGCGGATTTCCCCGCCTCCCTGTTCATCGTGCTGCACGTCCCCGCCCGCAGCCTCGGCCTGCTCGCCACCGTGACCGCCGCGGCGGGCCGCCTGCCGGTCCGGGCGGCGGCCGACGGCATGGCGATCCGGCCCGGCACCGTCACGCTCGGCGTGCCGGACCATCACCTCATCCTGACGGAGACGGGGATCCGGCTCGGACGCGGCCCGCGCGAGAACATGGCGCGGCCCTCGATCGATCCGCTGTTCCGCTCGGCCGCCGCGGCCTACGGCCCCCGGGTCATCGGAATCCTGCTGAGCGGCCTCCTGAACGACGGCGCCTCGGGCCTGGAGGCGATCAAGCGTTGCGGCGGGCTCGCGCTGGTGCAGGACCCCGCCGAGGCCCTGGCCGACGAGATGCCGCGCAGCGCCCTCGAGGCGCTGGAGGTCGATTTCACGCTGCCGGCCGCCCGCATTGGCGACGTCCTGTCGGAGCTGGTGCGCGATCCCGCCGGGCCGCGCCTGCCGATCCCGCCGGAACTCCGCCTCGAGGTCGACATCGCGGCGGGCGAGCGCATCGACAGCGACGTGCTGCGCCGTCTCGCCGATCCCGCGCCGATCACCTGCCCGCAATGCGGCGGCGTCCTCTCGCAGATGCGGGGCGCCAAGCCCCTGCGGTTCCACTGCCAGGTCGGCCACGCCTTCTCGGCCGAGGCCGTCGCCAAGGAGCAGGAGACCGCCGTCGACGAGGCGATGCGGGTGGCCCTGCGCATCATCGAGGAGCGGGCGGAACTCGTCCGGCGCATGGGGCGGGACGCGCGCGAGGCCGGTCGCCCCGCGGTCGCGGCGATGTACGAGGAGCGCGCCGTCGAGTACCGCCGCTACGCCGAGACGATCCGCAAGGCAGTCCTCAAGCGGCCCGCGCCCGAGCCCTCGGGCGACGAGGATGCGTGATCCCCCCGGGCGACCTTCGGGGCCGTCATGCGGCAGGATCGGAGATCCGGGAGCCCCATCCGATTGCAGCGCCACGGCACATGACGGCTTGGTCTGCTGGCCGGTCTGCTCGCGCCCACGGCACATCCCGCGCGCAACCTCATCCTGAGGTCGCGCGTGGGAGGGAGGATACTATCGGCTCTACGCCCCGGCCCTGTGCGGCACGGCGATATGATCGGCCAATGATCTAGAACTCGACCCCCAGCTTCACCCGCACCGCGTGGCGCTCGAAGTGGCTGAGGTCGAGGGGGCGGCGGGTCTGGCCCTCGGTGCGGTCGCGTCCGGCGACCTGGCCCGCATAGGCCAGCGTCACGAAGGCCTTGTCCGACAGGCGCCGGTAGAGCAGCGGGCCGAGCGTCAGCGCCCTGCCCTCGAAGCGGTTGAGGAAGGCGCCGTCATAGGCCCGCAGGTAGCGGAGTTCCGGGCCGAGGAAGATGTCGGCATCGAGCCGGAACGCCAGCGCGTTCGACCACAGAAAGGTCGAGGAGCGGTCGGTCTCGCGCGCGCCCCGCAAGGTGCCGACGGTCGGCTCGACGCTGAGGTTCATGCCGTACCAGACCTTGTCGGGCACCAGCCTCAGATCGAGCTGAAGCACGCTCTCCATGTCGAAGATGTCGGCGCCCCTCCCCTCCACCGCCAGCACCCGGGCGAAGCGCGGGCGCAGCTCGATCGCGAGGCCGAGGGGCTGCGCGTCGCTGCCCTTGAGGAACTGGTACTTCAGCTCGATCCCGGCTCCGTCGAAGCTGCCGTTGTCCTTGTCCGGCAGGTCGGCGGCGCCGCGCACCCGGCGGGCATCGCCGAACAGGCCGAACTCGACGCTGAACGACCTGGTCGGGTCGAACTGGTAGCTGAGCTTGGTGTTGGCGACGGCGTAGCGGCCCGGTCCCGTGTCGCCCCGCCGCTTGCCGGCGCGGCCCACGGTGTCGAGCAGGATTTCCTGTTCGCCCTTGCGGCCGGTGGTCGACCCTTCGGTGAAGCCGAACAGGTTCTCGGTGTCGACGTCGCTCTCCTCCCCGGCCGCGGCGGGCTGCGCCAGCGCGGCGGCGAGGAGGAACGCCCCGCGGACGATGCGGCCGGATCCCATCATGTCCCTCGGGCGCATCCTCAATCTCTCTTACGATTTCCGGACTGATCGTCCGGAAATCGTATCACAGCGATGTCACACGGGCCCGCGCGCCGGTGCAAGGCTGTCGCTGGGTCCGGCCTACGCCCTCTTCCCCCTAAACGGTGATGAAACCTTCGCCGTTGACGAACGCTTGATGGATCCAGGCCACACTGGAATCCGGGACAGGCCCGGCAGAGGTCAGGCGCCATGATGTGGGACGGCATCGCACTCTTCTCCGGCGCGCCGATACGGCGCTCAGCGGACGGCGTGCTGGGTGCCGCGGGTGTTCCCGACGCCAAGTCCAAGCCCCCCGAGCGCAAGCCCCCCGAGCACACGCCGCCCCGCCGGGCGAAGGTCGGCCTGGCGCTCGGCGGCGGAGCCGCCCGGGGCTGGTCGCATATCGGGGCGATCGAGGTCCTGCGGGAGGCCGGCATCACCATCGACGTGGTGGCGGGCTGCTCGATCGGAGCGGCGGTGGGCGCCTGCCACGCCGCCGGGAAGCTCACGGAACTGCGCGACTTCGCCCTGTCGCTGACCAAGCGCCGGGTGATGGGCCTGCTCGATTTCCACATCAGCGGCTCGGGGCTGATCGCCGGCGAGCGCCTGCGGCGGCTGCTCGAGCGCGACCTCGGCTCGTCCCGGATCGAGGACCTGCCGCTGACCTTCGCGGCGGTGGCGACCGAGCTCGGCAGCGGCCACGAGATCTGGCTCACCCGCGGCGGCCTCGTCGAGGCGGTGCGCGCGTCCTACGCGCTGCCGGGCATCTTCGACCCGGTGAAGATCGCCGGGCGCTGGCTGATGGACGGGGCGCTGGTCAATCCGGTGCCGGTGACGGCGGCCCGCGCGCTCGGCGCCGACGTGGTCCTGTGCGTCAACCTCAACGGCGACATGCGGGTGCGCGGCACGGTGATCCAGTCGCACGGGGCGGAGGGCGCCGACGCGGTGATGGAGGCCGCCGCCGAGGCCGCGGCGCTGCCGGACGAGCCGCGGCGCTGGCCGCTGATCGGTGGCCGGCGCCAGAAGCCGAAGCCCCGGCCCGAGGCCGGCGCGCCGAGCGGCATCGCCAGCGTGATGGTGGATGCCTTCAACATCACGCAGGATCGGATCTCGCGCTCGCGGCTGGCCGGCGACCCGCCCGACGTGATGATCAACCCGAAGCTCGCCCAGATGGGCCTGTTCGAGTTCCACCGGGCCGAGGAATGCATCGAGCTCGGCCGCCAGGCGACCCGGCGGATGCTGCCGGAGATCCACGAGATGATCGCGGCGGCAGTCACGCCGGTGTGAGGTCGCCGCCCGGGTGCCGGGTCAGGCGGTCGCGATGTACTCGCGCAGGGCCCGGTGCTCGGCCTCGACCGATTCGATGCGGTGCTTGACCACGTCGCCGATCGACACGAGGCCGGCCAGGCGGCCGTCCTCGACCACCGGGACGTGGCGGAAGCGGCCGTCGGTCATCAGCTCCATCACCTCGTCGATGGCGGTGGCGCGGGTGCAGCACACCACCTTGGCGGTCATGTGCCGGGAGACCGGCGCTTCGAGCGCCGCGCCGCCGCCGCGGACCACCGCCCGGATGATGTCGCGCTCCGAGAGCATGCCGAGGACGCTCTGGCCGGCATCGCTCACCACCAGGGCGCCGATGCCCTTCTCGGTCAGGAGCGCCGCGGCCTCCGCCAGCGTGCGGTGGGGCTGGACGGTCACCACGGTGCGGCCCTTCTGCGACAGGATGCGCGCAACGGTCATCAACACCTCCCTGCTAGAGCATTTTCTTCGGCGAAGCGGGTACCGGTTCACCGAAGAAAATGCGGCACATCAAAGACTTGAAGCACTGGACGGTCGCAACGCGACCGTCCAGTGCTTCAGGCCCCGCCGGCCTCGTGGCGTTCCGGGCGGGGCGCTTGTTCGGAGGGGGAGTGTGTGACCGCGCGCCGATCGAGGCAAGCACCCCGGAGGTCGAAGAGAAACAATCTTCGCGGGAGACCCGGTCTCCGCCGCAATCTCTTGCCTAGCTCCGCGACCTCCTGCCTGACTCAGCGTCGCCCGAGCCGATCGACCAGGGGCAGCAGCAGGAACCCGACGACGAACCCACCGAGATGCGCGTCCCAGGCGACCGCGGAATCGCTCAGGCCCAGCGGCAGGGCGGCGAGACCGAACAGCAGGTTGGTGACGAACCAGATCGCCAGGAACACCACCGCGGAGCGGTTGCGCAGGAGCTCGGGAATCGTCTGAAGCCGCGTCGGCACCGGGCGCTGCCACGGCACGGCACCGGCGCCGGCCGCCTCGACCGGCTGGAAGGCGAAGCGCACCGCCGCCGCCATCAGCCCCGACACGCCGGCCGAGGCGCCGATCAGCGGCACGGTGCTCAGGGGGTCGATGAGGACGTGAAGGAAGCCGCCGGCCGCGGTCGAGACCAGGGCGATCAGGCCGTAGCGCCAGGCGCCGCAGCGCCGCGCCACCGGCGTGCCGAAGGCCGCGAGCCAGACGCTGTTGAGCAGCACGTGGGCCCAGGAGCCGTGCAGGAGCGCGTAGGTGACGAAGGTCCAGGGCATCGCGCCCGGATCGGCCACGAGATAGGCCGCGAAGGCCTTGCGCGCCTCGACCTCGAGGGCGCCGCCCCCCGAGGCGGCGGCGGCCCGGATCACGTCGGCGGCCCGGTCGGGGTCGAGGGCGAGGGTCCAGCGCGCCGGCACCAGGGCGAGGTCGAGGAGCAGGGTGATGTCCCAGACGTCGGGCAGCACCTGCCGCACGGCGTGGATCAGCACCAGGATCCCGACCGAGGCGGTGACCACGGCGGGCATGTTGAACACCGGCACGCGCGGCGGTCGCGGGAGGTCGGGGGTGGCATCCATCTCGGCACCATTGCGGGCCCCACGGCCCGACCGCAAGGGCGGCCGCCGCCGCGGGCCCGGCGCACCCCCGAAAAGAGGACGCCATGGTCGAAAAAACATGGTCCCGCGGACAAAAAAAGGGAGAGCGTCGCCGCTCTCCCCGAAAGAGGATGACTCCGCGCGAGGCCGCTGTGCGGCCGCACGCGAAACGCCGTCAGGACCGTGACGACGCGGACCGTGACCGGTCCTCACCCCTTGGCATGCGGGCGGGCATAGGGTGGGCTCCCCGCCCCTGCCAGCCCGAAATCACCGTCGCCCACGACAATCGCGCAGGTGTGGGAGAAACGCAACATTTATGACTTGGTAACCTTAATCAAACCTTACGCCTTCGCAGCTCGGCCGTTCGGCATACGGTCTGCTGAACCGAATCAGTCGCGCCGGCCGCCGCCCCGAAACGGGACGGCGGCCGGCGACTCCAGGACAGCCCGATCCCGCGACCGTGCCAGACCGAGACGCCATGAAGCACCCGACCAGCCGCATGCTCCACGCCTACTGGAACGGCCTGCGCGGCGCCCGCGCCGCGCCGGAGCGGGGCGAGATCGAGCCCGGCGAGATCCGCCACGTCCTGGCCGACAGCCTGATCCTCGAGATCGACGCCCCCCGGCACGCCGCGACGGTGCGGCTCGCCGGCACCCGGCTCTGCGCGTTGTTCGGGGCCGAGCTGCGGGGCCTCTCCTTCGCGGGCCTGTGGGGCGAGGCGCCGGCCGCCGATCCGTGGCGGCTCGTCGAGGCGGTGATCCAGGAGACCACCGGCGTGGTGGTGGGCCTCGTCGGGGTGACGGAGGCGGGTGAGACGATCGACCTCGAATTGCTGCTGCTGCCCCTGCGCCACCGCGGCAAGACGCAGGCCCGGGTGATCGGCTCGCTGTCGCCGGCGGTGATCCCGACCTGGCTCGGCCTGCGCCCGATCGTGGCCCTGCGCACCGTGTCCCTGAGGATCCTCATCCCCGAGGCGAACGCCGCCCCCGCCCCGCTCGCGGCGCCGCCCCCGGCGGCCAACGACGAGCCGGGCCCGGAGCGCCGCAAGCGCTTCGTGGTGCATCGCGGCGGGCGGGTCTGAGCGGATCCATGTCGCCAGGCCAGACGGTATGTGACCGCAGAATGCGGGGCCTCCCCGTCTGCTTCAAAGCCTGTCTGGCTCTCTCGACGGCCCGAAACCCCGCAGGATCATTCCGGGGCCGCACAGCGGAGCCCGGATGCCGGAGGCACGCCCAGACACTCAGGTACTTCGGAAGCGGAACAGTTTCCGCCTTATCCTCGGCCAGTCGCGGTCATGGATTCCGGGCTCCGCTGCGCAGCCCCGGAATGACGCGGTAGATCTTCATTCCGTCGAGGGAAGCGAACCGGCTCTCAGCCGTCCGGCGAGTGGGGCGGACTCGTCCGCGTCACCCTGCATCCCGCAGCCGGTCCCCTGCCGCACCGTGCCCCGAGGCCGCCGCCGCCCGGTTGACGATGCCGCGGCTGAGCGTGACCCATTCGAGGTCGTTGATCGCCTTCACCAGCCGCTCGCGCTCCGGCGCCTCGGCCTCGTCGTCCGGCGCGGCCTCGGCGAGGTTCACGGCGGCGATCAGGACCTGGTCGCGGCCATCCTCGATGCGGGGATCGCGCTCGACATGGCCGCGCACGTCCTCGTCGAAGCGCTTGATGACCGCCCAGGGCAGCGCCTCGGCGCTGCACCCCGACGGGTAGCCGCGGGCGACGAGCCGGGCTCGGGCGGCGGCCTCCCGGACGAGTTCGACGAGCTTGGCGGCCATGGCCCCTCCCTACCGGCATTGCCTTCCTGTCGGCTTGCGGAGCGGGAACCCGCGGGAACGCCCGCGGGTCCCATGCCGGAGGCTTTACCGCGCCAGGAGCCCCTCCCCGGCCGCCTTCTCCATCGCCTCGGCATCCGCCGGCAGCAGCGTGCGCTCGGCCACCATCCGCTCGGCCGCCGCCGTCACCGCCGCCGCGTAGGCGCCCTCGGTCGGGTAGCGCTCCTCCAGCGAGACCCGCGGGTCGTTCGCGGCCTTGGCCGCCGCCCGCGTCTCGGGGAAGGCGAGGACGCCGCCCTTCTGGTTGCACAGGGTGTCGGCGGCGACGCCGCGGGTCGGGTTCCAGGCGGTGTAGGTCGCCCGCGGCGCCTCGATCAGCGGCAGGCGGATCCCCGCCAGCGTGTTGCCGTCGGGATCGACCTTCGGCAGCAGCACGGGGTAGGTGCCGCGCACCACCGGCGGGTCACCGGGCGCCACCCCGGGTTCCACCCACTGCGCCGGGGTGTAGAGGCCCGTATAGGGCAGGCCGGGGATCGGCGGGTAGAGATGGGCGGGCGCGCCCAGCGTGCCGTCGGCCCGCGACGGATAGCGGCTCGCCGGCGGCGCGACGCCGTCGGTGATCCAGGAGTCGAGTGCGGCGAGGAGGGCGCGGGACGCCGCCCCGGCATGGACCGGGCTCACCGGCAGGGCGCA
Organism: Methylobacterium sp. 174MFSha1.1; assembly: GCF_900116815.1. Lineage (NCBI taxonomy): Bacteria > Pseudomonadati > Pseudomonadota > Alphaproteobacteria > Hyphomicrobiales > Methylobacteriaceae > Methylobacterium > Methylobacterium sp. 174MFSha1.1. Next base: position 118,780 of record NZ_FPCB01000016.1, on the reverse strand, counting down.
GCCGGGCACGCTGGCGGTCGTCGCGTCGGGATCCGCGAAGTGCGGTGCACCGGTCACCATGTAGACCCGGACCTCCGGCGGCTGCGGCAGGTCGGCGCCGCGCGTGTCGGTGGTCACGAGCGCGCCGCGGGAGCCCCACAGCTCGTACTCGCTGTCGACATGCATCAGGCGCGGGCAGGTGTTGGTCAGCCGGCAGCGCAGGAACAGGCCGTCGCGCTTGCCCGTGAGCGCATCGGTCGTGGTCGCGTAGGCGAAGGGGAACTGGTCGGCGGGGTAATAGCGGTCGAGATGGGGACCGGGATTGCGGCCGGGCTGGGCGAAGCGGGCATTGGTGAAGCTGCGCCGGCTGCCGGCGATGTGCGGCATCATCCCGTCGAACACCATCCGGCCGCTCTCGTCCTCGTTGAGGCCGAGATAGAGCACGTCGCGCAGGACCCGGCCCGCTTGCGAGATGCCGAAGCCGACCGCCCGGTCGATGGTGCTGCGGCCGTCCCGCGCGAGCGGGTTCCGGTCGCCCGTCTCGTGGCGCAGGAAGGTCGCGACGTCGCGGATCGCCGCGAGACCCAGGCCCATCACTGCCGGGTCGCGGGCGGTGTAGCTCAATTCATAGAGGGCGCTGCCGTCGAAGCCCTTGGGCCGCGTGATCTCGATGCGCTTCGGGTCGAGGTAGCGGAACGACAGGTCGGGAGGCGTGGTGCGCGGATCCTCGGGCTTTGCCCGCACGGTGAGGCGGGCCTTTCCCGGGTCGAGGTCGGCGGCGGGCCAGGTCAGCGGCGCGGCGATCGGCGAGGTGGTGTTCTCGAAGCTCCACTCCTCCCGCGACGGGCCGGTGAGGCCGGCGAGCACCGGCAGGCGGATGCCCATGCCCGCGCCAGTCGTGCCGTTTCCTGGCGCGATGTCGCCCTGCCAGCCGATCCAGGCCAGCGTGTAGCCGCGCGACAGGAGAAAGCCCCGGCCGGCATCGCCCTCCTGTTCGAGCCGGCTCGACGCCGCGGTCGAGGCGCCCTCGAAGAGGGGCCCGATCAGCTTGCGGCCGCGATTGGGGATCTCGACGATCAGGAGCCCGTTGGGGCGCTCGGGGCGCAGCAGCACCACGTCGGCCACCGCCTCGACGCGGCCCGCGGCGTTGCGGGGCGCGAGCGCCAGGTCGGCGATGACGGCGTTGTGCGGGTCGGCGGGATCGAGGGCGATGGTCGCCCGGCCGGTGATTTTTTCCGCCTGGCCGCGCTCGCCGAAGCTGCGCCCCTGCAGGGCGGGTTTTTCCGCCGCGACGGTCTCGAACCGCGTCACCTCCGCGCCGGCCGGCCCGGCGGCGAGGCCGCAGCCGAGCATCGCCAGGGCCATGGCCCTCGGCATTCTGGTCATCGCTGGACTCCCCTGGCGGCGCCACGGACGGGCGCCTTCGGGAGGACAGTAACGGTACGGCATCCGGCATGGAACCGATTCCACCGCCGGGCTGCCCCGCACGCGTCAGGCGGCCAGCACGCTCGCGAGGTAGTGCCGGACGAAGCCGGGCATCCGCGCCGGATCGAGGTCCGCCGCCGCGCGCACCCCGACGATGGCCGACAGCTCCGGCTCCGTTTCTGCCGCGAGGTGGGCTTCTATGCCCGCCCGCACGGCGGCCTCGTCCGCGGCGAGCTGCACCGGGCGCAGCAGGGCCATCAGGCCGCCGTCGCGCACGATCACCCAGCCGGGATCCGGCCCCGCCGGGGCGACGAGGCCGGTCTCCTCCCGCAACTCGCGCAGCGCGCTCGCCGCGAGGTCGACCTCTCCGCCGGGGCCGATATCGGTCGGGTCCGGCGTGCCGCAGGGGAAGTAGACCCGCCCGGCGGCCGCCGTGTGCGGCCCCATCTCGCCGAGGAGGAAAGTGCCGTCCCGGGTGCGCGGCACCGCCGCCGCGAAGACGTTGAGGACGCTGCCGTCCGGGAAGCCCCAGTCCTTGAGAGCGGTGAGGGCGGCGTAGTCGGCCTCGAACAGCTCGGCGTCGAGCACGCCGTCGGTCAGCGTCCAGCGGCGCAGCATCAGCACCGTGCCGTTGAACATCGCCGGGCGGGCCGCCCGCCGCTCGTCCCAATGGGCCATGATGGCGGCCCGGTGGTCGCGGGCCCAGGGCCAGTCATGGGCGACCATCCGGGCCTCGACCCGGCGGGCCGGAGTGAGGGTGAGGCTCATCGGAGGTGCAGCACGCCCTCGGAGACCAGGACGGCGCTGCCGCCGATCTCGGCCGCGCGCAAGGAGCCGTCCTCGATCGTGAGCTGGAGCGCGATCTCGCTCGGCCGGCCCATCTCGAACCCTTGCGCGACGACGATGTCGTGCGTGCCGCTGCCCAAGGGCTCGAACTGCATGAGCGCCCCGGCGAAGGCCGCGACCGCGCCGCCGGTCGCCGGATCCTCGGCGATGCCGGCGGCGGGGGCGAACATCCGGGCCCGGAAGCTGTGGCCCGCCTCCCCGGTCTCGCCGGTATAGAGGAAGACCTTCGCGCCTTGCCCCAGGGCCTGCACCATCGCCTCGGCGCTGGTGCGGGCCCGCGCCAGGGCGTCGAGCCCCTGCACCGGCACGAGGTGGAACGGCGTGCCTGCGCTGTAGCGGCTCGGCCGGTGGCGGGCGAAGCCGATCTCGGACGGCGACAGGCCGAGCGCCCCGGCAAGGACCGTCGCGTCCGGCTCCTCGCCCCAGCTCTCCGGCAGGCGCGGCAGGCGGAAGCGCGCGCGGCCTCTTCCCTCGCCGGTCTCGACCACGCAGGGCACCACGCCGACCTGCTCCTCGAGGCCGAACGCTACCGCGTCGGCGATCTCCGCCCGCCGGTCGCCGAGGGCGAGCAGCACCGCGGTGCCGACGGTCGGGTGGCCCGCGAAGGCGAGCTCCTGGGCCGGCGTGAAGATCCGCAGCCGCGCCCGGTGCCGGGGCTCGGAGGGCGGCAGCACGAACACCGTCTCCGACAGGTTGAACTCGCCGGCGATGGCCTGCATCGCGACATCGTCCAGCCCCTCGGCGTCGAGCACCACCGCCAGCGGGTTGCCGGCCAAAGTGGTGTCGGTGAACACGTCCAGGGTGGCGTATCGGCGTGCGGGCATCCGGGTCTCGTCCTTCCGAAGCTCAGTCGCGCGAGGCAGCACGGATCGGGTCGGCGGTGCAAGTCCCGGGGATCGGGGAACGGTCACGCCGAGGCGTTATGGCATTTTCGCGAAACTGCCATAACGACGCTCGGCCTCCTCGGCGTCGCTCGGCATGGGGACCGTTCGCTGCGTCGAATCGTGCGGCATCGGATCTCCTCTTGCGACGGCTCGTGGCCCGTCGACCGGTATCCCACCCTGCAAGGGCCTTGGTGGATGGTGTAGGCGTGCGACACGATCCGACGGAGCGCCCGCCCTTGCCCCACACCCTGACCCCCGACACCGCCGCCCGCTTCGCCGCCCTCACGCTCGGCCACGTCACCCGGGAATACCCCAACAAGCCGGACCACACGCTCGCCGGCCCGGAGGATGCCCGCACGCCGGCCGCGCTGCACCCGGTCTTCTACGGCAGCTTCGACTGGCATTCCTGCGTCCACGGCTACTGGCTGCTCGCCCGGGTGCTGCGCCGCTTCCCCGACGGGCCGCAGGCGCCGGCGATCGTCGCGCTGTTCGACCGGCAGCTGACCGTCGAGAAGGTCGCGGGCGAGTGCGCCTATCTCGACGCGCCGACGGCGCGGGGGTTCAAGCGGCCCTATGGCTGGGCCTGGGCGCTCAAGCTCGCCGACGAGCTGGCGCAGCTGCCCGAGCCGCGCTGGTCGCGGGCGCTGGCGCCGATGGCGGAGATCTTCGCCCGGCGCTTCCGGGACTTCCTGCCGCTCTCGCCCTATCCGGTTCGGGTCGGCACCCACTTCAACACCGCCTTCGGGTTGCGGATGGCGGCGGATTACGCGGACAGCACGGGGGACGTGGCCCTGACGGCGCTTTTGCGCACCACCGCCGCGCGCTGGTACGGCGCCGATGCCGATTGCCCGGCCTGGGGCGAGCCGGGCGGCGACGACTTCCTGTCGTCCGCGCTGATCGAGGCCGAGTGCCTGCGCCGCCTGATGCCGGCGGACGAATTCCGGCCCTGGTTCGACCGCTTCCTGCCGCGCCTCGCCGAGCGCTCACCCGACACCCTGTTCCGGCCGGCGACCGTCACCGACCGCAGCGACGGCAAGATCGCCCATCTCGACGGGCTCAACCTCAGCCGCGCCTGGTGCCTGCGGGCGCTCGCCGGCGCGCTGCCGGCGGAGGATGCCCGCGTGCCGGTGCTGCGGGAGACGGCGGAGGCGCATCTCGACGCGGCCTTAGCCCACCTCGCCGACGACTACATGGGCGAGCACTGGCTGGCGAGCTTCGCGCTGCTCGCCCTGGAGGCGTGAAGGCTCAGGGCCGGTGCGGCTTGCAAAGATGACACCGCGGGGAGCTGGATCTCTCCTGACCGCGACCTCATCCTGAGAGACTGTTTGGTTGAAACCGACGGAATTGACACCCTCGATGTCATCCCGGGGCCGCGCAGCGGAACCCGGGATCCATAAACGCTGACGATGCAGGATGAAGCGGAACGCTGACCGCCCTGTCAGGCTGTGTCAGCGGTTATGGATCTCGGGTTCTCGGCAAGCCTCGCCCCGGGATGACACGGAGGGTGACAAGACTGTCCGTCGAGTCAGGCAGACTCTCACACCGCCTCGACCGGGAACGTCCGGCTCGGCGCTACGAACTCGTCCTGGGCCGCCACGGTCAGGATCTCCCGGGCGCCGGCCTCCGCGGTGCGGCGCAGGAGGCCGTAGATCGAGGCGGCGGCGGCCCCCAGGGCCTCGCCGGCCGAGCGGCTGCGGGCGTAGTGCACCAGGAACAGGGCCGCGGTGGCATCGCCCGCGCCGTTGACGCTGAGCGACAGCCGCGGGGTGCGCAGGCGCCAGAACTGCCCGTTCGCGCCGGCCAGCATGTCGATGCTGTCGTCGGGCGTCTCCTCGGTGTGGAGCGAGGTCACCAGCACCACCTTCGGCCCGCTCGCCTGCACGGCCGCCACCGCCGCCTTGGCGTCGGCGAGCGTCCGGGTCTCGATCCCGCTCAGGTAATCGAGCTCGAACTGGTTCGGGGTGATGAGGTCGGCCGCCGGCACCGCGTGGTCGCGCATGAATTCCGGGATGCCCGGGCGCACGAACACCCCGCGGCCGGTATCGCCGATCACCGGATCGCAGCAATAGAGCGCCGCGGGGTTGGCCTCCCGCACCCGCGCCACCGCCCGCAGGATCGCGGTGCCGATATCGGCCGAGCCCATGTAGCCCGACAGCACCCCGTCGCAGGTGGGCAGCGCCCCGCGCTCGGCGATGCCCTCGACCAGGTCCTCGATCGCCGGCCCGTCGAACACCCGGCCGCGCCAGGCGCCGTAGCCGGTATGGTTGGAGAACTGCACCGTGTGCACCGCCCAGACCTCGACCCCGAGCCGCTGCATCGGGAAGACCGCCGAGGCGTTGCCGACATGGCCGTAGGCGACGTGGGACTGGATCGACAGGACGTTCATCGCGACACGATCCTCGCGCGGGGGCTACCCAAGGCCCGCACGATTCCCGGATCCGGAGGCGCTTGGCAACAGTCTGGTCTCGGCACCGGAGGTTTCCCGGCAACGGGGCACGCGCGGCGACCGCGCCGGGCGCGCGCCTTCACACGGCGCACACCCCTCTCGCGTAAGGGAGGGGAACGCCCGCCCGGCGCCCCGACTTGTCCCGCAATCCCGCCCCCCTCACGCCCCAAGGCCGCCATGGATTTCGAGAGCTTACGCACCACGGTGCTCGACTTCCTGCGCGACCACCAGGCCTGGGCGCCGGTGATCACCGGGATCATCGCCTTCTGCGAGTCGCTCGTGGTGCTCTCGCTGCTGGTGCCGGCGACCGTGATCCTGATCGGGATCGGGGCGCTGATCGGCTCGGGGGCGATCCCGTTCCTGCCGGTGATGGTCGGGGCGGCGATCGGGGCGATCCTCGGCGACTGGGTCTCCTACGAGATCGGCCGCTACTACAAGGACGGCGCCAAGAAGCTCTGGCCGCTCAGCCGCTACCCGGAGATGGTGCAGAAGGGCGAGACCTTCTGCCAGCGCTGGGGCGCCTGGGCGATCTTCGTCGGCCGCTTCATCGGCCCGGCGCGCGCGGTGGTGCCGCTCGTCGCCGGGGTGGCGCTGCTGCCGCGGTTCTGGTTCCAGCTCGCCAACCTGTCCTCGGCCTTCGTCTGGGCCTTCGTCTGGCTGGCGCCGGGCGCCGGCCTGATCGACTGGCTGCGGCGGACCTGACGAAGCAGCAACCACAATATAGGAAAGCTGTCCGCCCGGCGGAACACCTGGCCCCGACGACGCATTCCGGACGGAAACCTCATGGAATCTTAAGTCGCGGCGGCAGATCTAGTTGGCACGGTCCCGAACGGGACCGTCCCCGGAATAACACGTCCATGCCCGACGCGCCGCCGACCTACCTGCTGCCACGCGCCGCGCCCCTGCGCTGGCTCGTGGATCCGAGCCTCGACCTCCCGGCCGAGTTGCGGATCCGACTCCTCGCGACGCTGATGGCCTCCCCGTCTTCGCTGGTGATCGGCGCGGTGGCGATGCTGATCATCGAGGCCGTGGCGGTGATCCGCCATCCGGGACCGGTCTTCCCGTGCCTGCTGGCAGTGGATGCGGGCCTGCTCCTCCTCCGCCTGGTCCTCGTCGCGCGCAGCCGGCGCGCCGTCGCGGCCGGGCGCCCGGCGCCGACCGACCTCCTGCTCGCCAGCAGCCTGACCTGGGCGGGCCTCGTCGGCATCGCCACCGTGCTGTGCTTCATGAGCGGCGATCCGCTGCTGCAGGTCCTGGCACCGCTGACCATGATGGGCATCCTCGCCGGCATCATCACCCGCAACTACGCCGCGCCGCGCCACGCCCTCGTGATGATCGTGCTGTGCGACCTGCCGCTGAAGCTGATGCTGCCCTTCCATTACGGCGATCCCTGGTTCCTGATCGGGGCGGTGCAGGGCCTGCTCTTCGTGGCCGCGATGCGCGTCACCACGGTGAAGCTCAACCGCACCTACGTCGAGGTGCTGCTCGCCCAGCGGGAGAACCAGCGCCGGGCCACCCACGACGCCCTCACGGGCCTGCGCAACCGCACCGGACTGATGGAGGACCTCGCCGACCGGCTGCGGCGCGGCGATGGCCTCGCCCTGCTCTACCTCGACCTCGACGGCTTCAAGGCGGTCAACGACTGCCTCGGCCACGCCGCCGGCGACGCGCTGCTGGTCGAGGTCGCCGGCCGGATCACCGCCGGGATCCCCGGGGAATGGCGGGCGGCGCGGCTCGGCGGCGACGAATTCGTGATCCTGGCCGCCGGCGACAGGGCCCACGAGGCCGCGATCACCGCGGCCCGCCTGATCGAGGCCGTAAAGGCGCCCTACGCCATCGGGATCGGCGTCGGCCTCAGCGTCGGGATCGGTTGGGCGGCCCCGGGGATGACCCCGGAGGCGCTGCTCGCCGAGGCCGATGCCGCGCTCTACCGCGCCAAGGCCGCCGGCAAGGGCCGCCTGATGACCGCGGGCGCCGGCGCGCCCGGGCCGCGCGCCGCGGCCCGGGTCGGGTGGGCGTGATACGATTTCAGGAAGTAATCTTCCGGAAATCGTATCACTAGCCCGCGCGGCGCCTGAGCGAAGCCGATTTCCGCATTGCGAAGCAATCAGTCGGAAATCGTATGAGACTTCAGCTCATCGCCTTCTTGACGAACCGGTCCTCGACCGTCGTGGCGAGGTCGATCTTGGCGCCCTGCAGGTCGGGATCGAGGGTGCGCACCAGTTCGAGCACGCTCGCCATGCCCTCCTGGGTCGGGATGCCGGTGCGGGAATAGCTCTCGAGCGAGTTCTTCACCGCCTGCACGTAGAGCGGCTTGTCGCCGAAATGATAGGCCGGCGGCACCGTGTCGGCGACCTCCTCCGGCGTCGCGGCGACGATCCACTTCAGCGCCTTGGCGAAGGCGTTGACGACCTTCTGGGTCCCGGCGGCGTGGTGCTCGATCCAGTCCTGCTTGGTGTAGACCACCGCCGCCGGATTCGGACCGCCGAACAGCGCCCGGGTGCCGGCCTCGGTGCGCGTGTCGATGATCACCGTGATGTCGCCGTCGGCCTCGAGCTTGGCGATCACCGGATCGAGATGCGCGATGGCGTCGATCTCGCCCTTCTTCATCGCCGCGATGGCGCCGGCCCCGCCCCCGACCCCGATGAGGGCCGCGTCGCTGGCCTTCAGCCCGGCCTTGATCATCGCGTATTGCGCCGTCAGCGCGGTCGAGGAGCCCGGCGCCGTGACGCCGATCTTGCGGCCCTTGAGGTCGGCGGCCGACTTCACCGTGCCGGCGAGGTCCTTGCGCACCCCGATCACGATGGCGGGGAAGCGGCCGAGCTCGCACACGGCGCGCACGTCCTGGCCCTTGGCCTGCATCCGGATCGTGTGCTCGTAGGCGCCCGTCACCACGTCGACCGAGCCGCCGATCAGCGCCTGGAGCGAGCGCGCGCCGCCGCCGAAATCGTTGATCTCGGCCTCGATCCCCTCCTCCTTGAAGAAGCCCTTCCGCTCGGCGATCGTCAGCGGCAGGTAGTAGAGGAGCGGCTTGCCGCCGACGCCGATGCGGACCTTCACGCTATCGGCCCGGGCGGGCACGGAAGGAGTCAGCGCCAGGGCGGCGGCGCCGGCGAGGAAGCTGCGGCGTTGCATTGGAAATTCCTCCTTTTTGTTGCTCTCCATGCCTGCCGGCGGTGGGAGCGAATGCGATGACCCGCGACGTCGACACCTCACAGGGTCATCCCGGGCTCCGCTGCGCGGCCCCGGAATGACGATGGAGGGTGCTCGGACGCCGCAAAACAGCCTCTCACCCCTGGCCGCCCGCCTGCGGGCGCCAGACCAGGAGGCGGTTCTCGATCAGGGTGACGACCGTGTCGATCACGATGACGAACACGGTCAGGATCAGCATGCCGGCGAACACGCCCGTCACGTCGAACACGCTCTCGGCCTCGTGGATCTTGTAGCCGAGCCCGGCCGAGGAGCCGAGATACTCGCCCACCACCGCCCCGACGAGGGCGAAGCCGACCGCCGTGTGGAGCGAGGAGAACATCCAGGTCAGCGCCGACGGCCAGTAGACGTGGCGGAGCAGGCCCCGCTCGCTCATCCCGAGCATCCGGGCGTTGTTGAGCACCACCGGGCTCACCTCGCGCACGCCCTGGTAGACGTTGAAGAACACGATGAAGAAGACCAGCGTGAAGCCGAGCGCCACCTTCGACCAGATGCCGAGCCCGAACCACAGGGCGAAGATCGGCGCCAGCACCACCCGCGGCAGGGCGTTCGCCGCCTTGATGTAGGGGTCGAACACCGCGGCGAGGAGCGCGTTGCGGGCGAACAGGAACCCGAAGGCGATGCCGCCGAGGGCACCGGTGATGAAGGCCAGCACCGTCTCCTGCAGGGTGATCCAGAGATGGCCCCAGATCTCGGGGTTGGTCATCTCGGTCCAGGTGCGCTTGAGCACCTCGACCGGGGTCGAGAAGAAGAACTGGATCTGCTTCGGGCTGCCGAGGATCGGATAGACGGTGAGCACGTGCCAGATCGCGAGGCCGGTCAGGCCGACGAGGATCTGCAGGGCGAGGAGGCCGAGGCGGTTCACGAGTGGAGTCTCCGATCAGGCGTCACGCGGGACCGCCCGCATAGGCGCGGGAGACCTCGACCCGCAGGCACGACCAGATCTCCTTGTAGAGGGCGTGGAAATGCGGCTCGAGGCGGATCTCGCTGATGTCGCGCGGGCGGGCCAGATCGACCTTGAACTGGCCGACGATGCGGGCGGCGGGACCGGCCGAGAGCACCACCACCCGGTCGGACAGCGCGATCGCCTCCTCGAGGTCGTGGGTCACGAACATCACCGCCTTGCGGTTGGCCGCCCACAGCTCCAGCAGCAGGTTGCCCATGATCTGCCGGGTCTGCGCGTCGAGGGGCCCGAACGGCTCGTCCATCAGCAGGATCTCGGGGTCGCGGATCAGCATCTGGGCGAGCGCCACGCGCTTGCGCTGGCCGCCCGAGAGCATGTGCGGGTAGCGGTCGACGAAGGCCGCGAGCCCGACTTTGGCCAGCCAGTCGCGGGCCCGGGCCAGCGCCTCGGCGCGCGGGACCTTCTGCGGCTCCAGCGCCACCGCGACGTTGTCGAGCGCCGTCTTCCACGGCATCAGGGCGTCGGCCTGGAACAGGTAGCCGGCGCGGGCATTCAGCCCTGAGAGCGCCGAAGAGAATACCGTGACGCTGCCGGACGCCGGCTTCAGCAGGCCGGCGGCGGCGTTGAGCAGGGTCGACTTGCCCGAGCCCGTCGGCCCGACCACCGCCACGAATTCGCCGGGGCTCACGCCGAGGTCGATGCCCTCGACGGCGACGTAGCGTTTGCCGCCCTTCAGGGTGAAGGCGATGCCGACATTCTCCAGCCGCACCGCATCGCCGTGGGCGAGCGCCGTGCCGCCGACGAGGCGCATGCCGGCCCGCCCACCCTTCTGTCCCTCGGCGGCGCGCTGCCCCACCATCGATCTCCCTCCCGTCGCCCGGCCGTCTCGTGCAGCCGTCTCGCGGGGCCGACCATCGGCGAGCGCGCGCGTGAGATCAACCGCTACGTCCGTCGCGGATGCGCGCCGCCTGCGACACGGGCCGCAGGTGACAAGGATGCGCGAAGCTGGTCCGATGACGTTCCCGATTCGGTCCCGCGCAACCCGTCAGACGCAGATCTCCACAGCCTTGTCCGCCGCCCTCGCCCTCTCGCTCCCCGTCGACCGCCGCCAATCGCCGACCGCGCTCAGCGTGCAGCGGGGGGTGCGGCGCCTCTTCGCCGAGCTCGGGCACGTCACGATCCCGGAATTCACCCTGGCCAATGGGCGCCGCGCCGACCTGATCGCCCTGGGGGCCTGCGGCAAGCTGACGATCATCGAGATCAAGTCGAGCGTCGCCGATTTCCGTGCCGACCGGAAATGGCCGGATTACCGCGACTTCTGCGACCGCTTCTACTTCGCGGTGCCCGAGACGCTGCCGGTGGAGATCCTGCCCGAGGAGACCGGGCTCATCGTCGCCGACGCCTTCGGGGCGGAGATCCTGCGCGCGCCGCCGGAGCATCCCCTGGCCGGCGCCCGCCGCAAGGCCGTGACCCTGCGCTTCGCCCATTCGGCGGCGGGCCTGCTCCACGCGCTGGCCGATCCGGGCTCGATCCGCGAGGGCGCGCTGTAGGGGCGCTACAGCACCAGGGTCTCGTCGAACCGGTCCGGCGACAGCGGCAGACGGAACTCGACCGCGAGGCCGCCCTTGAACCGGCGCACCACCCGGGCGGGGGTGCGGCCGACGGTGAGGGCAGATACGAGCGGCAGCTCCGCCTCGCAGGCCAGGGCCGCGCCGGAGAGCGAGACGTCGATGATGCGGGCGATCACCTCGCGTCCGTCGTCGAGCCGCAGGGTGGCGAGGGTCTGGCGCGGCACCACGCGCTCGTGCCGGCGGTCCTCCGGCAGGCCGAGCGCCGCCCGGTTGGCGAGCCAGGTCAGCTGCGAGGCGATCTTGTCGCGCTTGCGCATCGTCGCGCCGATCGCCACCGCGACGCCGTCCGGCAGGAGCCGGGCGATCGTCCCCTCGATCCGCCCGACATGGTCGAGATAGATCACGATGCGCTCGCCGACCGCGCCGCCGACGGCGCAGGCGAGGCGCACCCCGCCGGGGGACATGTCGACGGTCCGGCACGGGTATTCCTGCCGGTCGGCGAGCATGTAGCGCCCGAGCAGGGCCACGGCGACGCGCTGGTGCCGGCGCCGGTCCGGCACCCGCAGGGCGAGGGTCCGCGCGCCCGACGGCGCGGCCCGGTGCGAGAGGCTCGCCCGTTCGCCAGCCATGACGCTCGATCCTCCCGGCGCGAACCGCTTCGCCCGCGGCAGCCTGCACGGAACCGGTTAAGCAATCACAGCCTCGCGCGATGCGCCCGCCTCCGTCTTGCGGGCCGGGCCCCCGCCCCGTAAGCTCAAGTCCCTGTACACAAAGACGAATTAGTGTGATTCCAAAGTACCGATCAGGCATCGCGGCCGGCCCGGGCACGCCCGCGCCGTGACGCAGGCCATCGCGCTCGGCAGCGCCCGCACGCTCCTCGCGGCGTTGCGCCCGCTCCTCCCGTTCTTCTGCCTGTACGTGACCTTCGGGGCCACGCTCGGCTTCCTGTCGGGCGGGGCGCCGCTGATCCTGCGGGCGCGCGGCCTCGACCTCGCGCAGGTCGGGCTCCTGCAGCTCATCAACCTGCCGGTCGGGCTGACCTTCCTGTGGGCGGCCCTGCTCGACCGGGTGCGCCTGCCGTTCCTCGGCCGCCGCCTCGGCTGGATCGTCGCCGCGCAGGGCGCGACGGTCGCGCTGCTGGCTGTCTTGAGCCTCGGCGAGCACTGGCCGCTCCCGGTGCTGCTCGCGCTCGCCATCGCCACCTGCGCCTGCACCGCCACCATGGACATCGCGCTGGAGGCCCTGGTGGTCGAGACGGTGCCGGCGGAGCGGCGGGCCTTCGTCGCCTCGGCCAAGCTCTGCGGCGCCTCGCTCGGGGGGATTCTCGGGGTCGGCGTGCTGGTCGGCTCCTACGACACGATCGGCTGGCCGGCCGCCTTGCTGGCCTGCGCCGGGCTCGACGCGCTCTGCCTCCTGCCGATCCTCGCCTATCCGGAGGCGCGGCTGCAGGGGGCCGGCGGCGTGCCGGAGCGCTGGTCGGGCTCGCTCGAACGCCTGCGGGTGCTCGCCGGCCGCATCGCGGCGCTCGGCGCCTACTTCGCCGCGGCCTACCTGCTGGCCGGGCCCAACACCCTGGCGCTGCTCGATCTCGGGGTGCCGCTCGGCCAGGTCGGCTTCCTCACCGGCACCGTCCTGCCGGCGGTCAACCTGGTGATGGCGCTGTTGGCCGGCGGCCTGGCGGCCCGGTTCGGCACCGTGCGGCTGATCGGCCTCGGCGGGACCGGGGTGCTCCTCGTCGGCGGCCTGATGGCGGCGGCCTGCCTGCTGCGCTCCGAGGGGCTGGCCGTCGCCGCCACGGTCCTGAACTTCGTCTTCGGCGGCTTCCTCGGAGTGCCGGTGTTCAACATGATCTATCGCTGGTCGCAAGGACCGCGGCCCGCCACCGACTACGCGCTCCTGTTCGGCGCCGCCTTCTTCGCCGCGATGCCCTTGCGCGTCGCGAGCCCGGCACTCGCCGGCTGGGCCGGCTGGCCGGGCTACTTCGCCGCCGCGATGCCGCCCTACGCCGCGGCGCTCGCCTGGCTGGCGCTCCAGATCGCCCGCACCCTGCGGGCCGACCGGGCGGGGCCGCGATGAGCGCCGGTCCCGCCGCCGCGATGCCCGACATCGGCGCTCAAGTGGCCGCTCACGTGCCGGCCTCGCTCGGCACCTATCGCGACGGCGTGGCGGCGGAGACCGGCGGGGCGGGGACGCCCCTCGTCGCGTTGCGCGATCCTGCGGTGTTCGACGCCACGCTCGCGGCCTTCGCGGCCGGCCTCGGGGTGAGCCCCGGCACCGCCGACCGGCGGGCGCTGGTCTCGTACTGGAGCCAGTTCTACCTCGCGCCCCTCGCCACCCCGGTGATGACGGCCCTCGTGCGCCTCGGGCGGCCGCTGCCGCTCGCCTTCGCGACGACGAGCCTCGAACTCGACGCAGCCGGCCGCCCGGCCCGCTTCCTGGTGCGGCCCGGGGCCCAGGCGGGAGCCCGCGCCGGGCTCGCCGGGCTCGTCGAGGACCACCTGCGGCCCTTCGTCGAGCTGTGCCGGGCGCAATGCGGCATCGCCCCCCGGGTGATCTGGGGCAACGCCGCGGTGATCCTCGACTACGTCGCCCGCGAGCTCGGCGAGCCCGAGACCCTGGCCCGCCCGGAGGTCGCGACCTGCCTCGGCTGGTGCACCGAGGCCGCCCGCGACGGGGCCGCCTGCACCCTCAGCCCGCTGGCGCAGGCCCTGCGCGACCGGCGCCGGCGCACCTGCTGCCTGCGCCAGCGCCTGCCGGGGGTGGCGTCCTGCGGGGACTTGTGCCCGCTCCGGGAGAGCGGTGGGTGCTGCGGGGGCGACGCGCCCTGCGAGGGCGACGCGCCCTGCGGGGTCACGGATCGATGACGTGCGGCACGAAGCGGGCCCGGTCGGTGGTGATCGGCCCGTCGCCTTCGCGCAGGCACAGGCCCGAGGGCTCGTCGCCGACGATCCAGCTGCCGATCAGCGCGTGGCGCCCCTCGAAGCGCGGCAGCGCGGCGAGGCCCTGGCGGACGAAGCCCTCCGCGCCGTAGGGGCCCTCGACCCGGGCCGCCACCGCGCCCTCGCGCACGACCAGCACGTTGGCGCCCTCCCGGGCGTTGAGCGGCTTCTTGACGAAGCTGTCGCCGAGGATGGCCTTGGCCGGGTCGTCCTCGAAGAAGGCCGGCAGCAGGTTCGGATGGCCCGGCGCCATCGCCCAGAGATGGGCCAGCATCCCCTTGTTGGAGAGCACCGCCTTCCAGGGCGGCTCCAGGAAGCGGGTCGGCGAAGCGGCGACCGCCCGGCCGAACGGATCGGCGAAGATCCACTCCCACGGATAGAGCTTGAACAGGGTCTCGATCGGGTGCCCGGCCTCGTCGACGAACCACCCGCCGGACTCGAGGCCGATCGCCTCGACCGGCAGGAACGGCGCCGCGAGGCCGGCCTGGAGCGCGCAATCCTGCAGGTAGGCGACCGTGCCGCGGTCCTCCGGCGCGTCGGCGAAGCTCGCGAAGGTGAGGCGCCCCGACCCGCCGGTCTCGGCGAGGCGCGCGACCAGCCGCTCGTGCAGGGCGTTGTACTGGTCGCAGCCCGCCGGAAGGCGGCCATGGGCGAGCCCGTCCTCGAGCCAGAGCCACTGGAACACCGCGCTCTCGTAGAGGGCGGTCGGCGTGTCGGCATTGTATTCGAGGAGCTTGGCCGGCCCGCTGCCGGCCCCGCCGTAGCTGAGGTCGAGGCGGCCGTAGAGCGCGGGGTCGCCCCGGCGCCAGCTCGCCCGGATGGCGTCGAAGGCGTGCTCGGGGATCGCCAGGGAGGCGAGGATCGCCTCGTCCTCGACCGCGCGCGCGACGAAGGCGAGGCAGAGCGCGTGCAGGTCGCGGCTCGGTTCCTCGATGTCCTCCTCGATCTCCGCGAGGCTGAAGGCGTAGTAGGCGCTCTCGTCCCAGTAGGGCGCCCCCTCGAAGGAGTGGAAGTGGAAGCCGGCCCGGGCCGCGTGCTCGCGCCAGTCGGGCCGCTCCGCCGTCGCGACGCGGCGCATCAGCCGCCTCCGGTCCCGTGCCCGCTTCCCGCCGCCGCGACCGCCCGCCCGGATCCGCCGAAGCCGCCGCGGGCGATGGTCCGCGGGCTCGAGACGGGGCTGCGGGCGACCGCGGAGGAGACGCGGGCGCCCGAGCCGCCGCCCCCGGGCACGACCCGGGCGCCCGAGCCGGTGCAGTAGCCGCCGGCATACCCGCCGCCATGGCCGGCGTGAGACCGCTCCTCCTCCGGGTCGTGGGCGTAGAGCGGCTGGACCGGCAGGTTCTGCTCGTCCGTCCGCCCCATCATGAAGGCCGACATCAGCGGGAGGGTGCGGCCTTGCGCGTCCGGCGTCACCGTCGCGCCCGGCACGCAGCCGCCGCGTCCGTGGTGGCGCTCGCACTCGGCCAGGGTCTCGTAGCGCGGCGCGCTCGCCGCGTAGGCGGCGCGGGCGGCGGCCTCGGCCTCGGTGCAGGCTTGGGCGCTGCGCACCCGCTCGGCGAGGCAGGCGTCGAGCGTGCGGTAGACCAGCACGTCCTCGTCCCGTTTCGCGCCGGCGAGGCCGGCGAGCGCGAAGGCCCCCGCCCCGGCGCCCGCGACGAGCACCAGGGAGATCGCGGCCGAGCGCTTGGCGCGGCGGGCCGTTTCGTGGGGAGGGACCGTCACGAACTCGCTCACAGGCGCCTCAGGAGGTCATCGAGGCGGCGTTCAGGATGCCGCCGGCGAGCGAGGCGGCCCCGAGCAGGCAGGCCGCCGCCATCCGGTCCTCCTCGATCCGCCGCGACAGGTCCGGCACGACGAGCCGGACCAGCCAGTACACCGCGATCTGCACCACCAGCGCGATGAGGCCCCAGACCAGGCAGTCGAGCACGGAGCCGGCGTTGGTGACCGCCACCGCGAGCGGCAGGGTGAAGCCGACGAGGCTGCCGCCGAGGGCGATCGCGGCGGCCGTCACGTCCCGGCGGATCAGCGCCAGCTCGTTATGCGCCGTGGCGAGGGTGTAGACGACGAGGTAGAGGCCGGTCAGGCCCGCGGCGGTGCCGAGATAGAGCAGGAACTCGGGCAGCCCGGCGATCGACGTCATCAGGTCGATCTCACGCTGTCACCCGGGCCGCTGCGACTGGGAAAAATCTCTGCGAGATGAGCGAGGTGCAAGGCGGAACAAATCCTTCGATCGTCTGATACGATTTCCGACGAATTGCTTCGCAATGCGGAAATCGGCTTCGCTCAGGCGCCGCGCGGGCTGCCATATGATTTCCGGAAGGAATCCTCCGGAAATCATATGGGTGCGATCGATTCGCCCGGCCAGTGTCATCAGTCCCCTCGCCATCGTCAACTCCGCGCCGGCGGCAACGCCGCCACCAGCGCCGTCAGGAAAGCCTGCACCGCGCGGGGCAGGCGCCGGTCGCGCATGGTCTGGACCTCGATGCCCCGCGCCAGGCTGCGGCGGGAGCGGACAGGCAGCACCCGGAACTCGCCCCGCGCGACCTGGCCCTGGAGCGCGACCGAGGACACCAGGGTCAGCCCCCGGGTGCGGCGCAGGAAGGGCAGGACGGAGGAGAGGGTGTTGGCGGTGAGCGCCGGCTCGATCGCGACGCCGTCCGCCGCGCAGGCCGCGTCGAGGATGGTGCGCAAGGTGGTGTCCCGCGGCAGCAACGCCACCGGGTAGGCGGCGAGGTCGGAGAGCCCGATCGGCCCGCCCCCGGCGAGCGGATGGTCGGGCGCGCACAAAGCCACCATGTCGAGGCTGCCGCGATAGGCGACCGCGGTCCCGGTCGAGGGCTCCAGGCTGAAGGTGAGCCCGAGATCGGCGTCGCCCTGGACCACCCGGTGGGTGACCTGGCCCGGCGGCAGCACGGCGAGGTCGAAGCGGATGCCCGGATGGCGGGTGTGGAAGGCGGCCATCGCCTCCGGCACGAGGTCGATGGCGAAGGCCTCGGTGCAGGCGACCCGCACCAGGCCGCGCCACAGCCCCTCCAGCTCCCGGATCTCGGTGACGACCTGCTCGGCGCTCGCGAGCACCTGATGGGCGTGGCGGGCGAGCAGCTCGCCGGCCTGGCTCAGCACCATGCCGCGCGGCCGGCGCTCGAACAGCGGGCAGGCGAGCTCGGCCTCCAGGTTGGCGATCTGCCGGCTGATCGCGGAGGGCGCGACGTTGAGCCGGGCGGAGGCCGCCGCGATCGTGCCCTCGCGGGCGACCGCCAGGAAGTAGCGCAACGCCGTGGTCTGCATCCCGCCCGCATCCCCTGCCTTGCCGTTTCGGCAACGAGCCTATCGACAAATTCGACTTGCTGCGATCGGATCTGCGCAACATTCTGGCAGGGTGAATTTTGCGGCAGTGCAACATGACGGGTCGACGTGCCCGCGCTGTCCACGACGAGGCGGAGCCGACATGCCGACACGGATGATGCCGACACGGATGCCGACACGGATCGAAGCGGGCCGGATGTGCAAAGCGGGGGCGCTGCTCGCCGGCCTCCTCCTCGCCGGAGTCGCGGGCCCGGCGCTGGCGGGCAAGGCCAACGACACCCTGATCTACGCCTCGGACAGCGAGCCGGAGAACCTGAGCCCCTACCACAACAACCTGCGCGAGGGTGTGATCCTCGCCCGCAACGTCTGGGATACTCTCCTCTACCGCGATCCGGCGACCGGCCAGCACCAGCCGATGCTCGCGACCGCCTGGACCTGGGTCGACCCGGTGACGCTCGACCTCACGCTGCGCGACGGCGTGACCTTCCACAACGGCGATCCGCTGACGCCCGAGGACGTCGCCTTCACCTTCAACTACGTGCTGACGCCCGAGGCGAAGATCGTCACCAAGGGCAACGTCGACTGGATGAAGTCGACCGAGGTGACCGGGCCCAACAGCGTCCGGATCCACCTCAAGGCGCCGTTCCCGGCCGCCCTCGAATACCTCTCCGGCCCGACCCCGATCCTGCCCGCCGCCTACTTCAAGAAGGTGGGCCTCGACGGCTTCAGCAAGGCCCCGGTCGGCACCGGCCCCTACCGCATCGTCTCTGTCGAGAGCGGCCGCAGCGTGAAGATGGTGCGCAACGACAAGTACTGGCCGGGCAGCCCGATCGGCAAGGCCAAGATCGGCAAGCTCGAATTCCGGGTCATCCCGGACGCCGACAGCCGCATGGCCGAACTGATGACCGGCGGCGTCGACTGGATCTGGCGCGTGCCGACCGACCAGGCCGAGCAGCTGAAGAACGATCCCACCCTGACCGTGGTCTCCGCCGAGACGATGCGGGTCGGCTACCTGCAATTCGACGTGCAGGGCCGCGCGCAGGAGAACTCTCCGATCAAGGACGTGCGGGTGCGCCAGGCGATCGCCCACGCCATCGACCGCAAGGCGATGGTCGACAACCTGGCACGCGGCGGCGCCCGGGTGATGAACGCCATGTGCTTCATCGAGCAGTTCGGCTGCACCAGCGAGGGCGTGCCCACCTACGCCTACGACCCGGCCAAGGCGCGGGCGCTCCTCAAGGAGGCCGGCTACCCCAACGGCTTCGAGATCGACCTCTCGGCCTATCGCGAGCGCGACTACGCCGAGGCGGTGATCGGCTACCTGCGCGCCGTCGGCATCCGCGCCAAGCTCAACTACCTGCGCTACGCCGCCTTCCGCGACGCGCTCCGGGCCGGCAAGACCTCGATCGGCTACCAGACCTGGGGCTCGTTCTCGATCAACGACGTCTCGGCCTTCACCGGAATCTACTTCCGCGGCGGCGAGGAGGACCTGGCCCGCGATTCCACCGTGATCGCCGACCTCCAGGCCGGCGACACCAGCACCGATCCGGCGACCCGCAAGGCGAAGTACAGGCAAGCCCTGACGCGCATCTCGGCCGAAGCCTACGCGCTGCCGATGTTCTCCTACCCGTCGAACTACGCCTTCAGCGCCGATCTGACCTTCACCGCGCAGACCGACGAGGTGCCGCGCTTCTACGCCGCCTCCTGGAAGAAGTAGGAGGAGGCGCCATGCTGGGCTTCGCGCTGCGGCGCATCCTCGTCGCGGTCGGCGTCGCGCTGACCGTCTCGGTGGCGAGCTTCATGCTCCTCCACCTCTCGGGCGATCTCGCCACCGCGATCGCCGGCCCGGAGGCGACGGGCGAGCAGATCGCGGCGGTCCGCGCGCAGCACGGGCTGGACCAGCCGCTGGTGGTCCAGTTCGGCACCTGGGCCTGGCGGGCGCTCCACTTCGATTTCGGCCGCTCGTTCTACTTCCCCGAGCAGGTGACCGACCTCGTCGCCGCCCGCATGCCGGTGACCCTGACCCTTGGGGTGATCGCGCTCGCCGTCGCGCTCCTAGTGGCGATCCCGCTCGGCGTGCTCGCGGCGTTCTATCGCGACACCTGGCTCGACCGGGCGGCGCTCGCGATCTCGGTGCTGGGCCAGGCGATGCCGAGCTTCTGGTTCGGCCTCACCCTGATCCTGATCTTCTCCGTCAACCTGCGCTGGCTGCCGGTCTCCGGCAACGCGACCTGGAAGCACTTCATCCTGCCGGCGGTGGCGCTCGGCTACTACGCCATGCCGGCGGTGATGCGGCTGACCCGCAACGGCATGCTCGAGGTTTTATCCTCGGACTACGTCCGCACCGCCCGCGCCAAGGGTCTGCCGCAGCGCAAGATCCTGATCCGCCACGCGCTCCGTAACGCCGTGATCCCGGTGATCGCGCTCGCCGCGGTGCAGTTCGGCTTCATGCTCGGCGGCTCGATCGTGATCGAGGCGGTGTTCTCGCTC
Organism: Methylobacterium sp. 174MFSha1.1; assembly: GCF_900116815.1. NCBI lineage: Bacteria > Pseudomonadati > Pseudomonadota > Alphaproteobacteria > Hyphomicrobiales > Methylobacteriaceae > Methylobacterium > Methylobacterium sp. 174MFSha1.1. The sequence goes on along the minus strand of NZ_FPCB01000016.1, from coordinate 98,780 downwards.
CAGGGTCTCGGCCAGCTCGCCTGGGAATCGATCGCCCGCAACGACTTCCCCGTGGTCCAGGCGATCGTGCTGGTGCTGGCGATGATCTATATCGGGCTGACGCTGGCCGCCGACCTCCTCAACGCCCTCCTGGATCCGAGGCTGCGCTCATGACGACCCGGCCCGCCTCCCCGCTCGTCCCGGCTTCGGCGCCCGCCGAGATCGTCCTGCCCCCGGCCCGCTCGCCGGCCGCCATCGCGCTCCGGCGCGGCCTGTCCCATGGCGGCTTCCTGATCGGGGCCGGCATCGTCGGGTTCGTCGTGCTGATGGCGCTCGCAGCGCCGCTGATCGCCCCGCACGACCCCTACGCCCAGGACGTGTCGCGCCGGCTGATCCCGCCGTTCTGGCACGCCAAGGGCAGCGTCGAGCACCTCCTCGGCACCGACAAGCTCGGGCGCGACTACTTGAGCCGCCTGATCTACGGCAGTCAGATCTCGCTGCTGATCGGGCTGTCCGCCGCGCTGATCTCGGGGGTGATCGGCACCGCGCTCGGGGTGCTGGCCGGCTATTACGGCGGGCGGGTCGACGCGGTGGTGAGCTACGTCGTCACCACGCGGCTCGCGATGCCGGTGGTGCTGGTGGCGCTCGCCATGGCCTCGCTGGTCGGCGGCTCGCTGAAGGTCGTGGTGCTGGTGCTGGGCTTCCTGCTCTGGGACCGCTTCGCGGTGGTGACGCGGGCCGCGACGAGGCAGGTGCGCAACCAGGACTTCGTCTCCGCCGCGAAGGCCGCGGGCTTCTCCCCGGTGCGGATCCTTGCCCAGGAGATCCTGCCCAACATCCTGAACGCCCTGATCGTCGTCGCGACCCTTGAGATGGCGCACGCGATCCTGCTTGAGGCGGCGCTCTCCTTCCTCGGCCTCGGCGTGCAGCCGCCGCTGCCGTCCTGGGGCCTGATGATCGCCGAGGGCAAGCAGTACATGTTCTTCCAGCCCTGGGTCATCACCATCCCGGGCGTGGCGCTCCTGATCCTGGTGCTGGGCATCAACCTTCTGGGCGACGGGGTGCGCGACATCACCGCTCCGGAAGGCTGGCACTGATCTTTCCTTTCGTCCGCGTAGAAGAAGAGAGAGTTCTCCCATGTCGCGACGCGACGCCATCGGGCTGGCCTACCGGCACTTCGACGACGGCGGCTTCCTCACCGGCTTACGCGAGGCGGTCGCCCTGCCGACCGAGAGCCAGGCCCCGGACCAGGGTGAGGCGCTCGCCGCCTACCTGACCCGCTTCGTCACCCCCCTGGTGGAGCGCCTCGGCTTCCAGACCCGCCTCCTCGACAACCCGAAGTCTGGGCGCGGGCCGTTCCTGATCGCCACGCGGCACGAGGGCGACGACCTGCCGACCGTGCTGACCTACGGCCACGGCGACACGGTGCGGAACTACCCCGAGCAGTGGCGCAAGGGCCTGCATCCCCTCGCCGTCACGGTCGAGGGCGAGCGCTGGTACGGGCGCGGCACCGCCGACAACAAGGGCCAGCACCTCATCAATCTCGGCGCCCTCGAGGCGGTGATGCAGGCCCGCGGCGGCCAGCTCGGCTTCAACGTCAAGCTCCTGGTCGAGATGGGCGAGGAGGCCGGCTCGCCGGGCCTGCACGAGGTCTGCCGCGCGGAGTCCGCTTCGCTCGCCGCCGACCTCCTCATCGCCTCCGACGGGCCGCGGCTGGAGGCGGCGCGGCCGACGATGTTCCTCGGCTCGCGCGGCGGCGTCACCTTCGAATTGCTGGTGAATCTTCGCGAGGGCGGCCACCATTCGGGCAATTGGGGCGGGCTCCTGCGCAATCCCGGTACCGTGCTGGCGAACGCCATCGCGACCCTGGTCGACGGGCAGGGCAAGATCCTCCTCGACGCGTTGCGCCCGCCGCCGATCCCCGCGGGCGTGCGGGCGGCGCTCGCCGACATCACCGTCGGGGGCGATCCGAACGCGCCCGAGATCGACGAGGGCTGGGGCGAGCCGGGCCTGACTCCGGCCGAGCGGGTCTTCGCCTGGAACACCCTCGAGGTGCTGGCCTTCAAGTGCGGCGATCCGGACGGGCCGCAGAACGCGGTGCCGCCCTCCGCCAGGGCGACGCTGCAGCTGCGCTTCGTCGTCGGCACCGACTGGCAGGGCGTGCTGCCGGCGGTCCGTGCCCATCTCGACGCGAACGGTTTCCCGATGGTCGAGGTGCGGGCGACCCGCGGCGAGGTGTTCCGCGCCACCCGCCTGCCGGTCGAGGATCCCTGGGTGACCTGGGCTCTCGCCTCGATCGAGGCCAGCACGGGCAAGCGGCCGGCGCTCCTGCCCAATCTCGGCGGCTCGCTGCCGAACGACGCCTTCTCGGAGATCCTCGGGCTGCCGACGCTCTGGGTGCCGCATTCCTACCCGGCCTGCGCCCAGCACGCGCCGAACGAGCACCTTCTGGGCCCGCCGACCCGCGAGGCGCTGGGGCTGATGGCCGGGCTGTTCTGGGACCTCGGCGAGACCGGGCCGGCGGTGCTGGCGGAGCGCAAGGCGGCGGGGTGAGAACCCCCGCTCGCATCCCGCAACGGAACTGACACCCTCCGGGTCATCCCGGGGCCGCGCAGCGGAACCCGGGATCCATAGCCGCCGACGCCTCAGGATGATGCGGAACGCTGACCGCCTGTTCCTCCAATATCGGCGGTTATGGATCCCGGGCTCTCGCCTTCGGCGAGCCCCGGGATGACGCGGAGGGCATGAATGCTGTCGAGACACTGACACCAGCCGCGAACAAGACTTCATCCGATCGAACCAACCCGCCCATCGGGCGCATGAGGGCCAGAGATGAGCGAACCGATCGTCCAGATCCGCAACCTGACCCTCGCCCTGCCGAAGGGCGCCGACCGGCCGCACGCGGTCGAGGACCTGAACCTCGACCTGATGCCGGGCAAGATCCTGTGCGTCGTCGGCGAGTCCGGCTCGGGCAAGTCGATGAGCGCCTACGCGCTCACCGGCCTCCTGCCGCGGTCGCTGAAGGTGGCGGGCGGCGAGATCCTGTTCGAGGGCCGGGACCTGCTCCGCCTCGACGAGCGCGCCTGGCGTTCCTTGCGTGGCCGGCGGATCGCGATGATCTTCCAGGAGCCGATGACGGCGCTCAACCCGGTGATGCGCATCGGCGACCAGATCGCCGAGATGTTCGAGGCCCACGACCTGCTGACGCCGAGGGAGCGGCGCGAGCGCGCGGTCGCGCTCGCCTGCGAGGTCGGCCTGCCCGACCCCGAGCAGATCGTGAAGGCCTATCCGCACCAGCTCTCGGGCGGGCAGCGCCAGCGGGCGATGATCGCGATGGCGCTGGCCCTCGAACCGGCGGTGCTGGTGGCCGACGAGCCGACGACGGCCCTCGACGTCACGACCCAGGCGCAGATCCTGAAGCTGATCCGTGCCATCCAGAAGCGCCGCAACATGGCGGTGCTGTTCATCACCCACGATTTCGGCGTCGTCGCCGACATCGCCGACCACGTCGCCGTGCTCCAACGCGGCCGGCTGGTCGAATCCGGCTCGGCCGAGGCGGTCCTGCGCCATCCCCAACACGCCTACACCAAGGCGCTGCTCGCCGCCGTGCCGAGCCTGACCCCGCCCAAGCGCGAGCCGATCACCGAGGCGCCGGTCGCCCTCTCGGTGATGGGGCTTGCCAAGACCTACGCCACCCGCGCCGGCCTCCTCGGCAAGCCCCGGGTGGTGGCCGCGGTCAAGGAGGTGAGCTTCGACTTGCGCCGGCGCGAGACCCTCGGGATCGTCGGCGAATCGGGCTCCGGCAAATCGACGACGGCGCGGCTGGCGATCCGGCTGATCGAGCCCGATCACGGTACGGTGCGCCTCGGCAGCCTCGACTTCACGGCGCTGAAGCCCACGGCACTCCGCGACGAGCGCCGGCGGATCCAGATGATCTTCCAGGATCCCTTCGCCTCGCTCAATCCCCGCCGCACCGTCGAGCAGATCATCGCCGGCGGCCCGATCGCCCACGGTACCCCGTCCCGCCAGGCGCGGGCCCGGGCGCGCGAGCTCCTCGACCTCGTCGGCCTGCCCCAGACCGCCGCCGAGCGCTATCCCAACGCCTTCTCGGGCGGCCAGCGCCAGCGCATCGGCATCGCCCGGGCCCTCGCCATGGAGCCGGACGTGCTCGTCGCCGACGAGGCGGTCTCGGCCCTCGACGTCTCGGTCCAGGCCCAGGTGCTGGCGCTGCTGGAGGATTTGAAGCAGCGCCTCGGCATCGCGATGCTGTTCATCACCCACGATCTGCGCGTGGCGGCGACGATCTGCGACCGGATCGCCGTGATGCATCGCGGCGAAGTCGTCGAGATGAACCGCACCGAGGCGTTGTTCCGGGCGCCGGAGCATCCCTACACAAGCAGCCTGCTGGCGGCGGTGCCCGGGGCGCTGTTCGCCGAGACGGCGTGAGGAGGCGGTACGATTTCATCGTAACTAACTTCAATATTCTTCAAGCGCGAGATCCCCTCTCCCGTGTGGGAGAGGGGTAGGGGTGAGGGTGACACGCTTCAGTGTGAAGCACGGAGCGTGGTGCTGGCAGCGAGGCGGTTCAGTATTCTGCGGAATCGTAGCACCCTCACCCCCAGCCCCTCTCCACATGGGAGAGGGGAGCGCGCTCTATTCTTTTGCGCACCGAACAAGCAGAAATCGCATTGAGATCGCCCGCACCTCTCGCGCGTCCGGTGGTAGATCCGCATGGTCCCCCGAACCCCGCGAGCCCGACCCCATGGTGCCCTCCTCCCCCCGCTCCGCCCCGCGGCCGGCCTTCGCCCGGTGGATGGGCACCACCAACCAGATCACCCGCACCTTCCTCGCCGCCGGCGCGATCCCCGACCTGATCAACGTCGCCGGCGGCCTGCCCGACCCGAACATCTACCCGACGGAGCGCATGGCCGGGATCGCCCGCTGCGCCGTCGCCGAGCATCCGGACGAGGTTCTGGGCTACGGCCCGGTCGAGGGGCTGCCGGCCCTGCGGGACGCCCTCGCCCGGCGCCTCGGGTCGCCCGCCCTGCCGCTGACCCGCGACAACGTGCTGGTGACCACCTCGGGGATGCAAGCCCTCGACCTCGTCGGCAAGGTGCTGCTGGACGAGGGCGGGCTGATCGCCGGCCAGCACCCGACCTATCTCGGCGCCCTTGACGCCTGGCGGCCGCGCTCGCCGTCCTTCCGCAACCTCGTGCTCGACGCCCCCGGCTTCGACGCCCACGAAGGCTTGGCGGGCGCGCAATTCGCCTACGTGGTGCCGAACTTCTCCAATCCCACCGGGCGCCTCGTCGGCCTGGAGACGCGCCGGGCCCTCGTCGCGGCGGCGCACGACACCGGCACCTGGCTCGTCGAGGACGATCCCTACGGCACCCTGCAATACGACGGCGCGCCGCTGCCGCGCCTGATCGAGCTGTCGGCGCAAGGAGCGCCGGGCGAGCCCTATGCCGGCCCGGTCGTCTCGCTGGGCACGCTGTCGAAGGAGATCGCGCCGGGTCTGCGCATCGGCTGGATCGTCGCGGCGCCCGCGATGATCGAGGCGCTGACGCTCGCCAAGCAGGGCTCGGACCTGTGCACCAGCGGCGTGACCCAGCGCATCGCGCTCGCGGCGATCGAGACGGGCCTCGTCGAGGCGATCCGGCCGGCGGTCGTCGCGCTCTACCGCGCGCGCCGGGACGCGCTCTGCGCCGCGCTCGCGACGCACCTCGCCGAGTGGTTCACCTGGGAGGTGCCGGTCGGCGGGATGTTCGTCTGGGCAACCGCCCGGGATCCTGGCTTCGACACCGACGCGCTGCTCCCGCACGCCCTCGCGGCGGGAATCTGCTACGCGCCGAGCAGCGTGTTCGACGCCGGCGGGGCGGACAGGCGGGGGATGCGGATCAACTTCACCCTCAACCCGCCGGAACGGCTGGACGAGGGGATGCGGCGACTCGCGGCGGCAGTCGCCGCACTTCGGCGCGCGACCTGATCCCGCCCGTCACCGTCCGGAAACGATCGGCCACGGAGCGGAAATCAGACTTGCTATAAAGTTGCGCACAATCCAAAGTGCCCCTCGGTAAATCCGAGGAAACGCCCTGATGATCCGGTCCCTCTCCCTCCTGGCCGGCGCCGCCGCGCTCGCCTCTCTCGTCGCGCCCGCAGCCGCGGAGGAGGCGGATCCCGCCGCCATCGTCGCCCTGCAATTCGCCGTCAGCGGCGACCACAAGGGCGTGCGCGCCAGCGGCGCCAAGGGCGTCTGCCTCAAGGGCACGTTCACGCCGGCCTCCGACGCGGCGAGCCTGTCGAAGGCGCCCCAGTTCAGCAAGGCCGTGCCGGTCACCGCCCGCTTCTCGATGGGCGGCGGCAACCCGAAGATCTCGGACAAGACCAAGGCGACCACCCGCGGCTTCGCGATGCGGATGGCCGATCCCGCCGGCGACCTGACCTTCGTGATCATCTCCGCCCCGGTCTTCTCGACCAGGACCCCGGGCCAGCTCCTCGACTTCCTGAAGGTCCGGGTGGCGGGGCCGGACGGCAAGCCGGATGCCGAGAAGATCAAGGCCTTCGCGGCCCAGAACCCGGAGACCGGCCGCCAGGCGGCGTGGCTCAGCGCCCGGCCGGTGCCGGCGAGCTTCGCGGGCACCGATTACTGGGCGGTCCACGCCTACACGCTGACGAACGCCAAGGGCGACAAGACGACGGCCAAGCTCAAGTTCGTCGCCGCCGACAAGGCGACCCTCTCGGACGAGGAGCTGAAGGCCAAGCCCGACGCGTTCTACGCCGATGAATTGAAGGAGCGGCTGTCCCGCGGCCCGGCGAAGTTCGACCTCGTGGCGATCCTGGCCGAGCCGGGCGACCCGACCGCCGACGTGACCGCGACCTGGCCGGAGGACCAGCGCAAGACGAAGACGCTCGGCACCCTGGCGATCACCGAGATCGCGCCCGACGCGACCTGCGACGCCGCCACCTTCGATCCGGTCGTCGACCTGCCCGAGGGCATCGCCGGCCCGGCCGACGACCCGATGTTCGCGATCCGCTCCCCGGCCTACGCGGTGTCGCTGTCGCGGCGCTCGAACTGAGGGCTGCCCGTCTCGCGGGAACAGGACTGCGAGAAAGGGTTTTCCGTCCCACCCGCAGCCTCATCCTGAGGTCGGGGGTGGGATGAGGGATACCGGCAGTTCAACGCTTGTCGGACCTGCTCAGCAGACTTGAAACCCTCCATCGTCATTCCGGGCTCCGCTGCGCGGCCCCGGAATGACGATGGAGGGAATGAACCCGGTGGAGAGATCCGAAGTCCTCTCAGGCCACCGCCCACTCCGCCCGCCGCGGCGCTACGACTACCTCCCCCTGGCGCACCTCCTCCACCTCCCGGCACAGCATCCCGGCGAGCACCCGGGCGCGCTCGGCCCAGTGGTCGCGCTCGGCGCGAAGGGCCGCGAGTTCGTCGCGACCCGCGGCGAGGGCGACCGCGAGGTCGTCGACCTCGGCCGAGAGGGCGTGGGCCCGGTCGCGCTCGCGGGCGAGCGCGGTCCGGAGCACCGCGAGCGCCGCGGACCCCGCCTCCGGCAGGGACGCCTCGGCCGGACGGACGGCCGCCACCGGCGGGACCGCCGCCGCAACAGGCGCCTCCGCGGCGACCGCGCGAGGGCCGGTCGGAGCCTGCATCGGCGCGGGCGCGACCGTGATCGGGACGCCCTCCTCCTCCAGCACGAGGCCGTGCAGCATCGCGAACACCCCGTCGCCGTCCAGGCGCGCGAGGTCGAAGCCGCTCTCGGCCGCGAGCCCGCACCACAGGGCCTGGCCGCGGGCGGACTGGCCGACGAAGGCCATCGACCAGTCGGGGAAGCCGCGGGTCTCGGCCGGGCCGCATTGCAGCACCGTGACGTCGCCGTGGCGCTCGTCGCGCTGGATGCGCTCGAAGGTCTCCTCCACGCCGGCCCGCGGCCCTTCCAGCACCTGCGCGAAGGCGCCGCCGTTGAACATCAGGGCGCCGGTGACGCCGGCCGCGCGGTTGTTGGTTTTCGAGGCGTCGAGGATCTGGCGCATGGCCGCCGCGACCTCGTGGTCCGGGCCCTGGATCAGGTTCCTGCTGGCATAGACCAGGCGGTAGAGGTCACTCATGACGGGCTCCGGCATGGCGGGCTTCCGGGAATTGCGGCGGCGAGCAGGGTCAGGAGGGCATCGGCCGTCAGCGGCCGGCTGATCAGGTAGCCCTGGACGTCGGTGCAGCCCTCGGCCCGGATGCGCCGCAGCTGCTCGGGCGTCTCGACGCCCTCCGCCACCGTGGTCATGCCGAGGCTGCGGCCGAGGCCGGCGATGGCCCGGATGATCGCCTCGCCGTCGGCCTTGGTGCCCGCATCCGTCCCGGTGCACAGGCCGGCGACGAAGGAGCGGTCGATCTTGATCTTGTCGAACGGGAAGGCGCGCAGGTAGCTCAGGGACGAGTAGCCGGTGCCGAAATCGTCCATCGACACCCGCACCCCGAGGGCGCGCAGGCGGTGGAGGGTGTGCAGGGTCTTGTCGTTGTCCTGCAAGAGCACGCCCTCGGTGATCTCGACCTCGAGCCGTGCCGCCGGCAGGCCGGTATTGGCGAGGGCCGACACGATGGTCTCGACGAGGCGGTCGCTCGTGAACTGCGCCGGCGAGACGTTGACGGCCACCGTCAGGGGTTGGGGCCACGCGGCGGCGTCGCGGCAGGCCTGGCGGATCACCCACTCGCCGATCGGCACGATCAGGCCGATCTCCTCGGCGAGCGGGATGAAGTCGACAGGCGAGACCAGCCCGCGCTCCGGATGGTGCCAGCGGATCAGCGCCTCGCAGCCGACCAGCCGCTCGTCGGCGAGGTTCATCTGCGGCTGGTAGTGGAGCTGGAACTCGCGCCGGGCCAGCGCCTGGCGCATGTCGAGCTCGAGGCGCCGGCGCGCCTGCATGCGCGCGTCCATCGCCGGCTCGAAGAACCGGAAGGTGCCCCGCCCGTCGAGCTTGGCGCGGTAGAGGGCGAGGTCGGCGTTCTTCAGGAGCCGGTCGGCATCCTGCCCGTCGGCCGGCGCCAGGGCGACGCCGACGCTCGCCCCGATCGAGAGCAGCTGGCCCTCGATCATGTAGGTGCGGCCGACGAGGTCGACGACGCGGCGCGCCAGCGCCTGGGCCTCGCCCGGCTCGGCCACGCCGGCCTGCAGCACCACGAACTCGTCGCCGCCGATCCGCGCGACGGTGTCGCCGGCCCGGACCATCGCGCGCAGCCGGTCGGCCACCTTGCGCAGCAGCGCGTCGCCGACCGGATGGCCGAGCGTGTCGTTGACCGGCTTGAAGCGGTCGAGATCGACGAGGAGGACGGCGCAGCCCTCGGCCTGGCGCTCCAGGCGCGCCAGCGCCGCGTCGAGGTGCTCGCGCAGCTGCAGGCGGTTCGGCAGGCCGGTGAGGGGATCGAGGCGGGCGAGGTCGTGGGCCCGGCTCTCCGCCGCCCGGCGCAGGCTGACATCCTCCAGCACCAGGGCGACGCCCTCGCCCGGGACGTCGTGCATCTCGACCTGGACGCTGTGGCCGCCCGCCGCCACGTCGAGGACGGCCCCGCCGACGAGGCGCCCGTGGATCTCCCGCGCGGACAGGCCGGAGCCGGCGCGGGCGAGGCGCAGGAGCCGCCGGAGGCTCGGCGTGCCGTGAAGGCCGAGCCGTTCCAGCAGCGCGCGGGCCGGCGCGGTGCAGACGGCGACGCCGCCGTCGGGGTCGATCAGCACGAATCCGTGCCGGACCGCGTCGAGGCCGCGGGCGAGGCGCCGGGTCGCGGCGGGGTCCGGCCCGTCCGGGCGCACGGCGGCGCGGACCGGCACAAAGCGCGGCTCGGCCGACAGGAGGGCTGTCATGGGGGTGTCGGGCTCCGCGAGGGGCGCCGGGGCGGCGCAGCGCGATACTGGGTAGGACTATATTGAAACGATGAACGCTTCGTCTCGCTTGTTGGCGGACCGGAAGATCCGGCGCTGCGTCGCGCGTTTCCGGGGTACCGTTCGGCTGATCCCGGAAGCGCGCTCAACTGCAACGTGGCAAGAGACGACAAGCTCCGCCGGATCGTCGTGCATGGCTAATGGATGGTGATCGGCCGGATGGCGTGCCGGTGATCGGGATAGCGGCACGGAGACGGACGGGCGCGGTCGCCCCAGCTTCACGGTAGCGAGGGACGACGCACGGGTTTACGTCACGCGGCCGGAGCGGCCGGCGCCGCGCGCGACCGCAGCACGTCGAGCCGGTAGGAATGCGCGCGGACCTGCCGGTCGAGCGCGAGGGTCTCGCGGCTCTCGCGGATGAACAGGTCGGCGGCCTCGTCGCCGCTCAGGGGATAATGCGTCTCGCCGGTCCAGTGCACCAGGACGACGTCGCCGCCGGGACGCAGGCTCCCGCGCACCCGGGCCGCGAGGCGGGCGACGTCGCCGGCATCCAGGTAGTAGACCACTTCCGAGAGCAGGATCAGGTCGAAGGTGCCCTCCGGCCACTCGCCCGGCACCTGGGCCCGCATCAGGCGTACGCCCGGGAGGTCGCGGCAGCGCGCGCGGGCCTGGTCCAGGGCGGCCTCGGCCACGTCGAGGGCGGTGAGGGTGTCGCAGCGGGGCGCGAGCGAAGCCGTCAGCACCCCGATCGAGCAGCCGATCTCGAGGCCAGCCGCGTAACGCGGGCGTGGCAGGGCCGCGAGGGTGGCGTCGTACTTGTCGCGTTCGTAGGCGCTCGTCTCGAAGTTCCATGGATCGGGATCGGCGGCGTAGCGCTCGTCGAAGTAGCCGGGCGGCAGCGAGGTCGTGTGGCGGGTCATCGCGGCCTCGTCATAGAGCGACGTCGAGGAAGATCTCGTGGTCCCGCGCGAAGCGGGCGAGCATCGCCGGCTCCAGGCGAAAGCCCTGCGGATCGTCGTCGATCAGGTCGGTGGTCTGCGAGCGGTGGGCGGCGATGGCCGCCGCCTTGGCGCGCAAGTGGCGGGAAACCGAGAGGCGGACGCCTCGGGGCTCTCCGTCGATCTCGGTCTCCGGCGGCAGCGTCCAGCCCCAGACCGGGTAGGCATGAAGGGACACATCCCCGAGGAGGTCCCGCGCGCGGCGGGCGAGCGCCGCGCTCGCCGCGTGGTCGCAATGCGGATCGTGCTCCCAGGTCACGAACAGGGCGCCCGCCCCGCAGGCCCGGGCGGCCTCGGCAATCGCCCGGGCCGCGACTTCGGCCTCGGGACCCGAATGCGGCACGAACCGGTCGGGCAGGCGCAGGAAGGCGACGTGCTCGGGGCCCAAGCCCAGGCATTCCGCCGCCGCCAGGGTCTCGGCTTCGCGCAGACGCCGCAGGCGCTCGGGCGGGTGGGTCCTGGAATTCGGATGCGAGCCGATTCCGTCGCTCACCACGACGAGGCGGACCGGGATGTGTCGGGCGCAGGCCTCGGCGATGAGCCCGCCGCAGCCGAGGCTCTCGTCGTCGGGATGGGGCGCCACCACGACGATCCCGCCGGCCGGCACGAGGTCGCGCAGGGAGCCCTCGGGCAGCGCCTCGGCGGCGGCGAGGAAGACGTCGGCCCGCATCATCGCGGCTCCCAGAGCGCGGCGACCGGCCCGTCGGCGGCGAGGATCGTGGCGGCGGCGCCGGTCAGCGCCCGGTCGGGGGCGGGCTGGCGCAGGTAGGTCGCGAGGTCGCGCGACAGCCGCTCCAGGGGATGGCCGCGCAGGAAGCCCTGGAGGCCGACCGAGCGCTGGGCGAGGCCCAGCACCTCCAGTCCCGCCCGCTCGACCGCGAGCCGGGTGAGATCGACGAAGGCGACGACCCGCTCCACGGCGAGCGCCTCCTCCGCGACGAGGGCGGCCGCCCGGGACACGAAGAGCCGGGCGCCCTCGAGGGCGATCGCCCCCTCGCCGAGGCGGGCGAGCTGGTGGGGATCGTCGCCCCGCCCGGTCCGGGCGAGATGGCCGCGCCACGCTTCGAACACCGCCTCGATGCCGCCTAACTGCACCGCCGCGAAGCGCCAGGCGCCGCCGGAGAAGTGCGGCTGGCGGTGGTAATCGTCCGGCCCGCCGAGCACCGCCTCCGGGGCGAGGCCGGCGAGGTCGACGGTGCCGGTCGCCGAGGCGCGCATCCCCTGCGCGCGCCAGGCCGAGAGGTCGGACCGCATCCCGGGCTCGAGGGCGACGACGAGCATTAGCGGCCGCCCGTCGCCGGGCCGGCGCGCCGTCACCAGGGCGCGGGTGACGCGGCCGGCGCCCGAGGCGAAGGTCTTGACCCCGGAGAGCCGACCGTCCGCGCCGAGGACGAGGCCGGCCCCTGGCGGCTCGGTGTTCCACACCCCGAACAGGTGCCCCGCGCGGGCATCGGCGAACAGGGTCCGCCGCTCCGCCGGTGCGGCGTAGCGGGCGACGAGCTGGAGCGCGTTGACATGGCCCTCGTAGACCCGGCCGAGCGCCAGGCTGCCGAGGCCAACGAGGCGCAGCACCTCGGCGAGGTCGGCCGCGCCCGGCTCCTGCCCGAGACCGGCCCCGCCCTCCCCCGCCGGCACCGGGGCGGCGAGGAGGCCTTCCTGAGCGAGGTCGGCCACGTCCTCGGCCGGGAAGCCGTCGTCGCGGTCCTGCGCGTCGGCCCGCGCGGCGGCGAGGGCCGAGACCCGGCGGGCGGCGGCGACGCAGTCGCGGGTCGGGCCGGGGAGAATCCAGGGATCACGCATTGCCGGCCTCCTCCGACGCCCGGCCGAGGGCGGGCAGGGTTGGCGGCGCCTCGGTACGGCCGGACGTGTCGGGTGCAACGAGACGCCGCCATCCTTGCCCGCCGCGCCGCAGCCCGGCGAGCAGGAGGCGGGCGGCGAGGCTGTGGCGGGGCAGCGCGCGCGGGCGCAGGGGCCGGGGGGCGAGGAGCGGGCTTGCCGCCTCGACCGCCGCGAGGACCGCCCCGAGGGTCGGGAGACCGGCGATCCGCCGCGCCTCGGCGGCCGGCACGCGCAGCCAGGGCGCCCACGATCCGGTCCGGGCGAGGCGCCCGGCCCCGTGCAGGCGCCGCAGCCGGCGCCGCCAGGCGTAGCGGAACAGGGCGCGGGCGAGGGGTTCGAGGCGCGGGTCGCACGGGGTCTCGGGCACGGCGCAGCGCTGCCTCATCGTGTCGGCGCAGCCGCCCGGGGCGCGGCCGTCGAGCCGCCCCGAGGTGACGACGACGAGGCCGGGAGCGTGGCGCACCCGGGCATCCGCTTGCAGCAGGGCCGCCACGAAGGCCCGGTCCTCGCCCAGCGCCAAGGCCGGCATGCCGCCGGCGGCGCGGTAGGCCGCGAGGCGCACCGCGAGGCTCGCCCCCGAGCGGGTGGCGTGGCGCGGCCAGGGATCGTGCGCGACCGGGTCGATGAGCGATTCGAGGGCGACGAGCAGCGCCTCGTAGGTGCCCTCCCGGCGGCCGCGGGCGTGGAGCGCGTCCGGCAGGCGCGCGGCCTCGGCCGCGTCGAGGGCCACCGTGCCGGCGACCGCGTCGGCGCCCTGCGCCAGGGCCGCGAGGTTGCGCGCGACCCAGTCCGGCGGCACCCGGCTGTCGGCATCGGTGGTCAGGATCGCGCCGTCCGGCACCGCGTCTTCTTCCAGCCAAGCCGCGGCGGCTTCCATCGCCTCGCGCCTTGCCCATCCGGCCTGCGCCCCGGCGAAGTCGCGCGCGATCACCCGCACCGGCACGTCCAGGTCGGGCACGAGCGCCGCCACGGCCTCCGCCGTGCCGTCGGTGCAGTTGTTGAGGAAGAGGACGATTCCGAGGTTCTCCGCCGCGATCCCCTCCTGCGCCGCCAGCGCGCGGAGGCAGGGGCCGATCCGGTCGACCTCGTTGCGGACCGGCACGGCGACGATGCAAAGCGGCGCGGGCGGGCCGCCGGAATCCAATCCCCGGGTTCGGTCCCGGTTGTCCGAATGGGTCACGCGCAGCGTCTCCGGCGGGCCGAACGCGCCCCCGGACAGACACATATGTCATACTCCACCCCAGTCTCTGGGGTGCGACCAAATCGACCGCTTCTCCCTGGAAGTCCGGCTTGCCTCCCGCGATCGAGTCACAGGCGGCGGACCGCCCCGTTCCGGGACGCCCGAGTGTGTCTGCCGTCAAGTTTGCGGTTACAAACCTTCGCCGGCGCCCCCGATGCGGAGCGGCCGGCGCTCGGCTATCGTGGCCGTATGACCGGATGCGCCGCCTCCCGCTCCCGCCGCCGCCTCGCGGCTTTCTCCCCCCGCCGCCTCGTGGCCTGCCTCACCCTCGGCCTCGGCGCCCTCGCGCCGGATCCCGGTAGGGCGCAGGGCCTCGTCGGCTTCGGCTTCCTCCCCGTCTTCGCCTGGCCCGAGACTACTTGGCCGAAAAGCCTCGAAGAGGAACCCGGCGTGGATGGCCGCTGGTCCGGCTCCTACGCCCGGATGTCGACCGGGTTCGAGGCGGTGTCGTCGCGGCGGTTCGGCAGCTATGCCGGGCCGACCATCGGCTTCGAGGGCGGGCGGCTCTGGCAGGAGGGCCGGTTCGTCTACGGCATCTCCGGCGGGTTCGACTACCTCGCGGCGACCTCCGGCGGCCTGACGCCGGGCTTCGGGGCCTTGAGCTACACCCGGGACTTCGCCGGGGCGGTGCAGGTGAAGGTCGGCGCGCTGCTGACGCCGGAGGTGCTGCTCTACGCCCGCGGCGGCGTGGCGGCCGTGCACGGCACGATCCGGGCCGGGGCGACGCCGGTCTCGGGCCCGTTCTCGCGCGACGACATCGTGGTCCTGCCGAACGCGCATGTCGGGGTGGAGTGGGCGATCACCGACCGCCTGTCGGTCGCCGTCGAGGCGGGCGTGCTCGGCGGCGGCCTGCGCTGAGCCGGGCGCGACCGTCCTTCCGTCACACGCCACAACATTGCGCATCGAAGCGGAACGCATTCGGCAACATCGAGACCCAAAAATAAATCGACCTCGACGTCGATCCGCGTCCGCGGGAACGAATCACCGGCAAAATCAACGGCATGATCCGCATCTCGACGGTATTCGTCGTCGGATCTTGCCTCGCGGGACCGGGACTTTGCCGGGCGACCGGCTCATGATGCCGCAAAATCGCCCTGTTCGGGCTTGCAGTTCTGCCCATCCAACGGCTCCGCTTGAGCCGTGACCGCCGGCTCCGGCGGGGTGCGACCCCGCGCCCTCCGGGGCGCCGGCCTGAGGCATGGGAGATCCGCATGATCCCTGACCGGACGACGCCCCGCGCATCCCCGACCGCTCCCGCGCGGGAACGCCGGCATCGGGACAGGCGCTGAGGACCGCCATGCGCCGCGCCATCATCCATATCGGCACCCCGCGCACCGGCACCTCGTCGCTGCAGATGCTGCTGCACACCCGCCGGGACGCCTTGCGCGGAGCGGGCATCCTCTACCCCGCGCTGACGCCGGCCTCGGCCGCCCACCCGCATGTCAGCCACCAGCATCTCGGCGAGACCCTGGACGGGCGCCGGCCGCGGCGGGAGCGGGGCGAATTGATCGACGCCCTCGACCGGGCGCTGGCCAGGAGCCGGGAGGAGGTCGCGCTCCTCTCCTACGAGAGCCTGTGCCTGCTGCCGCCCTGGCACCGGGCGCCGAAGCTCCTCTGCGGCCTGTTCGAGCGCCGGGGCTTCCGGCCCGAGATCCTGATGACGGTGCGCCCGCAAGCCGCCTACCTGCAATCGCAATATACCTGGCGGATCCAGTTCCTGCGCGAGGCCCGGGCTTTCGCGGCGTCGTTCGAGGCCGAGCTGCGGGCGCGGCGGTTCGATTACTGGCGCGGCCTCAAGGGCTGGGCGCGGGCGGCCGCGGGGCGCGTGCACCTCGTGCCGGTCCAGGACCGGCACTCCCCGGCTCCGCTGATCGAGCGCATCGCCGTCGAGCTCGGCCTCGCCGACCGCCTGCTGCCGCTCCTGACCCCCGCCGACCTCGCCTACCGCACCAACGAGAGTCTCGGGCCCGTCGGCGTCGAGGTGTCGCGCCGCCTGCGGGCGGGCGGGGCCGGCGGCGCGCAAGGGGCCTCCCGCGCGGTCACCGCCCGCATCGATGCCCTCGCGCACGAGCACGGCTTCGACGCCGAGCCGTTCCGGGCCCTCGACCCGGCGATGACCGCCCGGGTCGACGAGGTCTACCGCCGGCGCAACGACGCCCTCGCCCGCCGGGTCTGGGGCACCGACTGGGCCACCCGCGTCGCCGCACCGCCGCCCCGGGCGGTGAACGAGCTGGCGCGGCTCGGGCCCGAGAGCGGGCGGGAGGCCGAGGTGGCGGAGATCCTCGGGGCGATCCGGGGCGAGTTCGGCGCCCGGGTCCCGCAGGGGGCGCCCGGCCTGCGCGGCCGCTTCGGACTGGCGGCGTCCGAGTTCGCACGCTTCGCCAGGACCCTCATGTGAGGACGATCCCATGATCCAGCGCTCTCACGCCGCCGCCAGTTCCCGCCCCGACCGCGCCCGCAAGCTCGCGAGCCCGGTCAGGCTCACCACCAGGATCGCCGCCGCGTAGAGGTCGGCGGTCGCCGCGTAGCCGAGGGCGCGGGCGAGGAAGCCGGCGCCGACCGCCGGCAGGCTGAAGGCGAGGTAGCTCTGGACGTAGAAGGCGGCCAGCAGCCCGGCGCGCTCGTCGGGCTCGGCCAGCGGCATGATCGTGCCGAGGGTGCCGAGGAAGCTGGTGCCGAAGCCGCAGCCGGTGACCAGGGTGGCGAGGATCAGCAGCGGCACGCTCGCCGCGTGGATGCCGGCGACGACCCCGACGACGCCGAAAGCCGTGGTGAGCACCCCGAAGGTCAGGTTCTCCCGCGGCGGCGCGGTGCGGCGCAGGAGGACGGTGACGGCGCCCGCCACCATCAGGGCGGCAACGACGGCCCCGCCGGTGAGCGGCGCCCGGCTGCCGGTGGCCGCCGCGACCACCGAGGGCACCAGCGACAGGTAAAAGCCGCCGAGCGTCCAGTTGGCGATGTTGATCGGCGTCACCAGGGCGAGCGGCCGCCGGATCCGGGGCGGGACCGCCATGCGGGGCCGCAGCGAGGCGAGCGCCCCCGGCCGCGTCGCAGCGCTCTCGGGAATGAGCCAGACCGCCAAAGCCAGCCCGGCGAAGGTGCAGAGCAGGAGCCCGTAGACGAGGTGGAGCGGCAGCGGCGCATACTGGATCAGCGCGCTGGTGCCGAGCGCGCCGACGGCCATGCCGGCGAGCGGCGCCACCGCGTTGACGATCGGCCCGCGGGCGCGATCCACGTCGACGAGGGCGGCGCCGAGCGACGCGGCGGCGATGCCGGTGGCGAGCCCCTGCACGATCCGGGCGACGACGAGCCAGCCCGGCCCGTTCCCGACCAGCAGGAACAGGCCCATCGCCGCGGCTTCGAGCCACAGTGCCCCGGCGATCACCGGCCGGCGCCCGAGGTGGTCGGAAAGCGAGCCGGCGACGAGGAGCGCCTTGAGCAGGGCCACCGCATAGACCGCGAAGACCAGGGTGACGAAGACCGGCGAGAGCGCCAGGGTCTCCTGGTAGATCCGGTAGAGCGGCGTCGGCGCCGCCGCGGCGGCGAAGAACGCCCCGAGCGTCACGGCGTGGACGACGAGCGGGTCGACCCGCCGGAATCCTTGACCTGCGCGCATCTGTGTGTCCCTAAAGCAAATCCGTTGCGTTAAGGATCTAGCGCCGCGGAGCGCTAAAAGCAAATTCTTTGCGTTTGGAGGAGGCATGGCGATGGCGGAGAGGGAGGCGGGGCCGCGTCCGGGCGGGCGCAGCGCGCGGGTCCAGGCCTCGGTCCACCGCGCCGCGCGGGATCTCCTCGCCCGGATGGACCGGGCCGAGGTGACGATCCCGCTGATCGCCGCCGAGGCCGGCGTCACGCCCTCGACGATCTACCGGCGCTGGGGCGAGCTGAACGAGTTGCTGGCCGACGTCGCGGTCGAGCGGCTGCGGCCGGACATGGTGCCGGTCGAGACCGGCAGCGGCCGCGGCGACCTTCTGGCCTGGGCCGAGCAATATGCCGAGGAGATGTCCTCCAGCCTCGGGCGCGAGATGATCCGCGACGTGCTCGCCGCCGAGGGCGGGGCCGGGCCGCGCCGCTGCTGCGGCTATGTCAGGCAGCAGATCACGGTCATCGCGGAGCGCGCAGGCCTGCGCGGCGAGGTGTTTCCGCATATCGACACGGTGCTCGACCGGGTCGTCGCGCCGATCGTCTACCGGATCCTGTTCGACGAGGCGCTCGGGGCGGAGCGGGTGGGCGGGCTGGTGGAGACGGCGTTCTCCGCCGCTTGACAGCCCCCTCCTCGCTTCGCGGGCGGCTGCGTCCTCGCCGCCGGCCCCGGCCCGGGTCCGTGCCAGCGAGAGGCGCATGAGGCCATCGAACACGCTGACCATCAGGGCTGGCATGTGGCGCTGGCCCGCCTCGCAGGCGCGCCGCAGCGCCTTGCCGTCCACGGCCAGCACCGCGCCGCTGCGCAGAGAGTGTCCCGTGGCGGGCAGGCAGGCGGCGAGAGTTTGCTTCAGTTCGCGCGGGTCGAGCCAGCGCAGGACCCGCGAGACGGTGTCGTGGCTCGGCGAGCCGTGGCGCAAGACCAGGACTTCGCGAAACTTCGCCTCATGTCCCGCCGCGAAGTCGGCGATGTCGGCACAGGCTGTTTCGCCACACAGCAGGCCGCAGAGCGCCAGGACCAGCCTCTCGCCCAAGTCGTGGCGCACCGTCAAATCGCGCGGATCACGGACCTCGCGAAAGATCGTCAGGATCTGCTCGACCATGACCGGACCCTCCCGGTGGGACGGTCCGATCAAACCCCTTCAAATACATCATCGCAATCCGCGATCCACTCGTCTGCAATCGCCCTACCCCGCAGAGGGGGGAGGGTTCACGCGCGGGTCCGGACGCGCTCTCCTCACGCCCGCTTCAGCTTCGTGATGGTCTCGCCCGGCACGCCCGTGAAATTGTTCGACAGGAGGTAGCGCGGGCTCGCCTTGATCCAGGTGTCGAGGTCGATCTCCTCGAACTTGCCGTTGTCCCAGGTCTGGACGATCTCCAGGTCCTCGTCGCCGGTGTTCTTGATCGCGTGGCCGAAGCCCATCGGGATGTAGGCGACGTCGCCGGGCTTGAACTCGGCCACCTTGCCGCGCCCGCCGGAGCCGAACAGGGCCACCTGGCCCTTGCCCTTGAGGTAGTAGTGCCACTCGTTGGCGTTGACGTTCCAGTGCAGCTTGCGCATCTGCCCCGGCCGGATCGTCATCACGCCGCCGGACATCGTCCGCTGGATCGGCCACTCGTCGACCGTGGCGAGGCGGAAGGTGCCGCCCTCGAACTCGCGCACCGCGCGCGGATCCTTGAGCAGGCGGAACTTGTGGGTCGACTCCTTCGGCCAGGGCGCGTCGAGGGCGTCCGACACCGGGATCACCGGGCCCGCCTGGATGTAGGCCTCGCCCTTCGGGAAGGCGTCCAGCGCCTCCGGCGACAGGCCGAATTCCAGCGCCAGCATGTCCTTCGGCGTCACGTCGATCCAGTCGGTGATCGAGAACGTGCCGTGCTCCGAGAAGGCGCCGTTGTCGAAGGACAGGATGAAGTGGCAGGGCTTGTCGCCGATGGTCTGGATCGAGTGGCCGTGCCCCTTCGGGAAGTACCAGAGGTCGCCCGGCTCGTAGTTGTTGATCTCGCTGGCGCCCGACGGATCGAGCACCACCGTCTGGCAGCGCCCGTCGATGACGTAGGCCCACTCGGCCGCGATGGCGTGCCAGTGCAATTCGCGCGAGGCGCCGGGCTCGAGGAACATGTGGACGCCCGCGATCCCCTTGCTGATGGGGAACTGGTGCACCGTCGCCTCCTTGGCCCAGCCGCCGGAGGTCACCTTCGGGCTGTTGCCGTCGAGGGAGAAGCGGAAGTCGGGCATCGCCCCGACATCCTTGGGATCGTGATAGGCGACCCTGGCGCCCGGCGGCAGCGAGACCGACTGGCGACCGAAGCCGCCGTCGCCCGGGTTGCCGTGGTCGTGCTCCAGCGCCTTCGCGCCCGTCGCCACCACGCTGGCGCCGAGCGCCGCCGATCCCAGAAACAGCCGCCGCGTCTGGTCCATGATGCGTCCCCCTGCGGCCGGCCTCGCGCCGGCCGTCATCCGTCGGGCCCTGTCCCCGGGCCGTGGTGCGGCAAGCTGAGCCAAGGCGGTGCGCCCGTGAAACGCATTGTCGGCATTCGCGCATGCTGCGCATTCATGATGCCGCACGAGGATGGAATGAGGGGCGGAGATGTCCTGGTCACCGATGTCCTGGCAGGTCTGGGCGCTCGTCTCGGCGGTGTTCACGGCGCTCACGGCGGTGCTGGCCCGGGCCGGCAGCGCCGGGGCGGACTCGGACGCCGCCGCCTTCATGCGCTCGATCGTGATCCTCCTGGCCCTCGGGGCGCTCTGTTTCGCCACCGGCCAGTGGCAGGCCCTGCGGGCGCTCACCGGGCGCAATCTCGGCCTGCTCAGCCTCTCGGGACTGGCCACCGCCGGCTCCTGGGCCTGCTACTTCCGCGCCCTCAAGGTCGGCGGCGCGGCGCAGGTCGCGACCCTCAACAAGCTGTCGATCGTGCTGGTCGCCGTGTTCGGCGCGACGATGCTCGGCGAGCGGTTGTCGGGGGTGAACTGGCTCGGAGTCGGGCTCGTGGTGCTCGGGGCCTATCTGCTCACCTGGCGGGGGTGAGAGGGAGGGCGGCGGCCCTTGGTCATGTCCAGCGAGCGACGTCTCACGGCCAGACCTTGATCGCCACCGGCCGCCGCACGAGGTCGCGCTCCGAGGTGATCTCGCAGCCCTTGGTCTTCAGGGTGACGTAGAACAACATCGCGGTGTCGCCGACGGTGTCGAAGTTGCGGCCGGGCGCGGCCGGATCGATCAGCGAGGGATAGCTGACGAGCTCGCCCCCGGCGGTGCAGGGATCGTCGTAGAGCGTCGCCCCGGCGATCAGCAGGCGCGGCGCGTCCCAGGCGTAAAGGTCGCGCGACGTGCTCCAGTAGATCCCCGACCGCGAAAAGACGCCGCCGGCGGCGGCCTGGAACACCGCGATCCAGGCGCCGGTGCCGCGGTGGCGGCTCACCGAGCCGACCGGGGCCGGGAACGGGGCGATCGGAGCACAGGTGCCGGCGGGCTTCGCGCCCTTCAGGTAGGGGTTCGGGAAGCGGGCGGTGAAGCCCTTGCCGTCCCATGCGCGCCAGCGGGCGGGGTCCGCGACGTCGTCGCTGCGAAACAGGCAGACGCCGAAGGGCTGGCCGGTCCAGCCGGTGGTCGAGGCGTAGAAGTAGCGGGAGCGGCCGTCGGAAAAGATGTTCGAGGGGTTGAAGAAGCCGCGGTGGCGGCCCTGCTCGACCTCCTGGCGGAAGGGCGGGGCCGCCACCACCGTCGGCGGGCTCGCGCGGGTGAAGCTGCGCCCGCCGTCGGTGGAGCGGGCGGCCAGCACGGCGTTGTACCAGCAGGCGAGCATGCCGGTGGTGCGGCAGCGGCCGTGCTCGTCGGCGTGGTACTCCTCGTGCAGCAGCGCCTCGACCCGGATGCCGTCCTCGGTCCAAGTGGCGGTGATCCAGGTGCGGTCGTCGAAGGCCTCGGGTTCCGGCTTGAAGGCGGAATCGAGCACGATCCGGCAGTCGAGCTTCAGGCCGTCGAAGTCGCGGCCGCGCAGGGCCCGGTTGCGGTAATGCATCCCGAACAGCGCGATCCCGCCATCGGCCTCGCGCAGAGCCCGGGCGGGAGCGTCCGGCACGTCGTGGCCGTCGCAGGCGTCGCGGCCGGCCTTGAACACGATGCGGGGCGGACCGACGAGCGTGAGCGCTGAGAGCGGGGGCTCGGCGGCGGCCGGGACCGTCACGGCCGCGACGCAGAGACACGCGAGGAGGAGACGGAGGAGCATGCGGCGTCCCTGGACTTGACGGCGAAGCCTGCCCCAGAGTGCTTGAGGCTTGCTTTCGGCGATCCGCCGGATCGGCCGCCCGTCCCGAGGACTTTTTTAAGATGCTGCTCCTGATCCTCGGCCTCGCGCTGTTCCTCGGCACCCACGCCTTCACGATGGCCCGCGGCCCCCGCGCCGCGCTGATCGCGCGGCTGGGGGAGGGACCCTACAAGATCGGCTACTCGCTGGTCGCGCTCCTCGGCCTCGTCGTCACCGGGATCGGCTACGGCCAGTACCGGGCGCACGGCTACATCGAACTGTGGTCGCCCCCGGTCTGGACCCGGCACCTCGCCCTGCTGCTCGTGCTCCTCGCCTTCATCAGCTTCGTCGCCGCCTACCTGCCGGGACGAATCAAGGCACGGCTGAAGCACCCGATGCTGCTCGGCGTGAAGATCTGGGCGACCGCGCATCTCCTCGCCAACGGCGATCTCGGCTCGCTCATCCTGTTCGGGGCGATCCTGGCCTGGGCGGTGATGGCCCGCATCAGCGCCAAGCGCCGCGACGAGGTGAAAGCCCATGCGGGGCCGGTCGCCGCGCCCGCCGGCTGGCGCAACGACGCGCTCGCCGTCGTGATCGGCGTCGCGGCCTGGTTCGTCTTCGCCCGGGTGCTGCATCCCTGGCTCATCGGCGTCGCGGTCTGGCCGGGCCAGGCTTGATCCTCAACTCTTCTCGCGAGGCCTGACTTCCCGCCGGGACTGTGCTACGCGACCGGCCCTGTCGCACGGTCGCGGCGAAGAGCCCACCGGGTCCTTGGTGCGGGACCCTGGTGGAGGCGAGCCAAAGAGATCATGAGCGAGAACGAGTTCATCCGCGAGGTCAACGACGAGTACCGGCGCGACCGCCTGGCCCAGATCTGGTCGCGCTACAGCGGCGTGTTCATCGGTCTCGCGGTGCTGGTGGTGCTGGGTGTCGGCGGCTGGCGCTACTGGCAGCACGCGCAGGCCCAGCAGGCCGAGGCGGCGAGCCTGCGCTTCGAGGAGGCCCTGCGCCGCGCCAAGGGCGGCACGCCGGAAGATGCCGAGAAGGCCTTCGCGGGCGTCGCCGCCGACGCGCCGTTCGGCTACCGCCTGCTGGCGCGCCTGCGCGCCGCGGCGGAAGCCGGCAAGGCCGATCCGGCCGCCGGGGCCAAGGCCTACGCGGCGATCGCCGACGATTCCGCCGTCGGCCAGTCCCTGCGCGACCTCGCCCGCCTGCGCGGCGCGCTGCTCCTCGTCGACAAGGACGATGCCGGCGCGCTCAACAGCCTCCAGAGCCTCGCCGCCCCGTCGAGCGCCTTCCGCCACACCGCCCGCGAGACGCTGGGCCTCGTGGCGCTCAGGAAGGGCGATTTCGAGGGGGCGGGCCGCTGGTTCGACCAGATCGCCGCCGACCGCGAGACCCCCGCGGGCCTGCGCCAGCGGCTTGAGATCTATGTCGGCCTGGTGGCCGGCGGGCCGGTGCAGGTGACCGAGGCGGCGCCTCCGGCCCCCGCCGCCCCGCCGCCGCCTTCCCTGCTCGGGACGCCCCTGCCCGCACCCGACGCTCACGATTCCGACGCGCACGAGGACGCCCCGGCCCCCGAGGCTCCGGCTCCCGAGGCGACGCGCTAAGCATCATTCGCCGAAGTGGTCACCGGTTCGGCGGCAAAAATGATGCAAAAACAAGAATCTAAGCGGAGTTGCCCCGTGCAGCTCTGCTTAGAACTCCCCCGTAGCGCGGGGCTCTTTCGTCCCGCATCATGTTGAAGAGGGCGGCGCGCCTCGCGGCGTGCCCGCCCGCTGCTATTTTCAGGAAGACCTCCATGTCGATGCCCATCGTCGCGATCGTCGGGCGTCCCAACGTCGGCAAGTCGACGCTGTTCAACCGCCTCGTCGGCCGCAAGCTCGCGCTCGTCGACGACCGCCCGGGCGTGACCCGCGACCGGCGCGAGGGCGAGGTGCGCCTCGGCCATCTGCGCTTCCGCATCCTCGACACTGCGGGCCTCGAGGAGGCCGAAGCCGATTCGCTGGCCGGCCGCATGCGCGCCCAGACCGAGGCCGCCATCGCCGAGGCCGACGCGGTCCTGTTCGTGATCGACGCCCGCGCCGGCCTGCTGCCGGCCGACCAGCCCTTCGCCGAGCTGGTTCGCCGGGCCGACAAGCCGGTGATCCTGCTCGCCAACAAGGCCGAGGGCGGGGCCGGCATGGCCGGGGCCTACGAGGCCTTCGCGCTGGGCCTCGGCGACCCCGTCCCGCTCTCGGCCGAGCACGGCGAGGGCATGGGCGACCTGCTCGATGCCCTCGAGGCGGTGCTGCCGGAATCCGACGACGACGACGAGGAGGGGGGCGAGGGCAAGCCCCTCAAGGTCGCGATCGTCGGCCGGCCCAATGCCGGCAAGTCGACCCTGATCAACCGGATGCTCGGCGAGGACCGTCTCCTCGTCGGCCCCGAGGCCGGCATCACCCGCGATTCGATCTCCCTCGACTGGGAGTGGCGCGGCCGCCGGATCAAGCTGCACGACACCGCCGGCATGCGCCGCCGCGCCCGGATCGACGACAAGCTGGAGAAGCTCGCGGTCTCGGACGGGTTGCGCGCCGTGCGCTTCGCCGAGATCGTGGTCGTGCTCCTCGACGCCACGATCCCGTTCGAGAAGCAGGACCTCACCATCGTCGACCTCGTCGAGTCGGAGGGGCGCGCCCTCGTCATCGGCCTCAACAAGTGGGACCTCGTCGCCGACCAGCCGGGGCTCCTCAAGGATCTCAAGGAGAAGGCGACCCGCCTGCTGCCGCAGGTGCGCGGCGCGGCGGTGGTGCCCCTCTCGGGATTGGCCGGCGAGGGCATCGACCGGCTGATGCACGCCGTGGTCTCCACCGCCGAGGTGTGGAACCGCCGCGTCTCGACCGCGAAGATCAACCAGTGGCTGAGCGAGGCGACGCAGGCCAACCCGCCGCCGGCGGTGTCCGGCCGGCGGATCAAGATCCGCTACGCCACGCAGGTCAAGTCGCGCCCGCCGCACTTCGCCCTGTTCGGCAACCAGCTCGACGCGCTGCCGAAATCCTACACCCGCTACCTCGTCAACAGCCTGCGCGAGGCCTTCGACCTGCCGGGCGTGCCGATCCGCCTGTCGCTCCGGACCTCGAAGAACCCGTTCGACAAGGGCGAGTAGGGTTTGGGCGAGTAGGGTTTCAAGGCGCGCGGGTCAGCGCGGCTTCTGGTCGGCGGGAAGGTTGCGGGCGTAGGCCTCGCGCTCTTCCTTCTCGCGGATCAGCTTCTCGTAGGCCGCCTTGGCCTCGGGCGAGACCGTGAGGGTGCGCGCCTGCGCCGACTTGCGCTTCGGGGCACGCTTGAACCGGTCGGTGGATTCGCTCATCGCCTGAACACCCCCGTGTTGACTGATTGCGGACGAAGCTACCGCGTTCGGCGGGCCTTGGCGACCGCCAATGACCGAGCGGCAGGCGGAATCTCGCAGGCCCGAGAAAGCTTTGCCGGCTGGAGCGGGGCCCCGGGGGCGTCCGGCCGAGAGGGCTCGGCCGCCCGATCGCCGATGAGGGCGACGACACCGCCGCGTTCGAGCGGTCCTTGCGGGCCTTTTCATGTCGCCCTGGATGGCCCTCGACATGCGCCTTTCCGCGCGGCTCGGGTGCCCCTTGCGTGCCTGTCGCAACTTCGCCGCAGGCGAGCCCGTCCCCGGCCCTGAACGGGCCGGCCGACGGGGGCGGCGGCCTCAAGCGGAGGGCGCGAGCGTCTCGGCCGGTCTCCCGCTGATGCGGCGCGCCCAGGCGATCGACGGCTTCTCGACGAACTCGTAGAGGCCTTCGGCCAGCAGCAGGGCCGTCGGGATCGCCAGGGCCACGATGACGGGAACGGGCAGGAGGCCGGACAGCCCCGTCTTCAGGCCCTCGAGCAGGACGACATGGGTAAGATAGAGGCTGTAGGAGATCCGGCCGAGCCAGAGCAGGACGGGCAGCATCAGCACCCGGCGCATGACCGGCCATTCCAGCGCGAGGACGATCAGGAGGATGGCGGCGATCAGGCTCAGCTGATCGAGCAGGACGCTCATCAGGACGAGCGCGGCGACGAAGCTCGCCAGCGGGTAGCGCGCGACTGCGGTGAAGACGGTGCGCCGGCCGTGCCAATCCCAGGCCAGGAACGCGCCGACGCCGAAGCAGACCGCGAACCGTGCGGTGGTCAGGGCGGCCGCGACGGGATCCGCCGAGCCGTAGGGGAACTGCCCGATCCGCAGGGCCACGAATGCCGCCTCGGTGCCGAGGAAGAGGACGGCCATGGCCCAGAAGGCCGCGCGCGGCCGCCGCAGGATGACGAAGCAGATCAGCGGCATGACGAGCGACAGGCGGATCTCGTAGACGAGAGACCAGCTCGGTGGATTGATCGACGTGCCGGCGGGATGGCCGGTGAAGGCGAGGTAATGCAGCCAGCCCGCCGGATCGACGATCCCCGTTCCGGCTGCCAGCAGCATGCCCCCCAACCCGGCGACGAGATAGGGCGGATACAGCCGGGCGAACCGTCGCGCGGCGTAGCGCGCGTAGCCGTCGCGCTGGCGCCCGCTCCACAGGGCGGTGGCGAGGACGGTGCCGCTCAGCACGAAGAAGAAGATGACGAAGCTGCGGCCGTTGGCGAGGACCCGCAAGGGGGTGTGGTTCAAGGTGCCGTCCGGCAGGGCCATCTGCAGGCAGTGCGTCACCAGGACGCCGAACGCCGCCACGCCGCGCAGGGCATCGAGGACATGGTAACGGGCCGGCTCGTGGCGCTCCGCCACGCTGCCGGCACTCCCGATCGGCGCCATCCGCTTGCCTGTCCTGGTCTTGGATAATATTCCGGTATGCTACACGCGACGCCTTAATCGTTCGTGGAATCGAGTATCTCGGATTTTACTCCAGCGTTGATGGATCGGATCCCATCCGACCGAGCGGTGGGCTGTCGTCCGATGGGGCGGGTGCCGCTTCGCCGCGATCCGGCTCAGCCCCGTCCGCGCCCCACCAGCCAGGCCGGATCGAACCAGCGGTCGGCCTCGCCGTCATAGGGCAGGCGGGTAATGTCCCATTGCTGGATGAAGGGCGCGTAGACGTTCCAGACCGCGATGCCGCCGCCGACATAGATGCGCCGGCCGGGATAGCGCGCCAGCACCGCACGCGGGTCCTCGTGCGAGCGGATGATCGCGATGGTGCGGTCCTGGTAGGCGAAGTCCGGCACCGCCTCGATGGTCTTGGGGCCGGCGATCAGCACGTGGCCCTGCGTCACGGCGAAGAAGCGCGTCACGTCCTCGACGTAGAGCGGATCGGTGTTGCCCTCCCAGGGCAGCCGCCCGTGGAGGCCGAGCTGGCCCCGCTGCCCGATGGCGCACATCGCCCGCACGTCGATCATCGGCTCGCCGTCCTCCGGTCCGGGCCCGAAAGGCCCCGGACCGACTGATAGCCCGCCCGCCGGGCCGGGGGCCAGCCGGCCGAAGGGCGGGGGCTCACGACCTGCAGTGCACCGCTTCCCGGCCCGTCTCCTCGCGGACCGTCTCTTCCCGGGCCGTCTTGCCGCCCCGGACCTCCGGCAAGGCGGCCGGCGGCATCGGCTTGCCGTAGAGATAGCCCTGGAGCTGGGTGCAGCCTTCCCGGCGCAGGCAGGCGGCCTGCTCGGGGGTCTCGACGCCCTCCGCCGTCGTGGCGATGCGCAGGCTGCGGCTGAGCCCGGTGATCGCCCGCACCACCGCCAGGGCCTCGCGGCTGTCGCAGATCTCGCGCACGAACGACCGGTCGATCTTGATCTTGTCGAACCGGAACGCGCACAGGTAGCTCAGGGACGAGTAGCCGGTGCCGAAATCGTCGAGCGCGATCCGGGCGCCGAGCTGCTTCATCTGTTCCAGCAGCGCGAGGTTGTTCGCCGAGGCGTCGAGCAGCACCGATTCGGTGATCTCCAGCTCGAGCCGGCCGGCTTGCAGGCCGGAGGCGGCCAGCGCCGAGGCCACCTGGGCGGCCAGCGCCGGACTGCGGAACTGCGCCGGCGACAGGTTGACGGCGACGCTGCGGCCGCTCGCCCAGCGGCTCGCCTCGCGGCAGGCCTCGTGCAGCACGAAGGCGCCGATCTCGTGGATCAGCCCGGTCTCCTCGGCGATCGGGATGAAGTCGAGGGGCGAGATCGGGCCGCGCACGGGGTGCTGCCAGCGCAGGAGCGCCTCGTACCCGATCGTCTCGCCGTCCTGCGCCCGCACGATCGGCTGGTAGTGCAGGCGGAGCTCGCGCCGGGCGATCGCCCCGCGCAGGTCGGCCTCGATCAGGCGGCGGTAGCGGGCCGCGGTCGCGAAGGCGTCGTGGTAGCGCAGGAACCGGCCGCGGCCCCGGCGCTTCGCCTCGTAGAGCGCGAGGTCGCCGCAGCGCAGGAGCCCCTCGCCGCTGTCGGCATCGGCGGGCGCCAGCGCGATGCCGACGCTGAGGCCGGTCTCGATCCGCTGGCCCTCGACCTCGATCGGCTCGCGCGCCGCCGCGATCAGCCGCTCGGCCAGGGCCTCCGCCTCCTCCTCCGCCTGCGTGGCGAGGAGCGGGGCGACGACGGCGAACTTGTCGCCGTTGAGGCGCGCCAGGCAATCGCCCGGGCGCAGGACCTCCCGGAGGCGCCGGACGAGGGCCCGCAGCATCTGGTCGCCGACCGGATGCCCGAGGGTGTCGTTGATCCGCTTGAAGTCGTCGAGGTCGATGCACAGAACCGCCGTACCAGCAGTGCCGGAGCCCGAAGCCGCCGCGGCCAGGGCCTCGCCGAGCCGCTGCCGGAACAGCTCGCGGTTGGGCAGCCCGGTCAGCCCGTCGTAATGCGCGAGATGGTGGATCCGCATGCTCGCGGCGCGCTCCTCGCTCACGTCCTCGGCGATGAGCAGGCCGTGGAGCGGCTGCTCGCCGTGCCCGCCGATCGCCAGGGCGCGCATCCGGAGCGTGCGCAAGCCCCAGGCGGTCGGGACCGGCAGCTCCTGGGTGATGGCGGCAGGCTCGCCGGCTTCCGCGGCGGCCGGCTGGCCGGCTGTTGCGGCCGGCTGGCCGGCTGTTGCGGCCGGCTGGCCGGCCGCCGCGAGGGCGGTCTTCAGCAGCGCCGCGACGGCCGTCGGCAGGACCAGTTCCGCCGGCCGGCCGACCAGCTGGCCGGTGCAGCCGCACAGCAGCAGCTCCGCGTGCCGGTTGGCGAGCCGGATCAGCCCGGTCGCGGCGTCCTGCACGACGACGCTCGACGGCATGGTGGCGATCACGCTGTCGAGGAAGGACGTGGTCGCGGCCAGCCCGTCGCGGTGGCGCTCGGCGATCTCCTTGGCCTCCACGAGCTGCAGCTCCTGCGTCCGCCGGTCGCTGCGGTCGCGGGTGATCTTGGCGAAGCCGATGAGGCCGCCATCCTCGTCGCGGATCGCGTCGATGACGATTTCGGCCCAGAACCAGGTGCCGTCGCGGCGGATGCGCCAGCCCTCCACCTCGAACCGTCCGGTCTCGCGCGCCTGGCGCAGGCCGGCCTCGGGCAGCCCGGCCGCCCGGTCCTCCGGCCGGTACAGGCAGGCGAAGTGCCGGCCGATCATCTCGTCGCCGGTGAACTGCTTGGCCCGCTCCGCCCCGGTGTTCCAGTTCACCACGATCCCGTCCGGATCGAGCATGAAGATCGCATAATCCGTCACGCCCTGGACGAGCAGCCGGTACATGACGTCGGTGCTTGCAGTCACGGCTGGCCGTCCCGTCTGCGGCCGGACCCCGTAAGGGTCCAGTGTGATGAGGTTCCCCTGCGTCCCAATAGGACGGAAGGGTCCTAAAGCCGTGTTAAATCGCGCTGCTTCAGAGGTCAAAGCGGTCTTCCCAAGAGGAAGCTTCGCCGCTGTAGACCGACGGACATCCCGCGCGCCGCAGGGGCACAATGCCGCAGAATAGGACCCAAGACCTATATTTGTCGACGGGACGGTCGAGAGCCGGGCCTGGGGGATGCGATGGCGGGCAAGGCCGCAAGCCCTTCCGGCCGCAGGGATCGTGCGGCCGCGAAGAGCCGGGACGGGCCGCGCAGCCTGCGCCCGCGGCTTCTGCCGATGATGTCGATCGGCGGCGACGGAGCCGCGGCGCGGCTCCGTGCGGTCAGGCCGGCTTCTGCGGTGTCAGGACGCGGCCGGTCGGGAAGTCGAAGATCGTCCCGCTCTCGGTCGAGTCCGGGCTCGCCAGGCGCACGATGTGGGGAGCCAGATCCTCGGGCGTGCGCAGGGTCTCCGGATCCTCGCCCGGCATCGCGGCCTTGCGCATCGCGGTGCGCAAGGGGCCGGGATTGAGCAGCATCGCGCGCACCGGCGTCGAAGCGGTCTCGGCCGCGTAGGTGCGCACCAGCGCCTCCAGGGCCGCCTTCGACACCGCGTAGGGCCCCCAATAGGCCCGGCACGACGAGGCCGCGCCCGAGGTGACGAACACCGCCCGCCCCGCATCCGAGCGCCGCAGCAGGGGATCGAGGGAGCGGATCAGGCGCCAGTTCGCCGTGACGTTGACGTCCATCACGCTCGACCAGACCTTCGGGTCGACGTGGCCGAGCGGCATCAGCTTGCCGAGCACGCCGGCATTGCCGACGAGCACGTCGAGCCGGCCCCAGCGCTCGTGGATCGCCGCACCCAGGCGGTCGATGGCGTCGTAGTCGCACAGGTCGAGGGGGACGAGGGTGGCGGAGCCGCCCGCCGCCCGCACCGCGTCGTCGAGGTCTTCGAGCGCTCCTTGCGTGCGGGCGACCGCGATCACGTGGGCGCCGGCTTGCGCCAGCGCCAGGGCGGCCGCGCGGCCGATGCCGCGCGAGGCCCCGGTGACGACCGCGATGCGGTCGGCCAGCGGCTTTGCCGGAAGAGTCGTCTCAGGGAGGGAGGTGTCGGACATCGGATCAATCGGCCTCGGCGAGGATCGCCATCCGGCGCGGCGAGGCGACCGCGAGGTCGGTCAGCGGCGTCGGATAGTCGCCGGTGAAGCAGTGGTCGGTGTATTGCGGGCAGGCGGCGTCGCGGCCCTCCTCCCCCATCGCCCGGTAGAGCCCCGGGATCGACAGGAAGGCGAGCGAGTCGGCGCCGATATACTGGCGCATGCTCTCCAGGTCGTGGGTCGCGGCGAGCAGCTTCTCCTTCTCCGGCGTGTCGATGCCGTAGAAGTCGGGATGGGTGATCGGCGGCGAGGCGATGCGGAAATGCACCTCGCTCGCGCCGGCCTCGCGCATCATCCGGACGATCTTCACCGAGGTGGTGCCGCGCACCAGGCTGTCGTCGACGAGGACGATGCGCTTGCCCGCGACCGCGGCGCGGTTGGCCGAGTGCTTCATCCGCACGCCGAGCTCGCGCACCGACTGGGTCGGCTGGATGAAGGTGCGGCCGACATAGTGGTTGCGGATGATCCCGAGCTCGTAGGGCAGCCCGGTCTGCTGGGCGTAGCCGAGCGCCGCCGGCACGCCGGAATCCGGCACCGGGATGACGATGTCGGCCTCTGCCGGCGATTCCTTCGCCAGCTCGACGCCGATGTTCTTGCGCACGGAGTAGACGTTCTTGCCGTTCACGATCGAATCGGGACGGGCGAAGTAGATGTACTCGAAGATGCAGGGACGCAAGGCTTGCGCCCGGGCGAAGCGGATCGACTCGATGCCCTCCTCCGAGATCACCACCATCTCGCCGTTCTCGACGTCGCGCACGAAGCGGGCGCCGATGATGTCGAGGGCGCAGGTCTCGGAGGCCAGGATGTAGCGGCCGTCGAGCTCGCCCAGCACCAGCGGGCGGATGCCGAGCGGATCGCGGGCGCCGATCAGCTTCTTGTTCGTCATCATCACGAGGGCGTAGGCGCCCTCGATCTGGCGCAGCGCATCCATCACCCGGTCGACGATGCGGACGTGGCGCGAGCGGGCGACGAGGTGGAGGATCGCCTCGGTGTCCGAGGTCGACTGGCAGATCGCGCCGTCGCGCACGAGCTGGCGGCGCAGGAGCAGGCCGTTCGTCAGGTTGCCGTTATGGGCAACCGAGAGGCCGCCGGTCTCGAGCTCGGCGAAGAGCGGCTGCACGTTGCGCAGGATGGTCTCGCCGGTGGTCGAGTAGCGCACGTGGCCGATCGCGGCCTCGCCCTTCAGGCGCTCGATCGTGGCGAGGTCGGAGAACGAATCGCCGACGAGGCCCAGGCGGCGCTCTGAGTGGAAGACCCGGCCGTCGAACGACACGATGCCGGCCGCCTCCTGGCCGCGATGCTGCAGGGCGTGGAGGCCGAGCGCCACGATCGCGGCGGCGTCCGGATGGCCGTAGATGCCGAAGACGCCGCACTCCTCGCGCAGGGTGTCGCCGTCGAGATCGAGATCGCCGCCGAACGCCTCGCTCGCCCCGGGGGCACCCCGGAAGGTTTCGCTGCGTGCTGACATGATGAGAAGCCCCTGGTGGCCGGTCACCGCACGGCCTCGCCTCGCCGACCCCGCGCATCGGAACCTCCGCGCGCGGGCCTGATGTCTCGAACGAAGCAGGGTCCGGGCCGCGCCCGCCGGGGAGCGTTGCGTCCGGAATCTCACCTCGCGCCGGCTATGTAGTCGTTGCGGTCGGCGGAACCAAGGCGTCACGCGTGCGTTGCGCGGCGTACCTCACATGCAAAGGGCGCCGGTCGGGCGCCCTTCTCGTCGTACGGTTCAGTGCCGGTTCATCAGGGCCGGCTCAGCGGCGCGGGCTGGCGTCGGTCCGGCGCTGGGGCGGGGTGTCGGCCTCGGCGGGCGCGTCGGTGCCGGGATCCGTCTCGGGCTTGGGCTTGCGGAACTGCTTGAGCAGCCCCTCCGGGTTGTCCGGCAGCATCGCCACGAGCTTCTGGCCGCTATTCTCCAGGATTTCGCGGCTGCGGGCCTGCTGGGCCCAGTCCGGCACCTTGCCCTGGACCAGCCAGGCGAGGAAGACCCAGCCGATGACGCAGATCAGGAAGCCGCGGGCCGCCCCGAAGGCGAGGCCGAGGCTGCGGTCGACCGCGCCGATGCGCGAATCGAGGATCAGGTCCGAGATCTTCACGGTGATCACCGAGACCACCAGCAGGGTGACGAGGAAGATCGCGGCGATCGAGACCACCAGCGAGACGGTGTCGCTGGAGACGTGCTGCTTCACGGTCGGCAGCAGCAGCGGGTGCAGGGTCCAGGCGAGGCCGGCCGCCGCGACCCAGGCCACGATCGCCAGCACCTCGCGGGTGAAGCCCCGCACCGCCGCGAGCAGAGCGGAGATGACGACGACACCCAGCACGACGAGATCGAGAACGGAGAACGGCATCGGCAGGAACGGTTCGGGGGCTGTAGCGTTGCCTCGGGGTTCGCGGCTGCCCTGACCGCCGGGGTTGTATACGCTGCCGGATCGGATCCGTCACCCTCGCCCTGACAGCCCGTCCCCCTCACATGTCCTCGTCGTCGTAGGCCGGCATCCGCTGCGGCGGGCGCCGCCCGCCGCGGACCGGCTTGCCGCTGGCCGCCACCCCCGCCACCAGGTCGGCGATGTGGCGCAGGGATTCCGCCGGAAACCCCGTCCCGGACCCGTCGCGGCCGGCGCCTTCCCGTCCTTGCGGCATCAAGGCCTTGGCGAAGCCGAGCTTCTGCGCCTCCTTGAGCCGCGCCGGCGCCTGTGCCACCGGGCGGATCGCCCCCGACAGGCCGACCTCGCCGAAATACACCGCGTCCGACGGCAGGGCCGCGCCGGAGAGCGAGGAGACGAGCGCCGCCGCCACCGCGAGGTCGGCGGCGGGCTCGCCGATGCGCAAACCGCCCGCGACGTTGAGGTAGACGTCGTGGCCGCCCAAGCGGATGCCGCCATGAGCCTCGAGCACGGCGAGGACCATCGACAGGCGGTTGGGATCCCAGCCGACCACGGCGCGGCGCGGCATGCCGAGCGCCGAGGGCGCGACGAGAGCCTGGATCTCGACGAGGAGCGGCCGCGTGCCCTCCATCCCGGCGAAGACCGCGGTGCCCGGCGCCGCGAGGTCGCGCCCGGCGAGGAACAGGGCCGAGGGGTTCGGCACCTCCGCCAAGCCCCCGTCGGTCATCTCGAACACCCCGATCTCGTCGGTGGGGCCGAAGCGGTTCTTCACCGCCCGCAGGATGCGGAAATGGTGGCCCTGGTCGCCCTCGAACGAGGCGACGGCATCCACCATGTGCTCGACGACGCGGGGCCCGGCGATCTGCCCGTCCTTGGTGACGTGGCCGACGAGGATCACGGCGGTGCCGGAGGTCTTGGCGAAGCGGATCAGGCTCTGGGCCGAGCCGCGGACCTGCGTCACCGTGCCGGGGGCCGATTCGACCGTCTCGGTCCACATCGTCTGGATCGAATCGATGATCGCGAGCGCCGGCGGCTTGCCCTGGCTCAAGGTGGCGATGATGTCCTCGACGTTGGTCTCTGCGGCAAGTTCCACGGGGGCGCTCGCGAGTCCCAGCCGCTCGGCCCGCAGGCGCACCTGGCCCACCGCCTCCTCGCCCGAGATGTAGGCGACGCGCTCGCCCCGCTTCGCCAGGGCGGCGGAGGCCTGCATCAGCAGCGTCGACTTGCCGATGCCGGGATCGCCCCCGAGCAGGATCACCGAGCCGCGGACGAAGCCCCCTCCCGTCACCCGGTCGAGCTCGGCGATGCCGGACGAGGTCCGCGGCGCCTCCTTGACCTCGCCGGTGAGGCCTTCGAGCGGAAAGATCCGGCCGCGCGCCCGGCTCGGCCGGGTCGCGACCGGGCCGGAGACGGGGCTTGCCGCGCCGGTCTCCTCGACGATCGTGTTCCAGCCGTTGCAGGCCTCGCAGCGCCCGCGCCAGCGGTTGTAGACTGCGCCGCAGGACTGGCAGGCGAAGGTCTGGTGGGTCTTCGCCATCGGGGGCGGTTCTCCGGGGAAGGGGGCCGCGCGCCGGCAGCCGCATGTGTTCTTGATATGTCCCGAGGCGGGCGCTCGCGCAACCGCGGGCCCGCGATCGTATCTCGGCGACCGTTGGGAAACGAACCTGCCGCGCTCGCGTCCCATTCCGCCGCGAAAGCTTGAGGGGACTCCCCCGCGTCACGGATGCGCGCCCGATGCCCCGCCTGAGGCGAACCTACACCTACGACCGCGTCCAGCGCGGCTTCCACTGGATCATGGCGGCCCTGATCGTCCTGGCGCTCGGCCTCGGCATCTACGCCGCCTGGCAGGAGCCCGGCACCTCGCCGCGGCGCGAGCTCCTCGACATCCACAAGTCGCTCGGCCTGACGGTGCTGCTGCTCCTGCCGCTGCGCTTCGTCTACCGGCTCGTCGCCGGCGAGCCGGCCTACCGTGCGCCGCCGACCCGCGGCGCCCATCTCGCCGCGAGCCTGGCGCACCTCACCCTCTACGCCCTGATGCTGCTGCTGCCGATCAGCGGCTACGTCTACTCGGCGGCGGGCGGCTACGGCCTGCCGTGGTTCGGCGTGTTCTCCTTCCCGCGCCTCGTCCCGGTCGACAAGGCGCTGTCGCAGGCGGGCTACGGCGCGCATTACTGGATCGGCTGGGGTCTCGGGATCGTGCTCGCCCTGCACCTGCTGGCGGTCGCCTGGCACGCCTGGATCCGTCGCGACGAGGTGATGGGGCGGATGTGGCCGCGGCGGGGGGTGGGGCTTCCGCTTGATCCGATACATTGACGCGCGGGATTCCACCTCTCCCCGCGGAGGTAGGGCTGTCCTGCGCAGAGGGGGGCCGCCCGTGGCGCCCCGCGGATCCCTCGGCTACAACCCGCGCCCGTGAACTGGGACGCGTTCGACTTCAAGCTGCTCATCGTGTTCGACGCGATCATGCGCGAGCGCCACGTGACGCGCGCCGGCGAGCGGCTGGGCCTGAGCCAGTCGGCGGTGAGCCACGCGCTCCAGCGCCTGCGCCGGGCGCTCGGCGACGAGTTGTTCGTGCGCGGGCCGGAGGGCATGAGCCCGACGCCCCGCGCCCTCGACCTCGCCGAGCCGGTGCGCCGGGCCCTGGCCGAGATCGAGGGCGCCCTGCACCAGGACCGGTTCGACCCGGCCACGTCCGGCGCGCGCTTCCGCCTGGTGCTCAACAACACCGCCGCGGTGGTGCTCGCCGCGCCGATCGCCGAGTGGATCGGCCAGAGGGCGCCGTCCCTGAGCCTGCACATGAGCCCGAGCGGCACGGTGCGGGTCGACGACCTGCTCGATCGCGGCGACGTCGATCTCGGCATCGTCGGCGCCGGCCGGGCCGAGGGCGAGCGCTTCGGCACCACCACGCTGATCCGGGACGGGTTCGCGGTGGTCGCCCGGCGCGGGCACCCGGCCTTCGCCTCGCCCCTCACCTACGAGCGTCTCTCGGATCTCGCGCACCTCGTCGTCTCCTCCACCGGCGACGATGTCGGCTTCCTCGACGCGATCCTGTCGCGCCGGGGCTTGGGGCCGCGCCGCATCGCGATGGCGGCGCCGTTCCTGTCGGCGGCGCCGATCCTCGCCCGCTCCGACCTGGTGGCGGTGATGGCCGGGCGGATCGCCCGCACCCTCGCGACGGTGCACCCGGTCGCCTGCGCGGCCCTGCCGGCGGATCCGGACCTGCCGGTCACCACGTCTAGCCTGGTCTGGGCCCGGCGGGTCGAGCGCCATCCGGGCCATGCCTGGCTGCGCCGGGAGATCGCCGCCTGCGTCCGCAGCCTGGCGGGCGGCCCGGACCATCTCATAGGTAACGATTAGCGGCCCAATCGATCGGCGATAACCGAAAATTATCGAACTACTCGCATCAGTTGTGTATCCGAGCAGGTGCAACTGAGCCATGGATCAGACGGTCGTCACCGCCGCGCAGAGCCGGCGCTTCGCCACCTTCGGCCTCACGGAGGACGACCGGGCCCGTCTGCGGGGTCTGGCCGGCTTCGCGCGCGAGCGCCTGCCGGGGCTGCTCGCCGAGTGGAACGCCCGCTTCGGCGACTGGCCGGAGATCCAGGAGGCCCTGCGCGACCCGGAGGTGCACGCGGCCCGGGTGGCGCACTGGGTGCGGGTGGTGAGCGGCGATTTCGGGCCGGACTTCACGGCCTCCGCCGAGCGCTTGGCCTCGGTCTTCTACGCCCGGCGGGTGCCGGCCTACGCGGTCGCGATCTGCCACGCCACGGTGTCGGCGGGGCTCGCCGAGGCGCTCGGCCTCGCCGGCCCGCGCCGGCTCATCGGTCGGAAGGATGCCGCGGCGCTCCACGGCGCCCTCACCCGGGCGGCGTGGCTCGACCTCGAAATGCTGCTCGAGACCTACGCGGCCGCCGAACAGGCGAGCCGCCGCCGCACCACCGCGGCTCTCGCCCAGGCCTTCGAGGAGCGCGTCGGGGCGGCGATCGGCGCGGTCGCCGACCAGGCGCTCGCCCTCGACGGCACTGTCGGCGCCCTGTCGCGCAACGCCGCGCGCTCGACCGAGGCGGCGACCGCCGTCGCGGCGGCGGTGACCGAGGCCTCGGCCGGGACCGAGCAGGTGGCGCGCTCCGCCGAGCAGCTGCGGGCCGCCATCGCCGAGATCGCCGGCGAGGTCGGCCGCTCCCACGCGGTGGCGGAGGACGCGGTGGCGCAATCCGACGCGGTGGCGGCGCGGGTGACGGCGCTCGCCGGGGCGGTGGCGCAGGTCGGCGAGGTGGTGACGCTGATCACCGGCATCGCCAGCCAGACCAACCTGCTCGCGCTCAACGCCACGATCGAGGCTTCCCGCGCCGGGGCGGCGGGACGGGGCTTCGCGGTGGTCGCCGCCGAGGTGAAGGCCCTGGCGCAGCAGACCGCCCGGGCGACCGGGACGATCGCCGGCCAGATCGACGCCATGCGGGCGGCGGCGGGCGGCTCGGTCGAGGCGATCGCCCGCATCCGCGAGACGATCGGGCGGGTGAGCGAGAGCAGCGCGATGATCTCCGCCGCGGTCGAGGAGCAGAGCGCCGCCACCGCGGAGATCGCCCGCAGCACCCGCGACGTCAGCGCCGGCACCGACGAGGTCGCCCGCCTGATCGACCGGGTGCGCGAGGATGCCGGCGGCACCGCCGAGGCCGCCTCCCGCGTCACCGGCTCCACCCAGGATCTCGGCCGGCAGGCGGCGGCGATGAGCGCGGCGGTGGGGGCGTTCCTGGGGGAAGTCAGGGCGGCGTAGCGCCACCTTTGGGAGAGGTCAGGGCGGCGTTGGGCCGCCGATCCCCGCCCGCTTCAAGGTCCCGGCCAGGAGCTCGACCTGGGCCGCGATGCGCCCGAACGCCGCCGCATCCGACCCGTCCGGCTTCGGCGGCAGCCGCTCGCCGCTCGCGGTGCGGGCGAGCGCGCCCGCCAGCCAGTCGCGCCAGGCCCGCCAGGAAGCGGCGTCCGCCTCCGCCGGCTCGGGCTCGTGGCGCAGGATCGCCAGGCGCCCGGCCATGCGGCGCAGGGTGGCGTCGGCGACCATCGCGGCCTCGATGCGGGAGCGGCCGCGCCGGCGCGGCTCCTGCAGCGCGCGGGAGAGCGCCGCCTCGAGGTTGTTGCTGGCGAGGCCCGCCGCCCGGGCCGCGGCCTCGGCGGCGGCGGGCGTGCCTTCGCCCAAGCGCTCCGCCACCACCGCCTCGGCGTAGCGGGCGTGGGTCGTCAGCGCGGCGCGCAGCGCGTCGCGCACCCGGCCCGGCTCCCAGAGCGGCCACAGCAGCAGGCCCGCCAGCACCGCCACCGCGCCGCCCAGCACCGTGAACAGCGCCCGCATCCCGACGATCTCCCAGGAGGAGTGGCCGGGCTCGACGAGCTCCACCAGCACCACCACGAGGGGCGTCAGGCAGGCGATGAAGGTGCCGTAGCTCACGCCCCGGGCGGCGAAGCCGATCACGCTGAGGGGCACCATCATGGCGGCGAGGATCTGCGGCGAGGTCGCGTAGAAGGCGAGCACCGCCCCGATCACCCCGCCCAGAACCGTGCCGCCGATGCGCTCCAGCGCCCGCTGCCAGGTGGCGGCGTAGAAGGGCTGCATCGTCAGCACCACCGTGATGGTGAGCCAGTGGGTGAACGGGCCCGGCCACCAGAAGGTGACGGCCAGCGCCGGCAGCGCCACCACGGTCGCCCGCACGGCGTGGCGGAGGTTCGCCGAGGACCAGGTCAGGTTGGCGCGCAGCGGCTGCAACACCGTCTCGCGCCAGGGCGGGGCCGGCGCGCCGGCCAGCCCCCCGCCGCCGGCGAGGTCCTCCGGCCCCGACAGCTTGGCGCCGATCCGCACCCG
Source organism: Methylobacterium sp. 174MFSha1.1 (assembly GCF_900116815.1). Lineage (NCBI taxonomy): Bacteria > Pseudomonadati > Pseudomonadota > Alphaproteobacteria > Hyphomicrobiales > Methylobacteriaceae > Methylobacterium > Methylobacterium sp. 174MFSha1.1. Next base: position 59,836 of record NZ_FPCB01000016.1, on the reverse strand, counting down.
GTCGAGGATGCGCTCGGCCATCCGGCGATAGGCCGGGTCGGCGTCGGCGGCCGGTTTCACCCGGGCGAGCGCCCGCTCGATGCGCGCCAGATTCACCGGCCGGTCGCGGCGGATCGCCCGGGACAGGATCTTCAGCATCGGTGGCAGCAGGCGCAGGAGCTTGGCGGCCTCCGCCCGCTGCGCCGGGGTGGCGCGCTCGAGATAATCCGACAGGGCGATCATCACGCCGAACAGCTGCTCGGCGGCCTCCAGCCGGATCAGCGCCCGGGCGTTGCGCTCCGACAGGCGGGCGCGGCTGCGGGCGAGGTCGAGCACCAGGGTGCGGGCGGCCTCGATGGCGTCGCGTACCGCCCGGCGGTGGCCGCGGGCATGGGCCTCCCAGACTGCAAGGTCGGATCCGTTCGTGTCCGGTCCCGGCGGATCGGCGGAGAGCCGGCGCAGGTCGCGGGCGAGCCGCGACAGGCCGCGCCAGACGCCCCCGATCGCCGCGTGGGCGGGCCGGTAGGGGTGGAGCCGCCATACGACGAGGGCGAGGAAGGTGGCCCAGAGCCCGCCGGCCCAGAACATCGCGGCGACGACCGCCCCCTGCTCCACCGTGAGCGCCCGGTCGAGGGCGAGGCAGAGCACCACCACCAGCACGTTGCCGACGGTCTGGGCCGGCACGCCCCAGACCCGCGCGAAGGTGCAGCCGAAGATGACGACGAGCGCCACCGGCAGCACCAGCGCCGGGCCGTAGCCCTCCATCACACCGAAGGCGCCCCAGAACAGGCCGCCGAGCCCCGCGAAGGCGAGGAGCGCCCGCAGCCGCGGCCGGATCGGCCCGCCGATGTCGCAGAAGCAGGTCAGGTTGGCGGCGAGCGCCATCGTGAGGAGTGGCGGCCAGGCCAGCCACCATTCGATGAGGATGATGCTCGCGAAGGCGACCGCCGCCCGCAGGCCCTCGGCGACGTTGATGCCGGCGAGATCCGGCGCCACCGGCAACCGGCCGAGGTCGGAGCCCGGCTCGCGCAGGGTGCCGCGGCGGATCGGGAGAGGCTTCATCGGGGGGGCAGGGTCACGGGCGCGCGGATCCTCGAGGGCTCCGCGAGCGTGGCAAGCCGCGTGCCCCGAAGCCGTTATAGGATGCGGGGCCGCCCCGTGTACCGCTCAGGTCTCCGGGCGCATCGGATAGACCGGCCGGCCCTCATCCGGCATCGCGACCCGGCGGCAGAGATAGACCTCTTCTTCCGGATGCGCCTCGATCCGGAAGCCGGAGGCCCGCAGCATCGCCTCGGTGCAGGCGCGGTTGGGCGCCCACCAGTTGGTCGGGTCGCCGGCGTAACGGTGCTCGATGAAGTGCAGCTTCGGGTAACCCGGATCGTCGAAGGGGGCGGCGTCGAAGAAATCGTAATCCGCCGCCACCGGCGCGACCGTGCCCGCGCCCCGCTGCATCGACTGGAACACCATCAGGTCGCCGGCGACGTGGGCGTGGATCAGGTCGAGGGCGAGCAGCGGGTGGCGCAGGTGGTAGAGCACCCCCATGAACAGCACCACGTCGAAGCGCTCGCCGAGCGCCCCGACGTCGTAGACCGAGAGGTTGCGGAACTCGATCTCGGCGCCCAGCGCCTCGGCGACGAAGCGGGCTTGGGCGAGGTAGCGCTCGTCCTCGTCGATCCCGAGCACCCGGGCCGCGCCGCGGCGCTTCATCTCGACGGCGTAGAAGCCGGCATTGCAGCCGATGTCGAGCACCGTCTTGCCCGTGAGGTCGCGGGGCACCGCGTCGGCGAAGGTGCGCCACTTCACCATCGGGTAGTCGCCGAGGAAGTGGCCGGGCGCGGTGAACACGCCGGGCGCGATCTCGATGTTGTGGAACCACGGCCCCAGGGCCTCGGCCTGTTCGCGCAGAGACTGGGCGCGCAAGGTCTCGTCGGTCATGCGTGGCTCCCCAGGAAGGCCCGCTCGTTCAGGCTCTCGACCTTGGCGCCCCAGGCGCCCAGCACCAGCACGCTCACCGAGGCCGGGCCGATCTCGAAGCGTTGCATCGCGTCCGCCCCGAGCCCGAGGGCGTGGGCGATCACGAGCTTGATCACGTCGGCGTGGCTGACGAGGGCGAGGCGGGCCTCGCCGTGGCGGGCGTGCAAGGCCTCCAGCCCCCGCAGCACCCGGGCCTGCGCCTCCAACGCCGTCTCGCCCCCCGGCGGCCGGGTGACGTGGCGGGCCTGGTTCCAGCCGGTCCAGACGGGATCGCCGTGCAGATGCTCGAAGCTCCGCCCGGCCCAGGCGCCGAAATCGATCTCGTTCAGGGCCGGCAGGGTCTCGACCGCGAGCCCGGCCCGGGCCGCGAGCGGGAGGGCGGTCTCCTGCGCCCGCTCCAGCGGCGAGGCGTAGACCGCCGCCAGCCCCTCGGCCGAGAGCCGCAGGGCCAGCGCCTCGGCCTGCGCCCTCCCCTCGCGCCCGAGGGTCACCCCAGGCATCCGCCCGCACAGGACGCGGCCGAGCCTGTCGTGGGCGGCGTGCCGCACCAGGAAGAAGGTCGTGGTCATGCGCCTCCGGCCATCGTCGCGTCGGACGGCAGATAGGCCGGGGGGCGGGGGCGGCCATGGGTGGGATAGATACTGGTGGGTAGTTTTTTGAAGGAACCGGCCGCGGCTGGTGCGAAAGCCATCGCCCGATTCCCGATCCCTCCACGCCCTTTCCGGGCCCGTACCGGGCCCGGAAAGGGCGACGCGCAGGCGATGGTCCGATCCCCCTCACCCTGGCGCAGGCGGCCGGCCGCGCTAGCTTCGCACCCGTGCCGAAGCCCGGCCCCAGACCGTGCGGCCCCGTCCGGAGGATCCCCGCCATGCGCCCGACCCTGCGCCCGACCCTGCTCCTCGCCCTGACGGGCGCGCTCGTCGGCGGCGCGGCCGGCGCGCAGGGCATCCGCAACGCAGCGCCGCCCCGGGCGCTGGAGACGGCGGCCTACGTGTTCGCGGCGGCCAATGTCTGCGGCTACCGCATCGGCACCGCGCCGTTCGAGGCGCTGCTCGCGCGCTACCAGGTGTCGATCGAGGACGTGCGCCCGCCCCGCGGCCCGTTCGGCGCCAAGGTGCAGACGATCTTCACCCTGATGTCGAACCAGATGATGCAGAATCGGGACGCCGCCTGCCGGGCGGTGGCCGGCGAGTACGGTCCCGAGGGCACGGTCGCCCCGGGCATCCTCCTGCCCGCCGCCCCGGCGGAGCCGCCCGCGAAACAGCCTTGAGACCACGGAGACACGGATGAGCGACGAGGCCCGCCCGCCGGTGCAGCCGCACGGGCGCTACGCCTACAGCCCCCTGCCGCGGCGCCCCGCCTACGACTGGCCGGAGGGCAGGCGGCTGGCGGTCTACGTCGCCCTCAACGTCGAGTGCTTCGATTTCGGCGGCGGGCTCGGGGCCGAGCTGGCCCCGGGCGGGCCGCAGCCGGACGTGCTGAACTACGCCTGGCGCGACTGGGGCAACCGCGTCGGGGTCTTTCGCCTCGCCGAATTGTTCGACGGCCTGTCCCTGCCGGCCTCGGTGCTGGTCAACAGCCGCATCTATGCCGAGTGCCCCGGCCTGATGGACGTTTTTCGCGCCCGCGGCGACGAGGTGGTGGGGCACGGCCGCAGCAACGCCGAGCGCCAGGGCACCTTGGCCGAGGACGAGGAGCGGGCCCTGATCGCCGAGGCCACCGCGACCCTGACCCGGGAGGAGGGCCGGCCCCCGGCGGGCTGGCTCGGCCCCTGGATCTCGCAGAGCCGCACGACCCCGGACCTGCTGGCGGAGGCCGGCTACCGCTACCTCCTCGACTGGTGCCACGACGACCAGCCGACCTGGTTCTCCACCCGTGGCGGCGGGCGCATCCTCTCGGTGCCCTATCCGCAGGAGCTGAACGACATCCCCTCCATCGTCGGGCGCAAGGATTCGGGCGCGCAATTCGCCGAGATGATCGTCGACACCTTCGAGGAGATGCGCGCCGCGGCGTCGGCCGCGCCGCTGGTGATGGGCATCGCGCTCCATCCCTACCTCGTCGGCCAGCCGCACCGGCTGCGGCCGCTGCGCCGGGCGCTGGCGCATATCGCGCAACACCGCGACGGGGTGTGGATCACCCGCGCCGGAGACATCGCGGAGCACGCCGCCGGGCTGCCGGAGGGGATCGTGCCGGGGTGAGGCGCGGCCGCCTTCGGTCGCGCGTCGCCCGCATCGCCGCTCGCACCGTGCGACCGGACCGCCATGGGGCGGAGCGGAGTCATTGAGGCGGGGTGGCGCCGGCTTCCCCTGACCACGGCAGCGTGATCGAAGTCGGGAACGTGCTCACAACCTGAAATTGCGGTATCCACGCCATCCGTCGTAGCGTTAAACGCCAGGTCATGTCTTAACCAGCAATTAGTAATATTTACATACACCACACGAATATAATTGCATTCGGGTAATGGTATGTTGCGCAGGCTGACCGTCCGATCCCGCCTCTACGTCGGGTTCGCGTCCTTGATGATCATCGCCGCCTCCTTGGGCGGCTTCTCGATCTACCAGCAGGCCGGCCTCACCGAGCAGTACGAGCGCCGGGCGCTGCTCGACGACCTGTCGCGCTCCGCCCTCGCCGTGACCGGGTCGACGAGCACGATGTCGGGCCTGGCCGAGCAGTACCGGCTCTCGCCGCGGCCGGAGCTGATCGCGGGCATCGACGGGGAGCGCCGCTCGATCGAGGAGGCCGGCGACCTCATGGCCAGCCGGGCGATCGCCGAGGACCGCCGCCGGCTCTACGGCGAGATCCGCGACCGGGCCCGCGACCTGAAGCCCGACCTGCAGCGCCTGGAGGCGGCGGGGCGCAGCATGGCCGAGGCCAAGGACAAGCTGTTCAAGGGCGGCGACGAGCTGACCCGCGCGAGCACCGCGATGGTGGCCGAGATGCGCGCCCGCGCGAGCGAGGCGCAGGTGCTCCAGGCCGCCGCGACCGAGAGCGCCGTGCTGCTGGTCCGGGTCGCCAACTGGCGCTTCCTGGCGACGCAGGACCCGAACGGCCCGGCGACCTTCGCGACCAATGCGGCCAAGGCCGAGGCCGCCCTCAAGACCCTGCGCGGCGGCGACGCCGCCGGCGCCTTCGCGCCGGCGATCCGGGCGACCGAGCAGGCGCTGGCCGCCTACGTCACCGCCTTCCAGGCCTATACCGCCGCCGCGGGCGAGAGCCGGCAGGCCTACGACGCCGGCATCAAGCCGCGGGTGACGGCGATCGACCAGGCCACCCGGACGGTGCGGGCCAAGGTCGAGGCCGCGGTCCGCGAGATCGCCGCCGAGACCCAGGCGATGACGGCCCGGACGCGGACGATTCAGCTCGTCCTGATCGCCGTCGCCCTGTCCCTCGGCGCCGGCCTCGCGATCCTGATCGCCCGCAGCATCGTCGGGCCGATCGGCGGGATGACCGCCGCGATGAAGCGGCTGGCGCAAGGAGAGACCGACCTCGCCGTGCCCTCCCGCGATTCCCGCGACGAGATGGGGGAGATGGCCGAAGCCGTCGAGATCTTCCGCCAGAACGCCATCGCCCGCGAGCAGCTGGAGGCGCAGCAGCGCGACGAGCAATCCGCCCGCCAGCGCCGCGCCGACCGGGTCGACCAGCTGGTGCGGGGCTTCCAGCACCGGGTGGCGGGCTCGCTCGAGATCGTCACCTCGGCCGCGACCGAACTCGACGTCACGGCCCGCACCATGACGGGCGTCGCCGACGCCACCAGCGCCCAGGCGCAGGCCTCCAGCGCAACCGCCGAGCAGACCTCGGCCAACGTCCAGATGGTCGCGGCCGCCGCCGAGGAGATGGTGAGTTCGCTCCAGGAGATCGAGCGGCAGGTGCTGCGCTCGAACGAGGTCGCGGGCAACGCCACCCGCGAGGCCGCGGCGACCGATGCCGCGATGACGAGCCTGAGCGCCGCCGCCACGCAGATCGGCGCCGCCGTCGCGACGATCACCGCCATCGCCGACCAGACCAACCTCCTGGCGCTGAACGCCACGATCGAGGCGGCCCGCGCCGGAGCCGCCGGCCGCGGCTTCGCGGTGGTCGCCGCCGAGGTGAAGGAGCTCGCCGCCCAGACCTCCCGGGCGACCGTGGAGATCGGCGGGCAGATCAACGCGATCCAGGCGGCCACCGGCCAGGCGGCGGGCGCCATCGGGCAGATCGGCCAGACCATCGCGACGATCAACGAGATCAGCGGCATGATCGCCGCGACGGTGACGGAGCAGACCGCCGCCACCGCCGAGATCTCGCGCAACGCCTCGCAGGCGGCGCGCAGCACCCAGGACGTGACCGCCGCGATGACCGACGTCCTCGGCTCCGCCGGCGAGACCGGCAGCGCCGCCTCCCAGGTGCTGATGGCCGCCGCCGACCTCGCCACGCAGTCCCTCACCGTGAAGCAGGAGGTCGACGGCTTCCTGCGCGACATCCAGGCGGCCTGACGCTGGCAGCGGTCGGCGAGCACCGATCCTTGATCACCGGCCCCGCCGCGGCGACGCGGCGGGGCCGTTTTTGCGTCCGCCTCCGGGCACGGCATCCCGCATCGGACGATGATCTCCGATCGATCCTCTCGGGTTGGCGGACCGAACTGCAACCCTCCGTGTCATCCCGGGGCCGCGCAGCGGAACCCGGGATCCATAACCGCTGACAGTGCAGGATGAAGAGGTAACCGAACTGACTTTTTCTCCAACGTCAACGGCTATGGATCCCGGGTTCTCGCCTTCGGCGAGCCCCGGGATGACGATGGAGAGCGTTGATACCGTTGGGGCAATCAGACAGGCTCTCAAGCGGCCGGCTCCAAACATCCATCCTTGCGGACACTCGGGACCCGCGCCGCATCGGGAGACGCGCCAGATGCAGGGATACATCGCCATCATCCAGCCGCCCGACAGCAGCGGGGAATATGCGGTCGTCTTCCCGGACGTACCGGGCTGTGCCAGTTGCGGAGAGACCTTCGCGTCAGCTGTCGAGGCGGGCCGGGAAGCTCTCTCGCTCCATCTCGGGTCCATGCGGGCGGACGGCGAGGCTCTCCCGGTCGCGCGCAGCTACGAGACCATCCTGGCCGATCCGGACTGGGCCGAGGAGCGGCAGGGAGCGACGCTCCAGCTCATCACCCCGCGCGCCCTGACGGGTGAGCGGGTGCGAGTCAACATCACGATCGACAAGGGCTTGCTGCGTCAGGCCGACGAGGCCGCCCAGGCACGGGGCCTGACCCGCTCGGGCCTGATCGAGGACGCGCTCGCGGCAACGATCGGGGCTTGATTATTTCTCTCGCGACAGATCGACGGCGGACGGCCCGTCGCCGGGACGTTCCGTCTGCGAGACCTGATGCGGGGGTCGGCAGGTGTCGAGACCCGCCGACCCGCGAGCCTCGGCAGCAATGGCGTCGAACCTCGGCCGTATCCGCCGCAACGTCACAGCGAAGAGTCCGATATTTCCGCCGCCGACCGGCTCCATGGACCAGCCCGGTGAGCGCCGCCGACATTCAAGAGCAAGAAATTGGAAAGATTTGAATACGAAACGACTTTGTGCGCTGGCGCACACCGGGCACCATCGGGGCGCTGCTGGCGAGTGACGAATGTTGACATTCATCACCCCTCCGGTAGGTTGCTGGACATGCGGCCGGGCCGGCCGCGACCTTGAGTTGAGCTCCGCCCCCTCGCTCCGCTCAAGGCCGTGGATCGGCCCGGCCGTACCTGTTTTCGCGGTGGCTGCGCGGACGGGTCGCTGCGAGGAGGCCGCTTTACGCCGGACGGCGTTTCTGGCACCCCCCCGCCATGTCCCCTTCCATGTCGCTGCGCGCCTGCCTCGTCCTCGCCATCCTCACCGGCCTCGCGGGCCTGGGTTTGCGGCTTGCCGTGCCGGTCGCGCCGGTCGATCAGGATTATCGCGACGTCGTCGCGTTCTACCGCGCGATGCCGGCGGGCAGCGGGCACTGACCGTTTAGCCGATCTCCCGCTCGGCCGCCTCGGCCAGCGCCCGGAACCGCTCCCCGGTCGGGCCGGCGCCCGAGGCTCCGTAGAGCAGCCGCCCGCCATTCGGCAGCACCCCGAACCCGCCCTCCGGCGCCTCGCGAAAACGTTCCAGCGCGATCGGGATCTGGTTCAGGGTCGCGGCCTGGCTGGCATGGGCGGCGAAGAGCGCGGCCTTGAAGGCGCAATCCTCCGGATCGAGATGGAGCGCGATCGCCCGGCGCGGCGGGTCGGTGGCCAAGAAGTCGGTGGCCAAGAAGTCGGTGACCAGGAAGCTGCCGGCGTCGAACCCGTCCGGGCCGGCATGGTAGAACGGCATCTCGATCACCGCGAGGCGCTCCGGCCCGACGAGCCGGCGGGCGCCCCTGAGACCGAGGGCCACGGCGTCGTGGTCCGGGTGGCCGCCCTCATGGGCGTGCGTCAGCGCCACGGTGATGCCGCGCGCCGCGAAGAGATCGGCCAGCTGCCGGGCGAGCGGCGCGATCGCCTCCGCCACGCCCCCGTCGGGGTAGCCCAGCGCGATGCGCCGCGCCGGCGGAATCCGCGCGAGGGTCAGGGCCGCGTCGAGTTCCCGGGCGCGGGCGGCCGCGTAGGCAGCGGGATCGGGAAAGCCGCGGCGCGCGGCGTCCCGCCCGTCGCGGGGCGCGCCGTCGGTGGCGTGGATCACCGTGAGGCCGGAGAGGCGCGGCAGCTGGGCGCCGCAGCCGATGCTCTCGTCGTCCGGGTGGGCGACGACGAGCGCGACGTGATCCGCCGGAACCGGCCCGCAGGCCGGATCGGCGAGGGCCGCCAGGAAGCTTTGAGCGGCCGGCGAGGTCGGGGCGAGGGCCGTCATCGCGGGTCAGATCGCCGGCTGCGGCCCAAGGGCCGGCCCGGGCCGGATCATCCCGGCATAGCGCCGGACCATCGCGGCGCAGAACTCGGCGAATTCCTCCTTCACCTGGGGCGGGCTGGTGTGGTGGGGGGCGATGCCCCGGTGCTCGGGGGTGAAGCAGAAGGTCACGGTCACGTCGAACTCCGCGAGGGCCTCCATCTGCCGGTCGAACCAGTCGAGGGCATCCGGCCGGAACGAATCGGCCCAGGACAGGCCGGTGCGCAAGTAGGTCACCCCGAGCCGCCGCATCCAGGCCACCGCCTCGTCGAGGCGGTGATCCTGGTAGTGGAACCACTGGCAGAGGCCCAGCGCCGGGGTGTGGCGGGCGAAATGCTCGAGCGCCGGCTTCGGCGTGCCGTCCTCGCGCAACAGCCCCATATAGAAGTGGCGGTAGTAGGAGGAGCCCTCCGCCTCCCGGTGCCGGGTGGTGGCGCCCCAGGCCTGCGGCAGGTCGTAGAGGCTGTACCAGTGGATCCGCGGCGCCCGGCCGACGAGCAATGCGGCGGTGCGGTCGAGCCCGAAGACCTGGACCTCCTCGGCCCCGAAGGTCGAGACGCCGACCTCGGTGACCCAGATCGGCTTGTCCGTCACCGCGCGGATCTCGGCGATCTTCTTCGGCCACTCGTCGATCTGCCAGAGGTTCCAGTCGAGGGGAAAGCCGTGCACCGCCACCACGTCGACGTGGTCGAGGGCACGCCGCTCGTCGAGCATCCGGATGAAGGTCGGGTCGATCGGCGAGATGCCGCCCAGCACCGTCGGCAGGTGCGCCGCCTCCGCCTTCACCGCCCGCGCCGCGCAAGCCAGCGTCTCGGAAAAGAGCGACCAGCCCGGATCGATCTCGGGATCCCAGTGCGACTTGTTGTTGGGCTCGTTCCAGATCATCGCCGCTTCGATCATGCCGGCCTCGCCGCAAAGAGGGGGTGGGGAGTATAGGCGCCCGTCATGGCGGCAGGCCGGTCGCGGTGCAAGCCGTCTGCCGCCGGGCGCCCGCGACCGGGACGGCGTGCATGCATCCCGGAGGTCTTGCCTGGCGCGAACACGCTGGAAGCATTCCGAAGAACAGCCGGTTGTCCCTGCGGCGTGACGGCCACGCAGACCTCGCTTGTGCGGCGACGCCTTGACGGCGATGCCGCACCTGCGAGATGACCTCTCCCAAATCGAGAACCGCCGACCCGTCGAACGCCTTCAGGATTCCTGGCACGATGAGCAACTTCAACGAGGAGCGCGTCCTGTCCGTCCATCACTGGACGGATTCGCTCTTCAGCTTCCGCACCACCCGCGACCCGTCGTTCCGTTTCCGCAACGGCGAGTTCACCATGATCGGCCTCAAGGGCGAGGGCGCGAAGCCCCTCCTGCGGGCCTACAGCGTGGTCAGCGCCAATTACGAGGACGAGCTGGAGTTCTTCTCCATCAAGGTGGCCAACGGCCCGCTCACCTCGAAGCTGCAGCACCTGAAGGTCGGCGACCCGATCGTGGTCAGCCGCAAGGCCACCGGCACCCTGGTGCTCGACAACCTGATGCCCGGCCGGCACCTCTACCTGCTCGGCACCGGCACCGGCCTCGCGCCGTTCCTGGCGATCATCAAGGACCCGGAAACCTACGAGCGCTTCGAGAAGGTGATCCTGGTTCATGGCTGCCGCCACGTCCAGGAGCTCGCCTACGGCGAGACGATCACCGAGACGCTGCCGAACCACGAGCTGATCGGCGACATGGTCCGCGACCAGCTGATCTACTACCCGACCGTGACCCGCGAGCCGTTCCGCAACCGCGGCCGCATCACCGACCTGATGACGTCCGGCAAGCTCTTCGCCGATATCGGCCTGCCGATGATGACGCGGGAGGCCGACCGCTTCATGCTCTGCGGCAGCCCCGACATGATCCGCGACACCCGCGACCTGCTGGCGGGCGCCGACTACGTCGAGGGCAACCACGGCGAGGCCGGCCACTACGTGATCGAGAAGGCCTTCGTCGAGAAGTAGCGGCGTGATAGGCGGGATGCGCCGGGAGACCGACCGCATGCGCATCCTGCTCATCAACCCCAACACCACCGAGGCCGTCACCGCGCAGGCGGCCGCGCATGTGCGGCGCCTGATCCCGGCCGAGATCGTGCCGGCCACCGGCCGGTTCGGCGCCCGCTATATTTCCAGCCGCGCCGCGGCGGCCATCGCCGGCCACGCCGCCCTCGACGCGCTGGCGGCGCATGTGACGGGGTGCGACGCGGTCTACCTCGCCTGCTTCGGCGATCCGGGCTTGCTCGCCCTCAAGGAGGTCTCGCCGGTGCCGGTCGTCGGCATGGCGGAGGGCGCGCTGCACCTCGCCTGCACCCGGGGCCGGCGCATCGGCATCGTCACCGGCGGCGTGCTGTGGAAGCCGATGCTGACCGAGTTCGTGGCGATGCTCGGCCTCACCGAGCGCCTCGCCGGCATCCGCACCGTGGCCCCGACCGGCGGCGAGATCGCCCGCGACCCCGACGCCGCCCTCGGCCGCCTGGCCGAGGCCTGCCGCTCCTCCGCCGAGATCGACGGCGCCGACGTGGTGGTGCTCGGCGGCGCGGCCTTGGCGGGCCTCGCCGAGCGGGTGCAGCCGCAAGTGGACGTGCCGGTGATCTGCTCGGTCGAGGCCGGGGCGCAGGCGGTGATGGCCGCGGCGGGCCTCGCCGGCGCGCGCGCGACGCTGCCGCGGACCGAAAGCGTGGGGCTGTCGGAGGAGCTGGCGGGGTTGCTGCGCGGGGTTTGAGGGGTGCGGGTCCTCGCCGCGCAGAGATGTCTGAAAAGATTGAAGCGCGGGCTTCTTCCCTCCCCTCTCTGCGGGGGAGGGTGCCCCGCGGATGCGGGGCGGGAGAGGGGCAGCGCGACGCTGATTCAGCCCGCGCGCTTCAAAACGGCTCAGTCCTCTCCGAAGCGGCGTCCCCTCTCCCGGCCTGCTCCGCAGGCCACCCTCCCCCGCAGAGGGGGGAGGGGAAAAGCCCGCGCCATTTCTTTCCCCGGACGGCCCTGGTCTGCACCGGCCGGAAGACCGAACCACCGTTCGCCCTGCCCTCACGCTTCCGACGGCGCCTCAGACAAATCCCCCACCGGCCGGAAGCATGGCACCGGCGTCCCGTTCTTCGACGCCGCGAAGACCAGCCGCACCGGCTGCCCGATCGCGAGCCCGTCCGCCTGGCACTCGACGAGGCTCGTCAGCAGCGTCGGCCCCTCCGCCAGGGTGACGTAGGCGATCGCGCGCGGCGGGTCCTCGCGGGCGAGGACCGTGTAGCTGTAGATCGTGCCCTCGCCCGAGGCCTCCTCCCAGGCGGTCTCGCCGAGGCAGAACGGGCAGAGCGTGCGCGGATACCAATGCGCCTTGCCGCAGGCCGTGCAGCGGCGCAGCAGGAACCGGCCTTCCTTCGCCGCCGCCACGAAGGGCGCGGCTTCGGGGCTGGCGGGCGGATCGGGCCAGTCGCCGTCGCGCAAGGGGATCAGGGTCATCGTCTCACTCCCTACCCAGCACCAGGGTCGCGGCGCCGTGGCGGCTGCCGAGCAGGCCGCCGATCCCAGTTGCGACGGCGAGGTCGCAGTTCTTCACCTGCACGGCCGGATGGGCCTCGCCGCGCAATTGGCGCACCGCCTCGATCACCTTGGTGATGCCGCCCCGGTTCGCCGGGTGGTTGTTGCACAGGCCGCCGCCATCGGTGTTGAACGGCAGCTTGCCGGTCCCGGAGATCAGGTTGCCGTCGGCGACGAAACGGCCCCCCTCCCCCTTCGCGCAGAAGCCCAGATCCTCGAGCTGCATCAGCACCGTGATGGTGAAACTGTCGTAGATCGAGGCGTACTTGATGTCGGCCGGCGTCACCCCGGCCTCCGCGAAGGCCGCGGGGCCCGAGTGGCGCGCCGCCGAATAGGTCAGGTCGACCTCGCCGCCGAGCTGGCCCTTATGGGCCTCGCCCGCCCCCATCACCCGCACCAGCGGGCGCTTCAGGCGCCGGGCGATCTCCGGCCGCACCACCACCAGCGCCCCGCCGCCGTCGCTGACGACGCAGCAATCGAGCCGGTGCAGCGGATCGGCGACCATCGGTGAGGCCAAGACATCCGCGACGCTCACCACGTCGCGCAGCATGGCGTGGGAATTGTGCTGCGCGTGGTGCGAGGCCGCGACTTTGATCCAGGCGAGCTGCTCGGACGTCGTGCCGAACTCATGCATGTGCCGGCGCGCGCACAAAGCGTAGAGGTTGACCGTGGTCGGGCCGAACGGGGTCTCCCACGGGCTGTCCGGCGCGTCGGCGATGACGGGCCGGGCGGCGGTGCCGGAATGCCCGGCGCTTCGCGGACGGCCGGCGAGGGTGATCAGCGCGACGTTGCACTTCCCCATCGCGATGGCCTGCGCCGCGTGGGCGACGTGGGCGATGTAGGAGGCGCCGCCCAGATCGGTGCTGTCGAGGTGGCGGAGCTTGAGGTTCATGTAGTCGGCCATCGCCAGCGGCCCGAGGCCCGGCGCATCGCCGGCGCAGAAATAGCCGTCGACGTCGTCCTTGGTGAGGCCGGCATCCGCCAGCGCGCCGGCGGCGGATTCGGCATGGAGCTGGGCCACGGACTTGTCCGGGGCCTTGCGCGTCGGGTGCTCGTAGGCCCCGGCGATGTGGGCGCGTCCGTTGATCGTCATGGTCACACCGGGTCCCAGGAAAACACGTCGGGGCTGCGGTCGAGGGGGGCGAGGTGGCCCGACAGCGCCGGCATGCCGTGCTCGGCGATGGTCTCCGGCGTCCAGCCCTCAGAGCGGTGCACGCCGCGCACCGGGCGGGGATGGTTGAAGACGAACAACTCGTTGTGGCGGGCGGCGAAGATCTGGCCGGTGACGTGGTTCGCCTCATCGGAGGCGAGGAAGACCGCGAGCGGCGCGTTCTTCTCCGGCCCCATCGCCTGGAGCTTGGCGACGCGGGCCTTCTGCTCCGGGGTCTCGGCGGGGATCGAGCTCGTCATCCGGCTCCAGGCGAAGGGCGCGATGCAGTTCGAGCGCACGCCGAACCGGCCCATGTCGAGGGCGATCGACTTCGACAGGGCGGCGACGCCGAGCTTGGCCGCGGAGTAATTCGCCTGTCCGATATTGCCGATCAGCCCCGAGGTCGAGGTCATGTGGACGTAAGCACCCCCGTTCTGGCGCCGGAAAATCTCGGCGGCGGCGCGGGAGACGAAGAAGCTGCCGTTGAGGTGGACGTTGATGACCGACAGCCACTCCTCGGGGGTCATCTTGTGGAAGATCTGGTCGCGCAGGATGCCGGCATTGTTGACCACGATGTCGAGGCGCCCGAAGGCGTCCAGCGCCGTGGCGACGATGCGTTGCGCGGCGTCCCACTCGGCCACCGTGTCGGTGTTGACCACGGCTTGCCCGCCGCGCTGCTCGATGATGGCTCGGGTCTGCTCGCCCGGCGTCGCCGAGGTCTCACCGAGGCCGCTCAAGCTGGCGCCGACGTCGTTGACCACCACCTTGGCGCCGGCGAGCGCCATGGCGAGCGCGATCTCCCGCCCGATGCCGCCGCCGGCCCCGGTGACGAGCGCGACCTTGCCGTCCAGCATGCCCATGGGGTTTCTCCCTTGCTTCACCGCCCCGTCCAACGCGGCGGGCGCTTCTCGACGAAGGCCCGCGGGCCCTCGCGATAATCCTCGGAGGCCTGGACCCGGGCGCGGGCGGCGGCGCTCGCGGCGCGCAATCCCGCCTCGTCGGTGTCGGGCGCCAGCCGCGCGACGGCGAGGCTCTCGCGCACGGCGAGCGGGGCGTTGCCGGCGATCGTGTGCGCCAGCGCCACCGCCTCGTCCCGGGCCGCGCCCGGCGCCGCCAGCCGGTTGACGAGGCCGAGCGCGTGGGCGCGGGCCGCCTCCAGCCGCCCGCCGGTCAGGATCAGTTCGAGGGCGACCGCCCGCGGCAGGGCCCGCGGCAGCCGGTAGAGGCCGCCCGCCGCCGCGACGAGGCCGCGGGTCACCTCCGGCAGGCCGAAGCTCGCCCCCTCCCCGGCGACGATCAGCTCGCAGGCGAGCGCGATCTCGCAGCCGCCGGCAAGCGCAGGCCCGTCCACGGCGGCGATCCAGGGCTTGGCCCGCGCCGCGTGGACGAAGCCGGCGAACCCGCCTGTCTCCGTCCAGAGATCGTCGGCGCCGCCCGCGGCGACGACCTTCAGGTCGGCCCCGGCGCAGAAGACGGGGCCTGACCCAGCGAGCACCACGGCGCGGACCGCGTCGTCGGCCTCGGTCTCGGCCACCGCCCGCGCGAGGGCACGGGCGAGGCCCGGGTCGACGGCGTTGCGGGCCGCCGGCCGGTTCAGCGTCACGACCGCGACGTGATCGCCGTCGCGCTCGACGAGGACCGGATCCGCCATCACGCCGCCTCCCATTCGAGGAGCCCGTCGGGGGCCGTGCGCAGGGTGCCCTCGCGCCCGACGGGAGAGCTTTCGAGGTCGGTCAGTAGGGCCAGGCTCGCGCGGTCGGCCGCGGGCACCCGGGCCAGCAGCCGCGCTTCGCCCTGGCGCAGCACCACGACGCCGCGATCGGGCGCGCCCGCGCGGTCGAACAGCACGGTGTGGGTCTCGACGATGGCGCGGCCCGTCGCCGCTTCGAGGACCGGCGGCACGGGCCCGCGGCGGCGATCCGCCTCATCCTGGACCGAGACCGGCGCCTCGTCGGGCGCGCGGGGAGGACCGCCGAGCACCAGGGCGTGGTGCTTGGTCACGAACTCGCCCTGGCCGTAGAGCAGCCCCGACGCCCCCGGCGCGTCACGCAGGCGGCGGACCATCGCGCAGGCGGCGTGCGCCATGTAGCCGTTGAGCGGCGCGCCGAAGAAGGTCAGCCCGCCCGCCACGGTCGGCACGGTCTCCGCCGGCAGACCGAGGCTGCGGCGTGCCATCTTGGGCACGCAGGGAAAGCAGCTGTAGAGCTCGATCGCCGCGAGGTCGGCGGGGGTGAGGCCGGCCCGGCGCAG
Organism: Methylobacterium sp. 174MFSha1.1; assembly: GCF_900116815.1. Classification (NCBI taxonomy): domain Bacteria; kingdom Pseudomonadati; phylum Pseudomonadota; class Alphaproteobacteria; order Hyphomicrobiales; family Methylobacteriaceae; genus Methylobacterium; species Methylobacterium sp. 174MFSha1.1. The sequence goes on along the minus strand of NZ_FPCB01000016.1, from coordinate 44,065 downwards.
GGTCTCGGCCAGCACCGCGTCCTGCGCCGGCGCGTGGTCGAAGCGGTCGCGCGACAGCCAGTCCCGCGGCTCGCTCGCAGAGGTTCCGGGGCCGATCGGGACCAGGCGGTGCTCGGGGAGGCCGGCGGCGCGGGCCAGCGCCAGGCTCGTGACGATCAGGGCGGCGGCCTGGTTCACCACGGGGTTCGCCACCATCAGCTTCGGATAGGGCCAGGCGATCGGCCGGTTGGCGGCGGACGGGGTCGCGATCTCGTCGGCCGTGAACGGGCGGCGCAGCCACCCGGACGGGTTCTCCGCCGCGACGCGGGACATCGCGGCGCCGAGAGACGCCGATTCGTCGCGGCCCTGGCGCGGGGTCTGGCCCCAGGCGGCCTGGAGCGCGGTCTCGTAGAGGGGATAGACGACCACCGGCTGCGACAGGCCGTGGCGCAGGGCCTGGGGATGGAGATAGTCGCGCGCCCGCGGGTTGGTCCAGGCGGGATCCGGCGCGGTCCAGGGCGGGGCGGCGTCCCGTTCGGGCTTCAGGCCGGCCCGGCGCGCGGCGCCCGCGCTGTGCTCCGCCTCGCCGCTGCACAGGGCCGCGACCTCGGCCTCGCCGCAGGCGATGCGCCGCGCCGCCTCGTGCAGGAAGCGCACCGGCGTCTCGCCGCCGACCGGGCCGTAGGCGAGGCGGGCCGGGCGGTGGCCGATCAATTCGGCGACGCGGGCGGGCAGGTCGGCATAGGGCCAGGAGACCGCGTTGACGACGTCGAGGGAGGCGACGCGGGAGAGCCAGCCGCCGCCGGCATCCGCGTCGGCGCGGGCCAGGGCCTCGGCCATCAGGGCGGCGGGCTCGGGGCCGATCGGGTGGCGGCCGGGGGCGTCGGGCCGGTCGGCGACCTCGCCGACGCCGACGATGACGGGGATGCGGGTGGGGTCGGTCATGGCGCACCTGCGGAGGCACCGCCGCCTACCCCCTCTCCCCTCTGCGGGGGAGGGTGGCCTGCGGAGCAGGCCGGGAGAGGGGCAGCGCGACGCTGAAGGACATGGCGTCCTTCACGTCGGTCGCGACCTCTCCGGAAGCGTGGTTCCCCTCTCCCGCCCGGCATCCGCCGGGCACCCTCCTCCGCAGAGGGGGGAGGGGTCGGGGGCGCGCTCCAGCTCAAGCCCGCCAGCCCCATTACCCCGCCTCCCCCACTTCGATCACCGCGTCCGCCGCAAAAGCCCCCTCCGGCAGGGCGAAGACCGGGTTGAGGTCGATGGAGGCGAGCCGCGGCCCGGCTGCCGCCGCGAAGACCGAGAGGCGCGACAGCATCCGGGCGAGCGCCGCGATGTCGCAAGGCGGCCGGCCGCGGGCACCGGTGAGCAGGGGTGCGGCCTTGATCGAGCGGATCATCGCCTCGGCGACGTCCTCGCCGAAGGGGCAGCGGCGGAAGACCACGTCGCGCATCACCTCGACGAAGACCCCGCCGAGGCCGACCATCGCCACCGGGCCGAAGACCGGGTCGCGCTGGATGCCCATGATGCACTCGACCGCGCCCTTGATCTGGCGCGCCACCAGCACGCCCTCGATCCGGGCCGCAGGGGCGTGCCGGGCCCCGCGCGCGAGAAGCGTGGCGTGGCCGCGCCGGACCGCCTCGGCATCGGCGACGTCGAGGAGCACGCCGCCGATCTCGGTCTTGTGCAGGATGTCCGGCGACAGGATCTTCATCACGACCGGGAAGCCGAACGACTCCGCCGCCGCCACCGCCGCCTCGGCATCGGCGCACACCGCCTCCGGCACCGTGGCGATTCCGTAGGCGGCGAGCAGGCGCTTGGCCTCGGCCTCGCTCGGCGTCGCCTCGGGCAGCCGGACGGGCTCGCCCACCGGCGGTACGGCCGGCTCCGACTCCGAAAAGCTCGTGCCGAGGCGGCCCATCGCGTCGAGGGCGACCACCGCCCGGGCCGGGTCCTCGTAGAGCAGGTAGCCGTCGGCCTCGTATTCCCGGTTGCGCTCCTCGGGGGCGAGGACCGACAGGGCGTAGAGCCGGTCGGGGTGGCGCGCCTTGACGGCGTTGAGCTGGGTGCGGATCGCCGGCGCCATGCTGGGGGCGCCGCCGATCTGGGTGAAGAAGGCGAGGATCGAGGAATAGCCGCCGTCGGCGATCATCGATTCGGTGAAGCGGCCGATCAGCGACAGGTCGTTGAAGGCCTGGGCGGTGCAATCGACCGGGTTGAGGGGCGAGGCGATCGGCAGGATCGCCTTGAGGCGCGCTTGCGCGTCCTCGGGCATCGGCGGCATCGGCAGGCCGGCGGCCTCGGCGGCATCCGAGATCAGCACGCCGGCGCCGCCCGAGATGGTGATGACCCCGAGGGTATTGGGCACCGGGTAGATCCGCCGCGTCGCCGCGTAGGCGATGTCGATCAGTTCCTCCGTCGAGCGGGCCCGAATCGCGCCGTGCTCGGCGAGCACCGCGGAAAAAATCGCGTCGTTGCCGGCGATCGAGGCGGTGTGCGACTGCGCCGCCGCGCTGCCGACCGCGCTGCGCCCGACCTTCATCAGGATCACGGGCTTCTTTGCCCGCCGGGCCGCCGCCAGGGCCCCGGCGAAGGCCGGCCCGTCCTGCACCCCCTCGACATAGGCCATGATGACGTCGAGGTCGTCGTCCCGGGTCATCCAGCCGATCGCGTCGGCGACCGCGAGGTCGGCCTCGTTGCCGGTGGTGATCAGCATCCCGGTGCCGATGCCCCGCGCCCGGCAGGCGGCGAAGAGGTGGGTGCCGTAGGCCCCCGACTGGCTGGCGATGCCGATCCGTCCCGGCAGCGGCAACCCGCCCTCGAGCGAGGCGGTGAAGATCGGGTAGAAGCCGGACGCCGCGTTGAACAGGCCGAGGCAGTTGGGACCGAGAAGCCGCATCCCGTGCCGCCGCGCCGCAGCGACGAGGGCCGCTTGCGCCCCCACCTCCCCGACCTCGGCGTAGCCCGCCGTGAACATCACGGCAAAGCGCGTGCCGCGGGCGCCCAGTTCCTCCACCGCTTGGAGCGCCGCCGCGCCCGGCACCGCCACCACCGCGACGTCGGGCACAAGCGGCAGGGCCGCCACCGAGGGGTAGCAGGGCAGGCCCTGCACCTCGGCCCGGTTCGGGTTCACCGGCAGGATCGCGCCCTGAAAACCCGCGCGCAGCATGTAGGCGATCGGCCGGCCGCCGATGCGGGTCGGGTCGGCGGAGGCGCCGATGATCGCGACCGCGCCGGGGCGGACGAGAGGAGCCAGATCGGCGTCAGTTCTGGACATACGGGCATCCGCCTTCGCTGAGCGGCCGGAACGCCTCGTCGCCCGGCACCGTGGCGACGAGCTCGTAGAGGTCCCACTTGCCCTTCGACTGGGACGGCTTCTTGAAGCGCATCAGGTACATGTCGTGGACCATGCGGCCGTCGACCCGGACCTTGCCGCCTTGCGCGAAGAAGTCGTTGACGGGTGTGGCGCGCATCTTCGCCATCACGGTGGCGGAGTCGGTGGTGCCGGCGGCCTGCACCGCCTTCAGGTAATGGGTGAGCGCCGAGGTCACCCCGGCCTGGTAGGCGGTCGGCATCGCCTTGCGGCGGGCGTAGAACCGCTCGGCATAGGCCCGGGTCTCCGGCGTGCGGTCCCAGTAGAAGCTGTCGGTGAACAGCGCGCCCTGCACTACCTCGAGGCCCAGCGAGGCGGAATCGGTCAGCGTCACCTGGAGCGCCGCCATGATCTTGTCGGACTGGGACAGGCCGAATTCATGCGCCTGCTTGATCGCGTTGGCGAAATCGCTGCCCGCATTGGCGAGCGCGACCACCTGCGCGGGCGAGGATTGCGCCTGGAGCAGGAAGGACGAGAAGTCGGGATTGTTGAACGGGTGGCGGACCTTGCCGACCACCTTGCCGCCTGCCGCCTCGACCGCCCGGGTCGCGTCGCGCTCGAGCGCGTGGCCGAAGGCGTAGTCGGCGGTGAGGAAATACCAGGACTTGGCGCCGCGGGCGACCAGCGCCTTGGCGGTGGCGTTCGACGAGGCGTAGGTGTCGTAGGTCCATTGCACGCTGGTCGGCGAGCACGACTTGCCGGTGAGGTCCGAGGAGCCGGCACCCGAGATCAGGAAGATCTTGTTGCGTTCGCGGGTCACCGCCTGGACCGCGAGGGCGACCGCGGAATTCACCCCCTCCGCCACCACGTCGACGCCCTTCGTGTCGATCCAGTTGCGCACGATGGTGGAGGCGATGTCGGGCTTGTTCTGGTGGTCGGCCGAGATGATCTCGATCCGCTTGCCCAGAACCGTCGGGCCGAAATCCTCGACGGCGATCTGGGCGGCGGCGACCGAGCCCTCGCCGTTGCCCTCGCTGTACTGGCCGCTCATGTCGGTGATGATGCCGATCCGCAGCACGTCGCCCTCGGCGCGGGCCGCGGAGGCGAGAGGGCTGAGAAGCGCGGTCGCGGCGCAGAGCGCCCTCAGCGTCGCGCCGGCGCGGCGCATGCCGGCACCGGGCGCCGTCCGGGCCCGTCGGGTCCGTGCCATCCTGGTCCTCCCATGATGTGCGTGCCCGGTCTTCGCGGGCCGCGCGCGGATCATCGTTTTCATTCCGTCCGCTGAACGCTATTCTGTACCGTAAACGCCAGACACGGCAAGGGGGTCGGGGGTGCAGGGCAGCGGTGCGAACGAGCGGGGCGAGGCGGCCGGCGAGCGGGTGAGCGTGATGGAGGTCGGCCGCGAGGTCGGGGCGGTGGCGCAGGCCGCGGCGATCCTGCGGGCGGTCGCGGGCGCGCGCGAGGCGCTGGGCGTCACGGCGATCGCGCGGGCCGCCGGGGTCAGCCCCTCGACCACGCTCAACATCCTGCGCACCCTGGTGCACGAGGGCTTCGTCGCGCTGGTGCCGGACACCAAGACCTACCGCCTCGGCCTCGGCCTCTTGGAGGTGGCGCGCCCGCTCCTCAACCGCTCGGACGTGGAGCTGCTCCAGCCGCGCCTGCAACAGGTCGCGACGGAGTTCGAGGCGACGGCGACCGTCTGGCAGGTGGCGCCCGACGACAAGGCGCTGCTCCTCGGGCGGATCGTGCCGGCGAGCGGCATCCACATCGAGTTCCGCCTCGCCACCCGCATCCCGGCCTATGCCGGCGCGATCGGCCGCGCGGTGGCGGCGGCCGGGCAGAGTGCCGGCCAGTTGCCGCGCGCCACCCTGCGGGCCCGGTTCGGGGCGATCCGCTGGCACGTCCCGGTGGCGTTCGAGACCTTCCTGGCGGAGATCGAGGAGGCCTCGGCCAACGGCTACGCCGTCGATCTCGGCCACCTCATCCGCGGGGTCACCTCCGCCGCCGCCGCCCTGTGCGACCGCTCCGGGCGCCCGCGCCTCGTCGTGGCGGCCCACCTGTTCCAGGGGCAGTTGACGGAGGAGCGGCTGGAGGCTCTGGGCGTGGCGTTGCGCGGGCTGGTCGAGGCGGCGCAGCCGGCGATGTTCGGGGTGGCGGAGGGGGCGGTGCGGCGGGGTGGGGGGCGGTGAGGCCTCCCCCATCTCGGAGGGGCCGCGACGGACGGGCAGCCCTGCTCCGGCAGCTCCGGGCGGGATTTCGCCCGCACGGACCCGCTACTTGCGGAACAGCATCTTCGACAACCCGGACTGCCGGATGATCGATTGCAACGTCCCGATCGCAACATCGTCGGACGGCTTTCCGGCGATCGTCACGAGGTGGACTTTCCCGCCGATCACGGCCCGGTACTGCCTGTGGCTCGTTCCGTCATGGCGCGTCAGGATGAAGCCATTCGCTTCCAGGATCGCGATGACCTCCGCGAACGTGCAGGTCAGGCGGGGCAAGGAAGCTCGTAGCTCGCCCTGTAATCGCCCCGGTCGCGGCGCGTGAGAGCGTGCCAGAGGAAGCCGATGACCAGACCCGCACGGACATGCCAGGGCGCGCGGCGGCGCAGGAGCCGGGCACGCACGGCAGGCTCTTCGGCATTCACCGCTTCGAGATAACTCGCGATGGATGTCTGCATGAGGGTGAGGACCTCCTGCTGGGTCTCACCCTGAACGGCGATATCGAGATCGACGCAGATGGCCTCCCACCGGCCGGGGCGGCCCTTGGCGAAGCAGAGCAGGCGCCGGTCAGTCACGGCTGCATCCCTGGAATTCATGCTCATAGGGGTGTGTACGAGCCTCGGACGCGCGCTGACAACCGATGCCGTTGACGAACCGGGCCGAGTGTCACTCCGGGACAGGGTCACTCCGGGATCGCCACGGATGGAGAAGCCCGGGCTGCGGCGGGCGTGCCGCACCTCCGTGCGGGGAGGACGATGGGGCGACGCCGCCGCGAACCGCAGTTCCGAAACCCCCGGTCAGGTTCGAGGTTGCCCGTCAGGCGTCATGGCGACTGCCACGTCCCTCTCACCCGACAGGAGCAACCCCGACACCATGAGCGAACAGCGCGACGTGACCACCCCGGACGGCACCGCCTGGACCTGCATCGAGGCCCTCGCCGACCTGCCGGATGCGGCGAAAGACAAGCTCGCCGGCGAGGGGCGCCGGGCCGTGGTCTGCACGCCGTCGGGCGGCGCGCAGTCGGTGCGGCTGTCCCTGGCCGAGGACTGGCGGGACATGCCGGAGGCCGAGCTCGCCGCCGCGATCGAGGCGGGGCGCGCGGGCGGCGGCCGGTGAAAGCCGCGCCTGGTCAGGCCCCAGCCGCTCGCTCGTGGTGAGACACCTCCGCAGCCCTCACGCGCGACCGAGCCGGTAGAACGAGACCGCGTTGCCCCCGAACACCGCATCGTGATGGGCCGGAGGCACCAGGGCCCGGCACGCGTCGAGCCAGTCGCCGTAGGCGCCCGCGAGGTTCAGGACGGGCCAGTCGCTGCCCCACAGCACCCGGGCGGGCCCGAACAGGTCCAGGATCGCCTCGGCGTAGGGGCGCACGGCCTCCGTGCCGCCCTCCCCCGCCTCGGTCAGGAGGCCGGAGAGCTTGCACCACACGTTCGGCCGGGCGGCGAGCGCAGCCATGGCCTCCCGCCACCCGGGCGTGCCGCCCGCCCCGATCTCCGGCTTCGCGCCGTGGTCGACGACGATGCGCAGGTCGGGGTGGCGCAGGGCGAAGGTCAGGAGGGACCCGAGCTGGCGCGGGCGGACCAGGGCGTCGAAGGCGAGGCCGTGCGCCACCATCGCGTCGATGGCGGGCGCAAGCGCCGGGTCGGCGATCCAGGCGTCGTCGGGATGGTCCTGGAGCATCGGGCGCAGGCCCTTCAGGTGCGGGTCGCGGGCGAGCCGCGCGATTTTCTCCGGCGCGTCCGGCGCTGTCAGGTCGGTCCAGCCGACGACGCCGCGGATGACGGGAGCGCGCGCGGCGAGCGCCAGCATCGCGGCGGTCTCGGCCTCGTCCTCCAGGGTCTGGACCAGCACCGTGCCGTCGATACCGGCCGCGGCGAGGAGCGGCGCCAGGTCGTCGAGGGTGAAGTCGCGGTGAATCGCCGCGAGGGCCGGCGGCGGCCATTGGCCGGCCCGGTCGGCGAGGCGCCAGAGGTGGTGGTGGGCGTCGATGCGCGGGGCGGTCTCGGTCATCACGGCCTCAAACCGGGGCGGCGTCATGGACGAGGCCGCGGGCCTTCAGCCGGGCCCAGAACCCGTCCGGGACCGGCTCCGCGAACCAGGCGGCGTTGGCCTCGACCTGCGCGGCGTTGCGGGCCCCGGTGACGAGGGTGAGTGCGGCCGGGTGCAGCAGGGGGAATTGCAAAGCCGCCGCCTCCAGCCGCACGCCCTCCTCCTCGCACGCCGCGCGCAGGGCCTGCGTCCTCGCCACGAGGGCAGGCGGCGCGTCGGCGTAGTTGAACTTGGCCTTGCCGGCGAGGAGCCCCGAATTGAACGCGCCGGCGACCACGATCCCGACGCCGCGGCGGGCGCATTCGTCCATCAGCGGCAGGCTGTCCTGTTCGAGGAGGGTGTAGCGGCCGGCCAGCATGCACAGGTCGAGATCGGCCACTTGAATCGCCTCCGCGACGATCTCCCACTCGTTGACGCCGAGCCCGATCCCCCGCACGGCGCCCTCCTCGCGCAGCCGCATCAGGGCCCGGAAGCCGCCGCCGGTCGTCAGCTGCTCCCAGGTCTGAGCGTGGCGCTCGCCGTGGGTCACGCGGCCGATGTCGTGGACGTAGAGGATGTCGGGCGCGAGAATGCCGAGGCGCTGCCGGCTCGCCTCGAAGGAGCGCAGGATGCCGTCGTGGCTGTAATCGAAGGTCGGGCGGAACGGCAGCGGATCGGCGTAGCCCTCCTCCATCGCGCCGACGGTCGGATCCGGCACCATCACGCGGCCGACCTTGGTGCTGACGACGTAGTCGCTGCGGGGCTCCTCCGTCAGGAACGTGCCGAGGCGGCGCTCCGAGCGGGTGAAGCCGTAGAACGGCGCGGTGTCGTAGTAGCGGATGCCCCGGTCCCAGGCCGCCCGGAACGCGCCGGCGGCCTCTTCGAGGCTCGTCGGCCGGTAGAGGCCGCCCATCTGCGCGCAGCCGAGCCCGAGGGCGGTGACAGTGAGGCCGGTGCGGGCGTGGATGCGGGGGGTAGCGGGGTGCATGGGGGTCCTCGGGGATCGGGGCAGCGGCTACGGTCGCGCGATGGAGGCCGACCGTTCTCATCCTCTACCCCATCCTGGGGCTGCGAAGGCGAAAGCCGGGATGCCGTGGGGGAGATGTCGACGGATGGGCCAGATCGAGCGGCACACCGGTCATCCGATTTCCGCTTGATCCGGTCAGATAAGATTGAGCGCGTCTCCCCTCTCCAGGCGATGCCGGGCTTGCCAGAGATCCTTGCCCGGTAGCGCGGTAAGGTGTGGGAGAGGGGATTCCGCGCTCTACTTGCTTCGGAACGGATCAAACGGAGACGGTATCACTCCCCCGACGCCTCCGGCAGATACCCCGCCATCCGCAACGCCGCCTCGACCGCGTCGCACAGAGCCCCCTCGGGATCGTCGTTGACCGCTGCCGGCGGCGTGAGCGGCACCATCGGCGCGAACCGCGCGACCTCCTCGGGTGGAGCGGCCAGGACCGTCTCCTCCGGCGCCGTCTCGCGGTCGTCGGGCAGCCTGTGCGGACGCAAGGTGGAGATCAGCCGTCCGATCATTCGGGTCCCTCACGTCCTCCAGTTTATCGATGGCCGATATACAAGCCAAGCGTGCAGCATCGGTCGGGGCCGGGATGCAACGGCACGCACGCAAGAAACGTGCGCGCGGCCGGTTTCGATCCGCGCCCGGTCCCTGCCTTCTCACCCCCTGCCCTCTTCTCACGGGGACGCGCGCGCCCATCTCGGAACTCTCCCGAGACGTCAAGGAGCGCGCCGATGCCCTGGACCCCCGCCCTGATCCCGCCCCAGGCCGGGCGTCGCGCCATCGTCACCGGGGCGACGAGCGGCATCGGCTACGAGGCGGCCCTGGCGCTCGCCGGGGCCGGGGCCGAGATCGTGATCGCCGCCCGCGACCTCGCGAAGGCCGGGGCGACGGAAGCGGCGATCCGCCGGGTGCACCCGGCGGCCCGGATCGAGAGCCGCGCCCTCGATATCGCGCGCCTCGCCTCGGTGCGGGCCTTCGCGTCGGCGTGGGCGGCCGAGGGGCGGCCGATCGACATCCTGCTGCTCAATGCCGGCATCGCCGCGGTGCCGCGGCGCGAGGAGACCGAGGACGGGTTCGAGCGCCAGCTCGCCACCAACTACCTCGGCCACTTCGCCCTGACCGGGCTGCTGCTGCCGATCTTGCGGCCGCAAGCAGGGACGCGGGTCGTGGCGGTGGCGAGCATCGCCCACCGCTCAGGGCACATCGCCTTCGACGATCCGCATCTGCGCCGTACTTACGGCCCGCAGAGCGCCTACCGGCAGACCAAGCTGGCGATGCTGATGTTCTCCCTCGCGCTCGACCGACGCCTGCGCGCGGCCGGCTCCCCGGTCCGGTCGATCGCGGCCCATCCGGGGATCGCGGCGACGGCCATTGCCCGGCGGGGCGACCGGGCCGGGCGGCTCGCCGAGCGCATCGGGGCGGGTCTCCTCGGGCTCGTCGGACAATCCGCGGCGCGCGGCGCCCTGCCGCTGCTCTACGCCGCCGCGGCGCCCGAGGCGGAGGGCGGGCGCTATTACGGCCCGGACGGCGTGTGGGAGATCCGCGGCCAGGTCGGCCCGGCGCGGATCGCGCCCCATGCCGCCGATCCCGCGGCGGCGGCGCGGCTCTGGGCCCTGTCCGAGACGCTGACCGGCGTGACCTATCCGCTCTGACGCGCCGCCTACTCGTCGTCGTCCTCGTCGATCGACGGGGCCGGGAAGACCGGCGCGATGGAGGGCGCCACGACCGTCGGTCCCGTCGCGACCTGCGGGCGCGAGGGCATCATGCCGGCCGCGAAGGCGACGAAGCCCGCCGCGTCACGCAGGTCCCGGGGCTGGTGCGGATCGCGGGAGATCAGCTCGGCCTCGCGCTTCAGGCGGGCGTTGCAGGCTGGCGTGGCCATGCCGCCGCGGGGCGTGCAGGCGTCGTGCCGGGCACAGGCCGCGTCGAGGGCGTCGATCGGCGGCAGGGGCGCGTTGTTGCCCGGGCCGCAGTAATTGCCGTGGATGAGGAGGGCCGGCGGACGGCCGGACTGCGCCAAGGCAGGTGCGACGAGGACAGGTGCGACGAGGGCGGGCGCGGCGAGGCCGCAGGCGACGACGAGCGGAACGGCGAAGCGCATCGATCTGATCTCTCCGGTTGCCCCCCGCCAACCTTAGCGCAAAAGTCGAGTTCCGTCTTGCGTCCAACCGTCCCGCTTTCCGCCCGACGACTGGCATCGGGCGCGGACAGCCTGGACCATGGCAGGCTTTGTTTGAGTCGAGGGAGGCTTGCCTCCGGCCTCCGCCTGCCAAATGTAGGGCCGATGATCGCATCCGAATCCGATACGTCCGGGTCCCGCGAGCCGTCGGACGGCGGCCCGACCCTCGACGCGGCGAGCCGGGAGCGGCTCGGCCGCTACCTTCAGGCCCTCTACGAGCCCGTCCTCGACGAGGGTCTCGACCCGCGCCTCGCCGAGCTGATGCGCCAGCTCGACCGCGACCGGGCCGGGCTGGACGACGAGGGCCCGCCCCAGGGACCGGACCATTGAGGACTGCCCGCGCGGCTCCTGCCCTCGCGGCAAACCCACCCTAGTTTCACCCGCCGGGATCCGCGGAGGGGCATGGGCAGATGGGCCGCTGGGCGTGGGTGGGGAAGCGGGTCGTCCGGCAGGTCTGGTTCCGGGCGGCGCTGATCAGCCTGTTCGGCGTTGCCCTCGCGGTCGTCGCCGCCCTCGTCGGGCCGTTCCTGCCGGGGGACGTGCACGGCCGGCTCGGGCAGGACGCGGTCGGGACGATCCTCCAGATCATGGCCTCGAGCATGCTGGCGGTGACGACCTTCTCGCTCACCGCGATGGTCAGCGCCTACGGCTCGGCGACCCAGCTCGCGACGCCGCGGGCGACGCAGCTCCTTATCGGCGACCCGACCTCGCAGAACGCGCTCTCGACCTTCCTGGGCGCCTTCGTGTTCTCGGTGGTCGGCATCATCGGGCTGCAATCGAGCCTCTACGGCGACAGCGGGCGCGTCGTCCTGTTCGGCGGCACGGTGCTGGTCGTCGCGGTGGTGGTGGTCACGCTCCTGCGCTGGATCGGCCACATCACCGGCTTCGGGCGCATGGGCGACGTGATCGACCGCGTCGAGGAGGCCGCCGCCGAGGCGATGCGGGCCTTTTCCGCCGATCCGCGCCTCGGCGGCCGGCCGGCGATCCCGGTGCCCGCGGGCGCGAGGCCGGTCTTCGCCGACGAGACCGGCTACGTCACCCATATCGACGTGGCCTCCCTCGGGGCGGCCGCGGCGCGGCGGGGCCTCGTTCTGCACGTCGCGGCCCTGCCGGGCACCCTCGTCCACCCGACCCGGCCCCTGCTGCACGTCGAGGGCGACCTCGGAGAGGAGGGCAAGACGCTCGCGCACGCCTTCGCGATCGAGCGGCACCGGCGCTTCGACCAGGATCCGCGCCTCGGCCTGATCGCGCTCTCGGAGATCGCGAGCCGGGCGCTGGCACCGGCCACCAACGATCCCGGCACCGCCATCGAGGTGCTGAACGCGCTCCTGCGCGTCCTCCTGCACCTGCCGCCGGACGATCCGGAGGGCGAGGAGCTGGCCGAGCGGCCGCCGGTCCACGTGCCCCGGCCGATGCTCGACGACATGCTGACCGACGCCTTCCGGCCGCTGATCCGCGAGGGCACGGCCGAGATCGAGGTGACGATCCGGCTCGCCAAGACGCTGCAGGCCTTAGCCGACGCCCGGCCCTACGCGGCACCGTCGGTCGCCCGGATCGCCGGGCGGCTGGACCGGGCCGCCCGCGCGGCGATCACCGATCCGGCCGACCTCGCCGATTACGAGACGGCTCAGCGGTAGCCGGCCGCCTGCAATTCGAACAGCTCGGCGTAGCGCCCGCCCCGCGCCACCAGCGCCGCATGCGTGCCTTCCTCCAGCACCCGCCCGCCGGCGAGGACCACGATCCGGTCGGCCCGGCGGACGGTGGAGAAGCGGTGCGAGATCAGGAGCGCGGTGCGACCCGCCGCGAGGTCGCCGAAGCGGCGGAAGACCTCGGCCTCCGCTCCCGCATCGAGGGCCGCCGTCGGCTCGTCGAGGACCAGCATCGCGGCGTCGCGCCGGTAGGCCCGGGCGATCGCCACCTTCTGCCACTCGCCGCCCGACAATTCGACCCCGTCCTCGAAGCGCCGGCCGAGGCGCTGGTCGTACGCGCCCGGCAGCCGCTCGATCACCGCGTCGGCGAGCGCCCGCCTCGCTGCCGCCGCGATCCCGTCCCGGTCGGCCCGCGCCTCGATGCGCCCGACCGCGATGTTGTCGCCGGCCGTGAAGTCGAACCGCATGAAGTCCTGGAAGATCACGCCGATGCGGGCGCGCAACGAGTCGATGTCGTATTCGGCGAGGTCGCGGCCGTCGAGCAGGATGCGCCCTTCCGTCGGCGCGTAGAGGCGGGCGAGCAGCTTGACGATCGTGGTCTTGCCGGCGCCGTTCTCGCCCACCAGCGCCACCACCTCGCCGGCCCGGATGTGCAGGGACAAGTGGCGCACGGCCCAGCGGCTCTCGCCCGGATAGCGGTAGCCGACATCCTCGAACACGAAGCCCTGGTGCAGGCGCTCCGGCACCGCCCGCGTCCCGGAGCGGATGGTCGGCGCGATGGTGAAGAACGAGAACAGGTCGTCGAGATACTGCGCCTGGCCGAGGAGCTGCGAGGCGCCGAGCAGCAGCCCCTCGACGAGGCCGCGCAGGCGCAGGAATGCGCCGCCCAGGAAGGTGAGGTCGCCGACGGTGAGCGTGCCGGCGAGCGCCTCCCCGGCGATGACGAGGTAGGCGGCGTAATAGGCGAGCGTGCCGAGGCTCGCGAAGGCGCCACCGGCGAGCGCCCGGTGCCGGGCGAGCTCCCGGTTCTCGGCCAGCAGCCGTCCGGCGAGTTCGCGAAAGCGGTCCGAGAGGTGGGAGGCCAGGCCGAACAGCTTCACCTCCTTGGCGCTGTGCGCGTCGGCGCCGAGGTAGCGCAGGTAATGGGTCTCGCGCCGGTCCGGGCTGCGGCGCCAGGCCAGCCGATAGCCGCGGGCGTTGAAGTGCAGCTCGTTGAGGAAGGCCGGGATCAGGGCCAGCACCAGGAGCAGCACCAGCCCCGGCAGCATCGTGCCGACCGCCACCGCCAGGGTGATCGCCGTGACGAGGTCCTGCGCTTGACCGAGCAGCTGCCCGATCAGGTTCGAGCGCCAGGCGACCTGGCGCCGGGCCCGCTCGAGCTGGTCCTGCACCGCGCTGTCCTCGAACTGCTCGAGGTCGAGGGCGGCGGCATGCGCCATCAGGCGCAGGGTCGTGGCGTTGCCGACCTTTTCCGCCAGCACCCCGTCGACGTAGGAGGTCGCGCGGCCCAGCAGGTCCGAGACGAGAGCGAGCCCGAGCTCGATCCCGACGAGGAGCCCGACATGGTGCAGCCGCGGATTGGCGAGCCAGCCCTCCGCCGGCGGCGGACCCGCGCGCCCCGCCACCACCGCATCGACCACGAGCTTCGCCACGTAGAGCATCAGGGCGGGCAGCCCGGCACGCAGGAGGCGCAAGGTGAGGCTCGCGAGGGTGAGCCGCGGATCGGTCGCGAAGGCGAGGCGGAACAGGGCGGGGAGATGGCGCAGAGGCCCGAGCCGGGTCACGGCGGCGCGGCGCCAGGCGGTCAGGCGGCTGTCGGCGGGGATGTCCATGGGGGAGATATAGGCTCGCGAGGCTATCCGGCTGCGCCGACGTCAACCCTCCCCCCTCTGCGGGGGAGGGTGGCGAACGGAGTGAGCCGGGAGAGGGGAGCGCGACGCCGATCCAGTGGGCGCCCGTCATCATACGCGCGACCTCTCCGGAAGCGTCGTCCCCTCTCCCGGCCTGCTCCGCAGGCCACCCTCCCCCGCAGAGGGGGGAGGGTTCTCGCACGCGCCTCCAGCCCTGGTCATGAAAGGGATGCCCTTCCGCGAAGCGCGAGCCCGTTCCCCGGGAACTTCGCCGTTCGCACCGCGTCGACTCCCCGACAGAGCTTCACTGCCCCGAAAGGGATCCGACCATGGCCACCCGCCTCCTCACCCCCCTCCTCGCCCTCGCGCTCCTCGCCCCTCTCCCGGCCCTCGCCCAATCCTCCGTGAGCGAGACCGGCACCGGCGGCGGGCCGGCCTCGACGATCCGGGCGCCCAACACCAGCGCCGTCGGCCAGACCGTGCCGAAGCCCGGCAGCCTCGGGCCGGACGAGACCGGCACCGTCACCCCGCGCAACCGGCAGGAGGAGAAGCGCGAGGACCAGATCATGAAGGGCATCTGCATCGGCTGCTCGAAGTAGCGGCCGGAGCAGACCAGTCCTGCATCAGGGGACTTCCTCGCAGGATGGGACTTGCGGCGGGCGGGGTCGCGGCGGCATGACGCCGTGGCGCCTCTCTCAAGAAGAGTTCCAATGCCCGCCTATCGCTCCCGCACCACCACCCATGGCCGCAACATGGCCGGCGCCCGCGGCCTGTGGCGCGCCACCGGCATGAAGGACGCCGATTTCGGCAAGCCGATCATCGCGGTGGTGAACTCGTTCACGCAATTCGTGCCCGGCCACGTCCACCTGAAGGACCTCGGCCAGCTCGTCGCGCGGGAGATCGAGGCGGCGGGCGGCGTCGCCAAGGAGTTCAACACCATCGCGGTCGATGACGGCATCGCGATGGGCCATGACGGTATGCTCTACTCGCTGCCGTCCCGCGACCTGATCGCCGATTCGGTCGAGTACATGGTCAACGCGCATTGCGCCGACGCCATGGTGTGCATCTCGAACTGCGACAAGATCACCCCCGGCATGCTGATGGCGGCGCTCCGCCTCAACATCCCGGTGGTCTTCGTCTCCGGCGGGCCGATGGAGGCCGGCAAGGTCCACCTCTCGACCGGGATCAAGAAAGTCGACCTCGTCGACGCGATGATCGCCGCCGCCGACGACCGCGTCACCGACGAGGACGTGCAGGTCATCGAGCGCTCGGCCTGCCCGACCTGCGGCTCGTGCTCGGGCATGTTCACGGCGAACTCGATGAACTGCCTCACCGAGGCGCTCGGCCTCTCGCTCCCCGGCAACGGCTCGGCGCTGGCGACGCATGCCGACCGCAAGCGCCTCTTCGTCGAGGCCGGCCACCTCATCGTCGACCTCGCCCGGCGGCACTACGAGCAGGACGACGCCTCGGTGCTGCCCCGCGCGATCGCCTCGATGACGGCGTTCGAGAACGCCATGACCCTCGACATCGCCATGGGCGGCTCGACCAACACGGTGCTGCATCTCCTCGCCGCCGCCTACGAGGGCGAGGTGCCCTTCACCATGGCCGACATCGACCGGCTGTCGCGCCGGGTGCCGGTTTTGTGCAAGGTCGCGCCGGCGGTGGCCAACGTCCACATGGAGGACGTGCACCGCGCCGGCGGCATCATGGCGATCCTCGGCGAGCTCGACCGGGCCGGCCTCATCGACACGAGCGTCGGCAACGTCGCCGCCGGCACGCTGAAGGACGCGCTGGCGCGCTGGGACGTGCGCCAGACCGGCAGCGAGAGCGTGCGCGAGTTCTACCGCGCGGCGCCCGGCGGCGTGCCGACCCAGGTCGCGTTCAGCCAGGCTTCGCGCTTCGACGAGCTCGACCTCGACCGCGAGGCGGGCGTGGTGCGCGACGCCGCCCACGCCTACTCGCAGGATGGCGGCCTCGCGGTCCTCTACGGCAACCTCGCCGAGGACGGCTGCATCGTGAAGACGGCCGGGGTGGATGCCAGCATCCTAGCTTTCTCCGGCCCGGCCCACGTCTTCGAGAGCCAGGACGCGGCGGTGGACGGCATCCTGGGCGGCAAGGTGAAGGCCGGCGAGGTGGTGCTGATCCGCTACGAGGGCCCCCGCGGCGGCCCCGGCATGCAGGAGATGCTCTATCCGACGAGCTACCTGAAGTCGAAGGGCCTCGGCAAAGTCTGTGCGCTGGTCACCGACGGGCGCTTCTCGGGCGGCTCCTCGGGGCTCTCGATCGGCCACGTCTCGCCGGAAGCCGCCGAGGGCGGCCTCATCGGCCTCGTCGAGCAGGGCGACCGGATCGAGATCGACATCCCGAACCGGCGCATCCACCTCGCGGTCGATGCCGCCGAGATCGAGCGCCGGCGCGCGGCGCAAACGCCTAAGGGCTGGCAGCCCGCCACCCCGCGGAAGCGCAAGGTGAGCGCCGCGCTCCGGGCCTTCGCCAGCATGACCACCAGCGCCGCCCACGGGGCCGTGCGGAAGATCTGAGCCCGTGACGGTCGTGCGGCTGACGCCTCAAGAAGCCCGCCGGGTCGCCCTGGCGGCGCAAGGGTTTCATGCCGCACGGCCGGCCACAGTCGGGCACCGGCACCTCGCCGGCACGATCGACCGGCTCGGCCTGCACCAGATCGACAGCGTCAATGTTCTGGTGCGGGCGCATTACCTGCCGGCCTTCTCGCGGCTCGGCGCCTACGACACGACCCTCCTCGATCGCCGGGCCTGGGGCCCCAGGCGCGACCGGCGGCTGTTCGAGTACTGGGCGCATGAATGCTCGCTGCTGCCGCTGGCGCTCCACCCGCTGCTGCGCTGGCGCATGGAACGGGCCGACCGGGGGCAAGCCGGCTATACCGGCATGCGGGTCTTCGCCGGCGAGCGCCGGGCGGAGGCGATGACGCTGCTCGCGCGCCTGCGCGACGAGGGCCCGCTCTCGGCCTCCGATATCCAGACCGGCCGGGCCGGCTGGTGGGAGTGGAGCGAGCCCAAGCGCATGCTCGAATGGCTGTTCTACGCCGGCCACGTCACCACCGCGACCCGGCGGCGCAGCTTCGAGCGGGTCTACGACCTCACCGAGCGGGTGATCCCGCCGGACGTTCTTTCGCTGCCCGACGTGCCGGAGGCGGAGGCGCAAAGACAGTTGGTGGACCTCTCCGCCCGGGCGCTCGGGATCGCCACGGCCGCGGAACTGCGCGACTATTTCCGCCTCGATGCGTCCGATGCTGCGGTGGCAATCGCGCGGCTCGTCGAGGAGGGCACCCTCCTCCCGGCGGAGGTGCCCGGCTGGCCCTCCGCCTATCTCCATCGCGACGCGCAATGCCCGCGCCGCATCAAGGCTCGGGCGCTCCTTGCCCCCTTCGACCCCCTGGTCTGGGAGCGCGCCCGCACCGAGCGCCTGTTCGGCTTCCGCTACAGGATCGAGATCTACACCCCGGCGGCCCAGCGGCAGTACGGATATTACGTGCTGCCGTTCCTGTTCGGGGAGGAGCTGGTGGGGCGGGTGGATCTAAAGGCGGATCGGGCGGGGTCGCGGCTCGTAGTGCATGCGGTGCATTGGGAGCCGGGGGTGGTGGAGGGGGCGCTGGAGGCGTTGGAGGTGGAGTTGGGGGTTTTGGCGAGGTGGTTGAGATTGGAGACTGTGAACGATGGTTTATAACCTGGAATGTCAATCTAGAATAACTGCTTTACAAATCACTTTATCTTGTAAATAATAATTACCGATGCCAATTTAATTCGATAATTACGGCATTCATTTCGTAAACAGACTCAAATTTGTTGAATTGTATGAATACAGTACATTGATATAATATATAAAACTATGTTAATTAGTCCGATCAATAGAGTTACTGATAATATTTATTAATATAACGACTGCTCATATAATTATTTAATTATAAAGTCAAAATTTTTACCTTCTAGATATTATCTGTGTTGTAACATCCTCAATATCTGAAAGCACGTCACTCACCTTGCCAAGCATAGAAATTAAAATATCATAAAGACTTTCTCCATTAAAAGGAGAAAAATTATCAAACAAAACACGCACGCCAATATCTATTTTTGGCGCTTTAATTATACTTCCTGATCTAAAAAGATCTAATCGTTTTTCTCTTTCATTCCACCTTGGCTGCTCAATGGACAATGTTGAGCTATTAGAATCTCCAACGAAATGCGCGCTCGAAACGGCCAAATTCTGTACTCCTAAAGTGAAATCCAAAATTATCCTGTGATTTTTTATATTCCTCACCGTATCCAATCCATGGAGTAGCCTATCACCACCAGAGTAAGGCTTGAAGCGTAATGCTGCTTCAAATACCTCTGGGTGCACTTCGCTTTTGCTTCTTAACTTTCGCCTCGCATCTTTTTCATCTTTTCCAAATGGAAATTCTATTGCGTTGGGGTACGTCGGCTCGCGAGCACGAAGCGCTCGAACACTTGCATACATTGAGTGATCTAAGCTTGAACGAAGATTGTTGATGGCATCGAAGGCTATCACACCAATATCTTCATCCGGACCTCGGATTTGGCGAACGGCGTGAACAAAAGTACCCGGCGCGTCATCTTCGACAATAAAATATTCATAAGGCTTGCTCTCTGAAAAATTTCTTATAATCCTGCCTATAGTGTTGATGTGGCGATTCGCATTTCTAAAACTCCTCGCAGGAATCTCGAACGCCTCGTCTACACCTACCATATCATCCTCTATCGTATTCATACACAAGATTACTTTGGAGCCAAAATGGATACGAAAATAAAACATTAATTAAAAGATTATTTGTTATAAATTCCTAAACTCCAAATTAGTTGGCGCTTTCATTAAATTATTACTCGCCAGATGAGCTCTGAACACACGCTTCGGAATTTACGCTGACGTGACCATAAGGTGCCCTCAACTCACCTCCACCTGCACCACCCCCGGCACTGCCCGGAGCGCCCCCGCAATCTGCGGCGTCGCCTGATACTTCCCCCCCAGCTTCACCTCCACCTCCCGCTCCCCGCCATCGAGGATCAGGATCAGCGACACCTCCCCCTCCCCGCGCACCTGCAACCGCTGCTGCACGCTCGAAATCGGCCGCTCGTCGCGCAGGTAGATCCGCATGCCCTTCTGGTGGCGGGAGGCGGCCTGATCGAGGGGTTCGCAGGTCTGGATGCGGGCGCGCACGTCCTCGCCCTCGGTGCTGGCCTGGAGCTGGAGCACCAGGGCGGCGCCGGGCTCCAGCAGGTCGCGGTAATGCGAGAGCCCCTCGGAAAAGATGATCGCCTCGAAGTGGCCGGTCTGGTCGGAGAGCGTCACGATGCCGAGCTTGTTGCCGGTCTTGGTGCGGCGCTCGGCGCGGTCGAGCACGCTCGCCGCCACCCGGCCGACCGTGGAGCTGCCGGCGCGGACCGAGCGGCAGAACTCGGCCCAGGTCTGGACCCGGAGTTTTTGCAGCAGGTCGCCGTACTCGTCGAGCGGGTGGCCGGAGAGGAAGAAGCCGACGGCGTCGTATTCGCGCTTGAGCCGGTCGGCCATCGGCCAGGGCTCGTAGGGCGGGATGCGCAAGGACACCTCGGCCGCCGCGACGCCGCCGAACATGTCCATCATGCCGACGGTCTCGGCCTCGGCGGCGCCTTGGGCGAGGCGCATCATCGGCTCGACGGCGGCGAAGGCCTTGGCCCGGTCGGGCTCGATCGCGTCGAGGGCGCCGGCCGCCACCAGGTTTTCGAGCGTGCGCTTGTTGACGAGCTTCGGGTTGAGGCGCCGGGCGAAGTCGCCGAGATCGCGGAAGGGTCTGTCGCCGCGGGCCTGCACGATCGCCTCGACGGCGGCGCGGCCGACGCCCTTGATCGCGGCGAGCGCGTAACGGATCGCGCCGTCATGCACCTCGAAGGTGACGCCGGAGCGGTTGACATTCGGCGGCTCGACCTTGGTGCCGAGGCGCTGCGCGTCCTGGCGCAGTTCGGCGAGCTTGTCGGTGTTGTCGATGTCGAGCGACATCGAGGCGGCCATGAACTCGACCGGGTAATTCGCCTTGAGGTAGGCGGTCTGGTAGGTGATCAGCGCGTAGGCCGCGGCGTGCGACTTGTTGAAGCCGTAATCGGCGAACTTCGCCAGCAGGTCGAAGATCTCGTTGGCCTTGGCCTTGTCGAGGCCGCGCTCGACCGCGCCCTTCACGAAGCGGTCGCGCTGGGCGTCCATCTCCGCCTTGATCTTCTTGCCCATGGCGCGGCGCAGGAGGTCGGCGTCGCCGAGCGAGTAGCCGGCGAGGACCTTCGCCACCTCCATCACCTGTTCCTGGTAGACGATGATGCCGAAGGTCTCGGCGAGGATCGGCTCCAGCTTTTCGTGCGGGTACCAGTTCTTCTCGTTGCCGGCGTCGCGGCCGAGCTTGCGCTCGCAATAGACCGGGATGTTCGCCATCGGGCCCGGGCGGTAGAGCGCCACCAGGGCAATGATGTCCTCGAACCGGTCGGCGCACATCTCGACCAGCGCCTTGCGCATGCCGGCCGATTCCACCTGGAACACGCCGACCGTCTCGCCCTTGCGCAGGCGCTCGTAGGTGCGTTCGTCATCGATCGGCAGCGAGGGGAGATCGACCTCGATGCCGCGCAGCTTCAGCAGGTCGGTCGCGGCGCGCAGCACCGTCAGGGTCTTGAGGCCGAGGAAGTCGAACTTCACCAGCCCGGCCTGCTCGACCCACTTCATGTTGAACTGGGTCACCCGCATCCCGGTCTTCGGATCGCGGTAGAGCGGCACCAGTTCTTCCAGCGGCCGGTCGCCGATCACCACGCCGGCGGCGTGGGTCGAGGCGTGGCGGTGCAGGCCCTCGAGCTTCTTGGCGATGCTCATCAGCCGCGCGACGACCGGCTCCTCCTCGATCGCGCTCTGGAGCTTCGGCTCGCCCTCGATCGCCTGCGCGAGCGTCACGGGGTTGGCCGGGTTCTGCGGCACCAGCTTCGTCAGCTTGTCGACCTGGCCGTAGGGCATCTCCAGGACCCGGCCGACGTCGCGCAGCACGCCGCGGGCGAGCAGGGTGCCGAAGGTGATGATCTGGCCGACCTGCTCCTCGCCGTAGCGCTCCTGCACGTAGCGGATCACCCGCTCGCGGCCCTCGACGCAGAAATCGATGTCGAAATCCGGCATCGAGACGCGCTCGGGGTTGAGGAAGCGCTCAAACAGGAGGCCGAAGCGGATCGGGTCGAGGTCGGTGATGAGGAGCGACCACGCGACGAGGGATCCGGCGCCCGAGCCGCGGCCCGGCCCGACCGGGATGTCGTGCTCCTTGGCCCACTTGATGAAGTCCGAGACGATCAGGAAGTAGCCCGGGAACTTCATGTTGGTGATGACGCGGATCTCGTATTCGAGCCGGTCGCGATAGTCCTTCTCGGTCAGCCCCTCGGCCGGGCCGTGCTGACGCAGGCGCTCGGTCAGGCCCTCTTCCGCCTGCCGGCGCAGCTCGGCCGCCTCGTCGGGGGCGATCTCCTTCGCCACCGCGGTCGTGGCCGCGGCAGCGAGCGCCTGCTGGGCCGCGCCCTCCGGCGTGCCCTGCGCCGGGGTGGTGAGGCTGGGGGCGCCGAAGCTCGGCAGGATGGGTTTCCGGGTGCGCGCCCGGCAGGCGCAGCGCATCGCGATCTCGACGGTGGCCTGCAGCGCGTCGGGCAGGTCGCGAAACAGCTCGGCCATCTCGGCCCGGGTCTTGAAGGCGTGGCGCGGGGTCAGGCGCCGGCGCTTGTCGTCGGAAACGAGGCGGCCTTCGGCCACCGCGAGCAGCGCATCGTGCGCCTCGTAATCCTCGGGCTTGGCGAAATAGGGCTCGTTCGTCGCCACCAGCGACAGGCCGTGCCGGTCGGCCAGCCGGATCAGTTCGCCCTCGACCATGCGCTCGTCGGGCAGACCGTGGCGCTGCACCTCGACGTAGAGCCCGTCCTCGCCGAAGGCGGTCTTCAGGGCTTCGAGGCGGGCCAGCGCCAGCTCGGTCCGGCCGGCGCGCAAGGCCGTATCGACCGGGCCGCCCATGCCGCCGGTGAGCGCGACGAGCCCGCCCGCGCATTCGGCCAGCGCCTGCGCGGTGACGCGGGGCGATTCGCCGATCTCGTTGTCGAAGTAGGCCCGGCTCGCGAGGCGCAGCAGGTGGCCGTAGCCGGTCTCGTCCTTGGCGAGCAGCACGATGTGCGGGTGGACGGCGCTGAGCTTGGCGCCGGCCTCCGGCGCCTCGAAGGCGACGCTCAGCTGCATCCCGGCGATCGGCTGGAGGCCTGAGCCGGCCGCCTTCTCGGAGAATTCGAGCGCGCCGAACAGGTTGTTGGTGTCGGTGAGCGCCAGCGCCGGCTGCCGGTCGGCGCAGGCGGCCTTCACGAGGTCGCCGATCTTCAGCGCCCCCTCGAGCAGCGAGTATGAGGAGTGGACGTGCAGGTGGACGTAGCCGACGGGCTTCAGGATCTGCAAGGCGACTCACTCCGACGCGTAAGCGGGGAAGGATTCCCGCCCGAGCCCGGAGAGTCACGACCCGGAGCGCCTCACCGGGCCGAAAATCGCGGGGGATTCACCGCGGAATCGATGGAACCTCCCTTGCCGTTGCCGTGCGGCAACGCGCTGCGTCAGTGCATCGGCGACAACGCCACCGCCCACATCACGATCGCGCCGGTGAGCAGGCCCATCGAGGCGACCTCCGTGACAGCGAGGAGGATCTTGGGTATGTTCATGGTCTGTCCCCTTTCGTCGGCCCGATGTTTGTTCTTGTTTTGTTCCATGTCAAAGGGGGATCGGCCCGGATCCGCTCGCGGTGGTGAACGGTTGGTTGACAGACCGGGACGCGGGGCGCCCCGGGGTGGGGCCCGGGGGTATGTCGCAGGCGCGTTGCGGGTCGGTCGCCCACGGCCTATCTAAGCGCAACCTTGACGGTGGGTCGCCGGCCCGCCGGGAGTCATCGGTTTTCTAATTCAAGCACGAGGTGGCGCATGGCGCGCGACGTGTCCGACGCGACCCCGCTCAGCGCGCGGTCCGAGCTGATCGAGTGGTTTGCCGCCGGCGAGAAGCCGCACGACGCCTTCGCCATCGGGACCGAGCACGAGAAGGTCCCGTTCTACCGCGCTGACCTCTCGCCGGTGCCCTACGAGGGCGAGCGCGGCATCGAGGCCCTGCTGGAGGGCCTGCGGGCGATCACCGGCTGGGAGACGATCGAGGATGCCGGCCAGGTGATCGGCCTCGCGGCGGTCGAGGGCGGGGGCGCGATCTCCCTCGAGCCCGGCGGCCAGTTCGAGCTCTCGGGCGCGCCGCTGCCGGACGTCCACGCCACCGCCCACGAGCTGAGCCAGCACCTCGACGCGGTGGCCCGAGCCGCCGACCCTCTCGGCATCGGCTTCCTCACCCTCGGCATGAGCCCGAAATGGACTCAAGGCGAGACGCCCGTGATGCCGAAGAGCCGCTACCGCATCATGAAGGGCTACATGCCCAAGGTCGGGAGCCTGGGCCTCGACATGATGCTGCGCACCGCCACCGTGCAGGTGAACCTCGACTTTTCGTCCGAGGCCGACATGGTGACGAAGATGCGGGTCGGCCTCGCGCTGCAGCCGGTGGCGACCGCGCTCTTCGCCAACTCGCCCTTCACCGACGGCAAGCCCAACGGCTTCCTGTCGCGGCGCTCCGAGATCTGGCGCGACACCGACCGCGACCGCACCGGCATGCTGCCCTTCGCCTTCGACGACGGCTTCGGCTACGAGGCCTACGCGGACTGGCTGCTCGCCATGCCGATGTACTTCGTCAAGCGCGGCGAGACCTATCACGACGTCAGCGGCGCCTCGTTCCGCGACCTGATGGCGGGGCGGCTCGATGCCCTGCCGGGCGAGCGCGCCACGGTCTCGGACTGGGCCAACCACGCCTCGACCGCCTTCCCCGAGGTGCGCCTGAAGCGCTTCCTCGAGATGCGCGGGGCGGATGTCGGCGACGCCAACATGATCGCCGCGCAATCCGCCTTCTGGGCCGGGCTCTACTACGACCCGGCCGCCCTCGACGGCGCCTGGCAGCTGGTGCGCGAGCTGACGGCGGAGGAGCGCGAGACGATGCGGGCCGAAGTGCCGCGCCTCGGCCTCGACGCGCCGGCCGGCAAACGGCGCCTGCGGGATCTCGCACGCGACGCGCTGGCGCTCTCCGAATCGGGCCTGCGGGCGCGGGCGCGCCGCGACGCGCAGGGGCGCGACGAGACGCTCTACCTCGCCCCGCTCCAGGCCATCGCCGCCTCGCAGAGCCGCGCCGAGGACCTGCTTGCGCTCTATGACGGGCCGTGGAACCGCTCGGTCGATCCCGCCTTCGGCGCCTGCGCGTTCTGAGGGTTCGCTCGTCCTGGCAATTGCAGGGCGAGCGATTGCCGAAGACGAGAATGAGACCCTCCTGGTCATCCCGGGGCCGCGCAGCGGAACCCGGGATCCATAACCGCCGACGCTTCAGGATGAAGCGGAGCGCCTGAAGCGAGTTCTGCACGGTCAGCGGTTATGGATCCCGGGTTCTCGACTTCGTCGAGCCCCGGGATGACGCGGAGGATGGGAGTTCTGCAAGAGTTCAGCGATCGGGCGCCCGGGCGGAAACCGGCGCCGCTCGCCCTATCGGGCCGGTCACGCGGGCGGCGATCCGGCGAATGCTCAAGCTTATCCGTGGCGCGCAAGCGTAGCCGCTACCGATTGACCATCCGTCATTTCGCACCGAATCTTGGAACAGAGGCCGGCCCTTGCCCGTTCTTGAGGCCTACGGGACATGGTCCTCACACGATCGGAGACATCTTTTATGTCGCGCATCACCACTCTCGCCCTCGCGGCCGGCGCCGCCGCCGCCCTGACCGCCGGCACCGTCGGGGCGCAGGCCGCCCCGCTGCCGGCCGCCACCTCGGCCGCCATCGCCGGCTCGGGCGCGACCGTCGACCAAGTGCGCTGGCGCGGTGGCGGCTATTACGGCGGCGGCTACCGCGGCTATCGCGGCTACGGCTATCGCCGCGGCATCGGCGCCGGCGGCGCGCTCGCAGCCGGTGCGGCGCTCGGCATCATCGGCGGCGCCATCGCGGCCGGCTCGGCGTCGTCCTACGGCTACGGCGGCTACCCGGCCTACGGTGGCTATTACGGCGGCGGCTACGCCCCGGTCGGCGGCTATGGCTACGGCTACAGCTATCCGTCCTACGGCTACAGCTACCCGGCCTACGGCGGCTATTACGGCTACGGCTACTGATCGCCGGACGTCCTGACCTGATGGAAGCCCGGCGCGGGACGCCCC
Source organism: Methylobacterium sp. 174MFSha1.1 (assembly GCF_900116815.1). NCBI lineage: Bacteria > Pseudomonadati > Pseudomonadota > Alphaproteobacteria > Hyphomicrobiales > Methylobacteriaceae > Methylobacterium > Methylobacterium sp. 174MFSha1.1. Next base: position 18,547 of record NZ_FPCB01000016.1, on the reverse strand, counting down.
CGCGCCGGGCTTTCTCGTTCGCGCCGGATGTGCTCAACCGGTCGACGGCGAGTTGTATTCAGGCGACCATGCGACACCACGACCTCGACCTGCGCGGGCTGAAATGCCCCCTGCCGGTCCTGCACACCGCCAAGGCCCTGCGCGGCCTCGCGCCGGGCGACGGCCTGTCGGTGCGCTGCACCGACCCGATGGCCGCCATCGACATCCCCAACCTGCTGCGCGAGCGTGGCGACCATCTCGACCGGATGCTGCGCGACGACGGGATCCTGACCTTCGAGATCCGCCGCGGCGCGGAGCCCGATGCCGAGGAGAGGACAGCGTGAGCCGAGACGAGACCCCGCCGCGCATTCTAGGCGCCCGCACGGTCTACGAGGGCTGGGCGCGCTACCTCGTGGCCGAGGTGCAGCTGCCGGACGGCACCCGGATCGGCCGCGAGGTCGAGGATCACGGGCCCGCCGTGGCGGTGCTGCCCTACGATCCCGAGCGCCGGGTCGCCATGCTCGTGCGGCAGTTCCGCACGCCGCCCTGCTTCGTCGACGGCACGGCCTCGGTTTTGGAAGCCCCGGCGGGCCTGCGCGACGAGGACGATCCGGAGACCTGCGCCCGGCGCGAGGCTTTCGAGGAAGTGGGCCTGCGCCTGCCGGTGCTGGAACCTGCCGGCCGGGTCTGGTCGCTGCCGGGTCTCTCGACCGAGCGGATGGACCTCTTCCTCGCACCCTACCGGGCCGCCGACCGCGAGGGCGCCGGCGGCGGCCTGGCGGAGGAGCACGAGAGCGTCGAGGTGGTGGAGGTGGCGCTCGCGGATCTCGCCGCCCTGGCAGAGCGGGGCGAACTCGCCGACATGAAGACGCTCTGCCTCGTCCAGACCCTGCGCCTGCGGCATCCGGAGCTGTTCGCGGAGCCATCCCGGCGGTGACCGGGCGGAGGGCATCGCCCGAAGGGCGATCTTGAGGCGAGCAGGCGGTGCCGGCATCCTGGCTCGCATCCTGAACGGACGGTGTACAAGCACCACCGTTCACGGTTTCGTGATCAGGGCTAGCGTCTCGTTCAGCAGCTGTTAACTTTGAGCGGTTCCGATAGCCCTCCGTCGCAGGGGCCTCGACAGGAGACGCCGATGTTCAGCATTGGACCCTTCCACCGTCCGACCGGCCAGCCCGCTGGTTACTACAGCTCGCTCCTCCCGCTGGAGCCCGAGCCGCTGGATCTCGCTCCGGCCGCGCCGCACGCCCCCGGGGCAACTCCCGCAGCAATTCCGGCGGAGCCGAGCATGACGCGCCACGCCGTCTCGATGCTGGTCCTGCTCTGCCTCACTCTCGCGGTGCATTCGGCGGTGGGCTGGTGGACCCTGCCCGGCAAGGCCCCGCTCCTGGCGCCCTCCGCCCAGACCGCGCCGACGATCCACGTCTCGAGCGTCCGATCGCCGTCCTGAACCCGATTCCTCTGACCTCCCCCTGCGGCACTTTTTCCTGAGATCCTGAGCCGGCGAAGCCGGATCCCGGGGCCGACCAGCACGTTGCCGGTCCGGTACGGGGAGATGGCGCGGCGCCCTTCCTCCCCCGACTGTACTTTGGTCAAGATCGTGTCGAGAAGCCGGCGGTTTCGCGGTCACCCCTCTTGCGCGCGTCCGCCGTTTCGTTAACGTCACGTTCAAATCCAAGAAAATCAGTCGTGATTCGCGCAAGGGAGCCAGCGCATGTCCCAGGTCATTCGCGTCAAGCCCACCCAGGACGGCACCTACACGGTCTACCGCGGCGCGCTCGTGCTCGTCAGCGGCCTGACCCGTGCGCAGGCCGAGAGCTACGAGGCCTCGCTCGCCCAGAACGAGGGCAAGGACCAGCCGCTCCACTGACCCGCGACGCGCCGCACGACGGCGCGTTCCGAATCCGGCGCTCGACGCGCCGGCCCGCGCCGACGACGCCATGCGCCGTCGGCTTCATCATGTGACGGCGTCGGGTGTTCTGTAGACTCTATCAGAGCTACGCACAGCGCAGGGCTGCATCGGCGATCCATAGATTGATGGAACTTTCGGCGTCTGCTCAGTCCTGTCGACACACGTGACATCCTTTGCCATTCGGGCCGCGCTGTAGAGCCCAGCGTGTCGAAGGCAAATCTGAAACCTTGGATGGATCAGGACTGAGCGGCTGGCGTGCCGCTCTGTCCTGCGCCGTCCGGGAGCCTGTTCGATCAAAAGCGTCAAACGGTTCACCGCACAGGCCGATATCCCTCGGCGTCATCCCGGGGCTCCCCGCAGGCGAGAACCCGGGATCCATAACCGCTGATGGTGCAGAACACGGCTCGACGCGTTCCGCCTCATCCTCAAAATTCGGCGACTATGGATCCCGGGTTCCGCTGCGCGGCCCCGGGATGACCCTGTGGGTATCAATAACGTCGAGTCCAGTCGATCGAGCCACATCGAAACAGATCTGAGCAGTCTCGGCTGCGATTTCATACTGAGATCGTCGCTGAGACAGCCCACCACTTCTCGCGACCTGTCATCCTCGATACGGGCACGGACGACATCTCACCGCCCGGTCCATTGCGGCGGACGCTTGCCCAGGAAGGCCTCCATCCCCTCGCGGAAATCCGCGCTCGTGTAGCATTGCAGGATCAGGTCGTCGCCGGACTCGGACGGCGCCCCGTCGCGCACCCGGCGCAGGCCCTCCTTGGTGGCGGCGAGCGTCAGCGGCGCGTGGCCGGCGACCAGGCGGGCCAGCGCCGTCGCCCGCTCGGCAAGGGCGCCCGCATCCTCCACCACCTCGCTCACCAGGCCGATCGCCCGGGCCTCCTCCGCCTCGACCAGGCGGGCGGTGAAGATCATCTCCTTGACGCGCGCCGCGCCGACGAGCGCCGAGAGCCGGCGCAGGTTGCCGACCGAGAGGCAGTTGCCGAGGGTGCGGGCGATCGGGAAGCCGAACCGGGCGTCCCGCGTGGCGATGCGCAGGTCGCAGGCGGCGGCGATGGCCGCGCCGCCGCCGGTGCAGGCTCCGGCCACCGCCGCGATGGTCGGCTTGGCGCAGCGTTCGAGCGCGCCGAGCACCCGGTCCATGAAGCGCTCGTAGCCGAGCGCGTCCTCGGGCGTCGAGAAGGCGCGGAACTGCGCGATATCGGTGCCGGCCGCGAAGGCGCGCCCGCCCGCCCCCTGGATCACCACCGCGCGGATCGCCGGATCGGCGTCGATCGCCTCGGCCAGGCCGTGCAGGCGCTCGTACATCGCGAAGGTCAGGGCGTTGCGCGCCTGCGGCCGGTTGAGGGTGATCCGGGCGATGCCCTCGGCATCGACCGCGTAGAGCAGTTCGTCGGTCTCGGTCAAGGCGGGCTCGGTCATGGCGTTGATCCGTGCGGCGGGTCTCCGCGACCCTAACGCCCGCGTCGCGTCCCGTCTTCCACCGGCGTGAGCCGAACGCGAACGCCCGCGTGACGTTGATGCGCGACGTGAATCAGGGAGACGGCGCGTGAGCAAGCAGCACGAATCCAAGACCGGCGACCACACCGACGACCACGAGGAGACCTACGCGGCCTTCCGCGAGGCGGTGAACATGGCGCCCGGCGAGCTGGAAAAATGGCTCGACACCGAGGAGAGCCGGTCGGTCGGCTGGAGCGACGGCGCCAAGAAGGAGAGCGCGAAGGGCGGCGAATCGGTCGGCCACCACCAGGGGCGCCGGATCGTCGAGATCAAGCACACCAAGAAGGCGGACCTCACCGACGACGACTACGCCGACATGCGCAAGGTCGCGGCCTACGTGAAGCGCCACCTCGCGCAAGGAGGGCCGAAGGAGGACGTGAAGACCTCGCGCTGGCGCTACTCCCTCATGAACTGGGGCCACGATCCGCTCAAAGATTGAGGCAATTCCACCGCCGCGACACGGTGGCGCGGGGCGGAGCGCAAGTTTCTCCCGCGCCGCTTCCCGCGCGAGAACTGTTTCCACGACCGGACCCATTGGCGAAACGAACCATGCTCCGGCCCCAGTTCGGCCCGGATCTTGCTGACCCTTGGCCGTACCCCAACGTCTTCGCATCGCCCCGGCGATGTGGCTGAGTGGGGTCAAGGACAAAGGGCGAAGCCCGGCCAGGCATGGGGGACCGGAATGAGGGGAGCGGGTGTGCGGCGGGGCCGTGGATGGGTCGGCGCCGGTGTCGTGATGGCGTGCCTCGGGCTCGCCGGGATGGCGGGGGCCCTGACCCCGGCCTTCGGGGGCTTGTCGCGCAACCTCGAGGCGGTCCTCGATACGAGCCCCGACGGGCCGCCGGCCCGCGTCACCCTCGGCCCGGGCGGCCGCGACGCGCGGCTGTGGGGCGACCTCAACGACGGGACCGCCGAGCGCCTGCGCCGCCTGCTCGACGCGAATCCGGGCGTGACGCGGCTGCACCTGACCAGCGACGGCGGCCTCGTCGACGAGGGAACGGCGGTGGGCGCGCTCGTCGCCGCGCGGGGGCTCGTCACCTACGTGCCGGATTACTGCGTCTCGGCCTGCACGCTCGCCTTCGTGCGCGGGCGCGAGCGGCTGATCGTGGCCGACAGCCGCCTCGGCTTCCACGCCCCCTACGAGCCCGGGCTGTTCGGGCAGATGATCCCGGTCGATGCCAGCGACGAGCGCGGCCGCTACCTCGCGGCGGGCCTGGAGCCCGCCTTCGTCGAGCAGGCCCTCGCCACCCCGTCGCGGGACGTCTGGATTCCCGATTCCGCCCGCCTGCAGGCCGCCGGGGTCGTCACCGGCGTGGTCGGGCCGGGCGACCTGCCGGATTCGACCCTCGACGACGACGATTCGCCGGGCGGCGCCCGGGCGGCGGTTTTGCGCGCCGTCGATCTCCTCGCCGCCTTCGCGGGCCAGCGGCCGGGCGTGCTCGACGGCATCGCTGCCCGCTACCGCGAGGCCTACCGGCAGGGCCGCAGCGAGAGCGACGGCCTCGACCTGATTCGGACCGAGGCGGCAGGCGCCCTCAGGGCGGCCTTCGCGGGCGCCGACGACGCGACCCTCGCGGCCCTCGGCCGCCTCGTCCTCGACGCCATGGCGGCGAGCGGAAGCGAGGAGAGCTGCCGCACGATCGGCCGGGACGGCGACCTGCTCGCCGCCGCGGAAGCGCTGCCGGGCCGCCGGGGCGGCGTCGCGCGGATGCGCGCCCTCCTCGACCGGGCGCTCGCCGGGCCGGCGCCGATCGTGCCGGACGCCGCGCCGCATGCCCGCGCGCCCTCCCCCGGCTGCGCCGAACTGCGCCGGCGCCTCGCCGAGACCCTGGCCCGGGGCGACACCCTGCGGCTGCGGGAGGCCCTGTTCGGCCGCCATGCCCGGCGCCTGGAGGCCTCGGCCCTGCCGGGAGAGCCGTGACGCCGCGACCGATCGGCTCAGGGCCCGGATGAACCGGCTGCCGCCGCTGCCCGAGCCCGCGGCCGGCCTAGATCCGGGTCATGCCCCATTTCCCTCGCCTGACCCGCGCCGCCGGCCTCGACGCGCTCTCCGCCTTCCTGGCCGGCCCCGGCGCGGATTACGCCGCCGCCCGCAACACCGACCGCGGCCGGGCCGCACCGACGACCTCGGCGCTGTCGCCCTGGCTGCGCCGCCGGCTCCTCACCGAGGAGGAGGTCGCCCGCGCGGCGATCCGGGCGCTCGGCGAGCGCGGCGCGGAGAAGTTCGTGTCGGAGGTCTTCTGGCGCACCTACTTCAAGGGCCATCTCGAGACCCATCCCGAAGCCTGGGCGCGCTACCGCGCCGGGCGCGACGCCGCGCATGAACGCCTCGCCGCCGAGCCCGGCCTGCGCCGGACCTACGAGCGGGCGATCGCAGGGCAGACCGGGATCGACGGCTTCGACGACTGGGCGGTGCAGCTCGTCGAGGAGAACTGGCTGCACAACCACGCCCGGATGTGGTTTTCCTCGATCTGGATCTTCACCCTGGGCCTGCCCTGGGAGCTCGGGGCGGAGTTCTTCCTGCGCCACCTCCTCGACGGCGACCCGGCGAGCAACACCCTGTCCTGGCGCTGGGTCGCGGGCCTGCACACCCGGGGCAAGCCCTACGTCGCGCGGCGCAGCAACATCCGCGAGTTCACCGACGGTCGTCACGACCCCGCCGGCCTGAACGAGGGGGCCGCGTCCCTGGAGGAGGCGATGCCGCCCCGGGAGGTGCCGCCGGACTCGGTGGATCCCGCGCCGGAAGGCCCGGTCGCCCTGCTCCTCCACCTCGACGACCTGCATCCGGAGAGCCTGCCCCTCGGCGGGGCCCGGGTGACGCGTGTGGGCGGCCTGGTCGCCTCGGTCGAGGAGGCGGCGGAGCCGGTGCGCGCGGCGGACGAGGCGGCGATGGCGGATGCGCTGGAGCGCGCCGCCGCGCATTTCGGTTGCCCGGCGGGGCCGGTGCGGGAGGGCTGGGCCGGAGAGCTCCCGGTGGTGACGGCGTGGGCTCCCGTCGGTCCCTCGGCGGATGCCCTGCCGGCGGGGTGTCATCGCCTCCGCCGGGGCTGGGACGCGCGGGCCTGGCCGCTGTCGAATCGGGGGTATTCGCGTTTGCGCGGGGCAATTCCGAAGGTGATGGCAGGTTGAGGGTGCGGGGTTGCGCACTCATGTGCTGAGTTCACGGTCACCAGGGACCGGCTTTACCTGGCCAAACGGTATGAACACCCTCTGCATCATCCCGGGGCTGCGCAGCGGAACCCGGGATCCATAACCGCTGAGGTGCCCTGAAGAGGCGGGCAGCGTTCCGCTTTGTCCTGAAACGTTGGCGGTTATGGATCCCGGGTTCTCGCCTTTCGGCGAGCCCCGGGATGACATCGAGGGTTTCAAATCTCGGCAGCGGATCGAAACAGGCCATGCGAATCGCGCTTCCCCTCTCCCACGGGAGAGGGGAAGCCTATCATTCCCGAAGCAGCGTCCTCACGCCGCCGTGGTCATCCCCGCCTCGTTGCGCTTCACGTCGTAGCGGTCGAGCATCATCAGCTTGTGCCAGACCTTGACGAAGTCGCGCACGAACCGGTCCTGCCCGTCGCGGCCGGCATAGATCTCGGCGACGGCCCGGAGCTGCGCGTTCGCGCCGAAGACGAGGTCGCAGCGCGTCGCCGTGAACTTCGTCGCGCCGGTCTGCCGGTCGTCGAGGGTGAAGGCCAGGCCGGCCGCGTCCGTCTTCTTCCACTCGTAGTCCATGCTGGTGAGCACGGTGAAGAAGTCGTTGGTGAGCACGCCGACGCGGTCGGTGAAGACGCCGTGGCGTCCGCCGTCATGGTTCAGGTTGAGCGCCCGCAGGCCCCCGGTCAGCGCCACCCATTCGGGGGCGGTGAGCGCGAGCAGGTTCGCCTTGTCGAGGAAGACCTGCTCGGGGGCGACGCGTCCTCCCGTGATCTCGGCAAAGGACGGATCGACGTAGTTGCGGAAGCCGTCGACGACGGGCTTGAGCCACTCGAAGCTGTCCTCGTCGGTGAGTTCCGGGGTCGTGTCCATCCGGCCCGGGACGAACGGCACCGCCACGGGCGTACCGGCGTCCTTGGCCGCCTGCTCGACCGCGGCGCAGCCGCCGAGCACGATCAGGTCGGCGAGCGAGACCTTCTTGCCCCCGGCCGCCTTGCCGTTGAACCCCGCCATGATGCCGCGCAAGGCCTCGATCACCGGCAGGGTGCGCCGGTTGACGGCCCAGCCCGATTGCGGGGCGAGCGCCAGCCGGGCGCCGTTGGCGCCGCCGCGCTTGTCGCTGTTGCGGTAGGTCGAGACCGACGAGAACGCCGTGAAGGCGAGGTCGGAGACCGACAGGCCGGCGCCCAGAATCTCCGCCTTCAGGGCGGCGATGTCGGCTTCGTCCACCAGCGGGTGGTCGACCGGCGGGATCGGGTCCTGCCAGAGGAGGTCGTCCTCGATCCTGGTCTCCGGCCCGACGTAGCGCTCCTTCGGGCCCATGTCGCGGTGGGTCAGCTTGTACCAGGCCTTGGAGAATTGCAGCGTGAAGTAGTCGAAGTCGGACAGGAACTTCTCGCAGATCGCGCGGTAGACCGGGTCGGTCTTGAGCGCGATGTCGCTCGTCATCATCATCAGCGGGTGGGACTGGCCCGGGATGTGGGCGTCGGGCGTCCTCGGTGCGTCAGGATCGACCGGCTCCCATTGCAGGGCGCCGGCGGGGCTGCGGGTCTGCTTCCACTCGAACTTGAACAGGTTCTCGAGGTAGCTGTTGTCCCAGGTCGTCGGATCCTGCGTCCACGAGCCCTCGATGCCGTTGGTCATGGTGTTCTCGGCGGCGCCCGTCCCTTGCGGGTTGTGCCAGCCCAGCCCCATCGCCTCGATCGGGGCGATCTCCGGCGGCGGGCCGATCCGGTCGGCCTTGACCATGCCGTGGCTCTTGCCGAAGGCGTGGCCGCCGGCGATCAGCGCCACGGTCTCCTCGTCGTTCATCGCCATGCGGGTGAAGGTGACGCGGATGTCGCGGGCCGAGCCCATCGGGTCGCCGTTGGCGTAGGGCCCTTCCGGATTGACGTAGATCAGCGACTGGTGCGACGCCGCGAGCGGGTTCTCGAGATCGTAATCGGCCTCGCCGTTCTTGCCCCGCCAGCGCTTGTCGCGGTTGACCATCTCGTCGAACGACTTGACGTTGGTCGGGTCCCACAGCTCAGGGCCCCAATAGGTCGCGTTGTCGGCCTCCCAGGCATCCTCGCGGCCGCCGGCGAAGCCGTAGGTCGGGAAGTTCATGATCTCGAGGGCGATGTTGCCGGTCAGCACCATCAGGTCGGCCCAGGACAGGGCGCTGCCGTATTTCTGCTTGATCGGCCAGAGCAGGCGGCGCGACTTGTCGGTGTTGCCGTTGTCCCACCAGCTGCTGATCGGCGCGAAGCGCTGCAGGCCCTGGCCGGCGCCGCCGCGCCCGTCGGCGATGCGGTAGGTGCCGGCGGAGTGCCAGGCCATGCGGATCATCTGCGGGCCGTAATTGCCGTAATCCGACGGCCACCAGGCTACCGATGTGGTCAGGAACTGCTTGATGTCGCTCTTCAGCGCCTCGTAATCGAGCGACGCGAAGGCCGCGCGGTAATCGAACTCGGCCCCGAGCGGGTTCGCCTGCGGGCCGTTCTGGTGCAGCGTCTCGACGCGCAGGCGGTCCGGATACCAGTTCTCGAGGGTGGGCGGCGTGCCGAGCGCACCGCCGACGCGGTCGCCGCCGAAGGGGCACTTGCCCGACAGGACGTCTTGATAGGTTTCCACGTCGTCGCTCCTCCTGAGCCGATCGCGCGCCGCGATCGCGATGGGCCAGCATGCGCCGTCCGGCTGCGCAGGGCGCGCCGTTCAGGCAGCATCCGCCGATCCGGAATGGCGCACTATACTCATGCTGAGTATCTGAACATGGTCGCAATGTCCGGCTGTGGACGGATCGATCCACGGCGCCGACTTGGACAAGCGACCCTTCATCCCGAACTCGACACGATCATACGGTGCGCCGACGCAGATAGGCGCCGCTTCCGCTGCGACCACTCCATTCGCATTCACCGCGTCACGGCGTCTCGGAGGGGGTGGTTCGGGCACGGGCCTTCGTGCGCGAGGGCGTCGCAGCCTGTGATCGCTCACCCTGACGGCCTGTCAGATTGGCCCGACCGGTCGTGACACCCGCCCTGTCATCCCGGCGCCGCGAAGCGGAACCCGGGATCCATATCCGCTGACGGATCAGGATGAGAGAACGCGATGCGCTCACTTCTCCAGCGTCAGCGGCTATGGATCCCGGGTTCTCGACTTCGTCGAGCCCCGGGATGACGTGGAGAGTTGGCAGCCGGTGGGCCGAATCAATTGACGCCGTCCATCAAACAAGCACTCACCCCTTTGCCACCGTGAACCCCGCCCGCGGGAAGTGCAGGTGCAGCGCTCCCACCTGCGGGTCGTCGCGGCGGATGACGATCTCGTCCGCGCTCACGGCGACGAGCCGGCCCTCGACCGGCACCCGGGCGAAGTCGTCCGGCGTCACCGTCACGGCGTCGCCGGGGGCCGCCGCGACGAGGTCCGGCACCGCGTTGACCGCCTCGACCGGGGCCGGCTCCGCTTCCCGCGCCGCCTCCAGGGCCGCCTCGGCGCTCGTCTCCCGCGGTCGGCCGTGCCCGAGGCCGGCGACCCGCTCCATCCAGCCGTGAATGGTCTGGAGCCCGAGCAGCCGGTCGACCGCCCCGGCCCGCTCGCCGCCGCGCATCAGCCAGAGGAGATGGTAATGCGCCAGGTCCGCCGCCCCAGGCTTGTCCCCGCCGAGGAAGCGGCGGCCGTCCGCCAGCGCCTGCGTGAGCCAGGCGGCCCAGGAAGCGACCCGCTGGGCGTTGCGGGCGAAGTCCGGCTCCATCGCGGCGTGGCTGATGTCGACGTAGAGGTAGTCGTCCTTGCGGTCGCGCAGGAAAGCCTCCGGCAGGTCGCCGGCGAAATGCACCGTGATGCCGATGACTGCGAGCCAGAGGTCCCGTTCGAGGCCGTAGGTCAGGCCCTCCGTCAGCGCGGGACCCAGGGTCGGGTACAGGCTGGGCTCGGGGTGCAGACGCTCCAGCGCCGGCAGGATCGCGTGGGTGTCGCAGTAGATGTCGGCGCCGACCTGCAGCACCGGGATGCGCCGGTAGCCGCCGGAGAGCGGATCGAGGAGCGGGCGCGGCGGCATCATCGCGACGTCGACCGAGCCCCAGTCGAGCCCCTTGAGCCCGAGGGCGAGGCGGACCTTCTCGGCGTAGGGCGAGAAGGCGTAGTGGTGCAGGATGATCTGGGGCGTGGACATGCGGACATCTCCGGGGATGGAGGACAGGGGTCTCACGCCGGGAGGGCGCCGACCTGCTTCAGGAGGCCGAGATTGTCGAGGAGCCCCCAATGCTCGATCAGGCGCCCGTCGACGATGCGAAAGAGGTCCATCACCGCGATGTCGATGCTCTTGCCGCTGGCGGGAAGCCCCATCAGGTCCCCCGTATGGCGGCCCTGGAAACGCAGGCGGACCAGCACCCTGTCGCCCTCGGCGATCACCTCGTCGATCGGCAGTCGCATCTCGGTGACGCCGCCATGCAGCACCTCGCCGAGGCGGCGCACGCCCTCGGGGCCGTGCACGGCGAAGGTCAGGCCCGGATCGTGGCGCACGAATTCGGGCGCGATGTGCCGCCGCCACCACGCCTCGTCCCGTTCGAGGAAGGCGGTGAAGTAGGCGCGGGCGAGGTCCTTGTTGGCGTCGGTCGGCATGGCGTTCTCCCCGGATGCGCGTGCGCCGTCGAGGCGCTGCGGCATACATGATTTATTTGTGCGCAACCGATCGGGTCGGGATCCGTTCCGGTCGGGCGGTCGCATCCTCGCACAGGGGGTGACGAGGAGGAATGCCCCCGGTGCCGGAACGGCGGGTGGGACCTCGAACCCGACGGGCCCCTTTGCCCAGCCCACTCCCGGCCCAATCGGTCACCGCCCCTCGCGACGCATTCGATCCGGCCGGCCTTGTCGGCGCCGACCGGTCGACGCTCCGTCAGGGCCGGGCGTCGAGGAACTCCAGCACCCCGGCCTTGTGCACCTTGTCGCCGACCGCGAGGTTGTGGTCGCGGTTGGGGATGTCGAGGGCCTTGGCCTCCGGGATCAGGGCGGCGAGCGCCGGGCCCGAGCCGGCCACGGTGTCGGTGGTGCCGACGGCGACCAGGACCGGAACCTCGATCTGCGCGACCTCGGCCCGCGACAGGGTCTGGCGCGAGCCGCGCATGCAGGCGGCAAGCGCCCGCAGGTCGCTGCCGGTCTGCTCGGCGAAGACCCGGAACATCCGCGCCGTCGGCTCGGTGACGGCGTCGCGGGAGGGCGCCTCCATCGCCTCCGAGATGCCGGCCGGCAGGCCCCGCCCCTCGACGAGGTGGATGCCCAGCCCCCCCAGCAGCGCCGAGCGGACGCGGCCGGGATGGGCGAGCGCCAGGAAGGCGGTGATCCGCGCGCCCATCGAGTAGCCCATCACGTCGGCGCGGGGGATGTCGAGGTGGTCGAGGAGCCGGCGGGCATCCTCGGCCATCAGGTCCGAGCCGTAGGCCTCCGGGTCGTAGAGCTTGCCGCTGCGGCCATGGCCGCGATTGTCGAGGGCGATCACCCGCCGCCCGGCGGTCGTCAGGCTGCGCACCCAGGAGGTGTTGACCCAGTTGACGGCGTGGTTCGACGCGAAGCCGTGGATCAGCAGGATCGGCTCGCCCGCGCCCTCCTTCGGCGGAACGTCGATATAGGCGATCGAGACGCCGTCCGAATCGAAGGTCTGCATGGCGATGGGGCTCCCGCGCGAGGTCGGACGCGGGCTTAGAGCACGGCCCGATCGCGTTGCAATCGGGCCGTGCTCTCGGTTTTTTATTTTGCCGCATTTTCTTCGACGAACCGGTATCCACTTCGTCGGAAAATGCTTTCGCTCAGGCGCAGGCCGGCCCGCAACGCGGACAGGGGTGCCCGCGTCAGGCGACCACCGCCGCCGGCGCGGCGAGCCCCGGCCGCCGGCCGGCCCGCGGGCCGTCCTCGGCCTCGTCGGAAAACCACGTCACGGTGGCGCGCAGGCCCTGCTCCAGCGGCACCCGGGGGGCCCAGCCGAGCAGGGCGCCGGCGCGGGCGATGTCGGGCCGGCGCCGGCGCGGATCGTCGACGGGCAGGGGATGGTTGACCACCGTCGCGGTCGAGCCGGTGAGGGCGAGCACCCGGCGCACCAGGTCCGACACCGTCAGCTCGACCGGGTTGCCGAGATTGACCGCGCCGATGTCCCGGGCCTCGGCCGGGTGCTCCATCAGCCGGTGGAGCCCGTCGATCAGGTCGTCGACGTAGCAGAAGGAGCGGGTCTGGCTGCCGTCGCCGTAGACCGTGACGTCGTCGCCGGCCAGCGCCTGGCAGATCACGTTCGAGACCACCCGGCCGTCGTCGGCGCGCATCCGCGGCCCGTAGGTGTTGAAGATGCGGGCCACCCGCACGGCGGCCCGGCCGGCCCGGGCGTAGTCGGCGCAGAGCGTCTCGGCGGCCCGCTTGCCCTCGTCGTAGCAGGCGCGGGGACCCGTCGGATTGACGTGGCCCCAGTAGCCCTCGGCCTGCGGGTGCATCTCCGGGTCGCCGTAGATCTCGGAGGTCGAGGCCTGGAGCAGGCGTGCGCCGCTCTCCTCGGCGGCCAGCAGCAGGTGACGGGTGCCGAGCACGCTGGTGAGCAGCGTGTGCTCCGGGTCGGCCTGGTAATGCGGCGGCGAGGCCGGGCAGGCGAGGTTGTAGATCCGGGAAAAGCGCTGGCGCCTGAGCCGGGCCGGCAGGGGCTGCACCACGTCGTGGGTGACGAGGTCGAAGCGCGGCTCGCGCTCGAGATGGCGCAGGTTGCGCCGCCGCCCGGTGCCGAAATGGTCGAGGCAGACCACCTCGTGCCCCTCCGCCAGGAGCCGGTCGCACAGGTGAGACCCCAGGAACCCCGCGCCGCCGGCGACCAGGACGAGCGTGCTCTCGCGGTGTCTCATGCGGTCGATCCTCTCCAGGCTGGCCGGGCGACGACCGCCCGGGGCGCCCGTTCGGCGCCGCGGACCCGGGATCTTCGTTCCTGGATCCGCACCCGCACACAACGCGTCGCTCCCGCGCCTCGTTGCGATACAGGGTGTGAGTATTTTAGGGTGCGGCGCGGAGGCCGCCAGCCCCCGCTTCGTGCAAGGTGGCCTCTTGCAAGGCGGCTTCGAGTTCCGCCGCCCGGCAGGCGGCGGTGTGACGGGACAGGACCCGGGCGCGGGCGGAATCGGCCTGGGCCGTCCGGGTGGCCTCGTCCCGGCTGTTCAGGATCGCCAGCACCGCCTCGGGCCCCTCCGCCACCAGGATCTCGCGGCCGGGGGTGAGCACGGTGTCGAGCCCGTCCCAGGAATCGGAGATCAGCGGCGTGCCGCAGGCGGCGGCCTCGAACAGGCGTACGCTCGGGCTGTAGCCGGCGGCGATCATGTCGGCGCGGGTGACGTTCAGGGTGTAGCGGCTGGCGGCGTAGAAGGCCGGGTGGTCGGCCGGCGCGACGTGGTCGAGGCGCGCGACGTTCGGGGGCCAGTCGATCCCGTCCGGATATTGCGGCCCGGCGACCGCGAAGGCGAGGTGCGGCGCGCGGCGCGCCGGCTCGATCAGGAGCCGCTCCAGGGTCGGCTGCCGGTCGGGGCTGTAGGTGCCGAGATAGCTGAGGTCGTAGCGCAGGAGCGCCGGGACCGGGGCGTAGCGCGCCGGATCGACCGAGCAGTACAGCGCCCGGGCCATCGGGGCGCCGTGCTCGCGCTCCAGCCGCCCCAGGGTCGGGCCGCCGGTGAAGGAGAGGTAGAGGTCGTAGGACCGGATCAGCTCCGGCGTGAGGTATTCGTGGTCGCCGCGGGCGAGCTTGGCCAGCGTCACCGGGGTGTCGATGTCGTAGAAGGCGGCGACGGCGTTCGCCCGGTGGGCGGCCCGGATCGCCATCTGCCCGACCGCGACCCCGTCCGGCACGTAGGAGCCGACCATCACCGCGTCGGCGGCGTCCAGCCGCGGCGCCAGGTCGGCGAGTTCGGCGAGGTCCCGGTAGAGCACGAGGTCGCAGTAGCCCGGATCCGCGAGGTCGCGGTGGGCGGCGTACCAGGGCACGTCGCGCTCCAGGAAGGTGACCCGATGGCCGCGGGCGGCGAAGGCCTTGAGCAGCGCCCGGTAGGTCGTGGCATGGCCGTTGCCCCAGGACGAGGACAGGCTCAGGCCCAGCACCACGAGGTCGAGGGGCCGGCTCACGCGGCACTCCCCCGGCGGGCCGACAGCGCCCGGCGCAGCAGCGCGTCGACCTCGGCGCCGCGGCGCGCATAGGTGTGCTCGGACAGGATGCGCCGGCGCGCCGCCGCCCCGATCGCCCGCGCCCGCTCCTCCGTCAGCGCCTCGACATGGGCGGCGACGTCGCGCCCGTCGCGGGCGACCAGCACCTCGGTGCCCTCGTCGAGGAACATCTCGAGGCCGGTCCAGGCATCGGTGATCAGGCAGGCGCCGGCGCCGGCGGCCTCGAACACCCGGGTCGCCGGGGACCAGCCGGTGGCGGCCATCGAATCGCGGGCGATGTTGAGCACGGCCCGGGGCGAGGTGTTGAAGGCGTTGTGGTCCGCCGTCGGCACGTGGCCGATGCGGCGCACGTTGTCGGGGAGGCTTCGCCACTCCCAGCCGTTGCCGCCGATGAGGAAGCGCCGCTCCGGCAGGCTCGCGGCGGGATTGAGGAAAAACTCCTCCACCCGCGCCTCGCGGTCGGGCAGGCGGTTGCCCAGGAAGGCGAGGTCGGCGGAGAACCGGCTTTGCGCCGGCACCGGGTGATGGGTGTCGGGATCGAGCGCGTTGTAGATCGGTACGCAGGCCCTGGCCCCGAAGCCGCGATAGGCCTCCACCACCGGCGGCCCACCGCCATAGGTCAGCACGAGGTCGAGGTCCGGCAGCACCCGCCGCAGCGGGTGGTCGGGGGAGGCGCCGATCTCGGCGAGCGTCGCCGGCGCGTCGACGTCCCAGAACAGCCGCACCGCGTCGGGCCGGGCCGTCCGCGCCAGCTCGACGAGCAGCAGGTCGTCGAAGACGCCGACGCCGGAGGCCTTGACCACCACGTCGGCCGACGCCGCCTCGGCGATCACGCCCCGAGCCGCCGCCTCGGTGGCGGGGTAGACGACCACCCTCGCCCAGTCCGGCGGGTCGATGTCGCGGTGCTGCTGGCGCTCGAAGGCGTCGGGCTCGTAGAAGGTCGTGCGCCAGCCCCGGCCGGCGAGATCGCGGATCAGGCCGCGGTAGTAGGTGGCGGCGCCGTTCCAGTAGGCGGAGAGCAGGCTGGAGCCGTAGAAGGCGAGGCTGGGCATGCGGCGCGGGGGTCTCCCTCTTGCGCATCGCGCACCCGCGATGCTCCCTGTCTGTATGTCCAGATGGCGGAGCGGCGTCGTTTGGCAAATCCCGCCGCCCGAAAGAAACCCGGCGTCCCCGCCGCGTTGACACCGCGGGAGCCCCGGCCGATACCGCGCCCGGCTCCCGATGCGCAGACAGATCCTCAAGACCGCGACGATCATCGTCCACGACCTCGTGGCGACGGCCCTCGCCGTGCTCCTCACCTTCGTGATCCGGTTCGACGGGCCCCTGCTCGCCGAGCGGCTCGCCCATCTGCCGGTGCTGCTGCCGCCCTTCGTGGCCTGCGCCGGCCTGGTCTATCGCGCCTTCGGGCTCTACCGGACCAAGTGGCGCTTCGCCTCGCTGCCGGACCTCGCCAACATCGTGCGCGCCGTGGCGGTGCTCACGCTGCTGCTGCTGGTGCTCGACTACGTGCTGGTCTCGCCGGTCGCGTTCGGCATCTACTTCTTCGGCAAGATCGCCATCGGTCTCTACTTCGTCCTGCAGGTTTTTCTGCTCGGCGGGCCGCGACTGGCGTTCCGCTACCTGAAATACAGCCGCTCGCGCCAGAGCGCGGCGCGCGCCGCCAGCACGCCGACGCTGCTGATCGGGCGCGGCCACGACATCGAGGTGGTGCTCCGCGCGATCGAATCGGGCGCGGTGCGCAAGCTCGACCCGAGGGGCATCCTCTCGCCCCGGGCCGAGGAGCAGGGCCAGACCATGCGCGGCGTGCCGGTGCTCGGGGCCGTCTCCGACCTCGACGCGGTGGTGGCGGGCCTCGCCGCCCGCGGCGTGCCGATCCGCCGCCTCGTCGCCACGCCGAGCGCGCTCGCGCCGGAGGCCGAGCCCGAGGCGCTGATCGCGAAGGCGCGCCGCCTCGGCCTGCCGCTCGCGCGCGTCACGAGCCTCGGCGTTGCCGGCCGCGGGGCGGAGCTCGCCCCGATCGAGATCGAGGACCTGCTGCTGCGCCCGACCGTCGCCATCGACCGGCCGCGGCTGGAGCACTTCCTCACCGGGCAGCGGATCGTCGTCACGGGCGGCGGCGGCTCGATCGGCTCGGAGATCTGCGCCCGCGCCGTGGCCTTCGGGGCGAGCGCCGTGCTGGTGCTGGAGAGTTCCGAGCCCGCCCTGCACGGGGTGCTCAGCCGTCCCGGCCTCTCCGGCCAGGAGGGCGTCAGCGGCGTCATCGCCGATATCCGCGACCGGGACCGGATGATCCGGGTGCTCGAGGACTTCCGGCCCGACTACGTCTTCCACGCCGCGGCGCTGAAGCAGGTGCCCTACCTGGAGCGGGACTGGAGCGAAGGCATCAAGACCAACGTCTTCGGCTCGGTCAACGTCGCCGACGCGACGCTGGCGGCCGGCGCCAAGGCGCTGGTGATGATCTCGACCGACAAGGCGATCGAGCCGGTGTCGCAGCTCGGCGTCACCAAGCGCTTCGCCGAGATGTACGCCCAGGCCCTCGATGCCGGCCGCGGGCCGACCGAGACCCGCCTCGTCGCGGTGCGCTTCGGCAACGTGCTGGGCTCGGTCGGCTCGGTGGTGCCGGTGTTCAAGGCGCAGATCGCCCGCGGCGGCCCGGTCACGCTGACCCATCCCGACATGGTGCGCTACTTCATGACGGTGCGCGAGGCCGCCGACCTCGTGCTCACCGCCGCCTCCCACGCCGACCGCGAGGCCCGCGCACCCGGCGCCGGCGACCAGCGCGCCGCCGTCTACGTGCTCAAGATGGGCCAGCCGGTGCGGATCCGCGACCTCGCCGAGCGGATGATCCGGCTCGCCGGCTTCGAGCCCGGCGAGGACATCGACGTCGTCGTCACCGGCGCCCGCCCGGGCGAGCGGCTCAACGAGATCCTGTTCGCCCGCGACGAGCCGATGGTGAACCTCGAAGGGATCGACGGGGTGATGGCGGCCAAGCCCGTCTTCGCCGACCGCGCCCAGCTCGCCGCCTGGCTCGACCGCTTGGCGGCGGCCGTGGCGGCCGACGACCGGGCGGCGGCCGACCAGGTGTTCGGCGAGGCGATTCCCGACTTCCTGCACCGGGCCGGCCACGCGGGCGAGGCCGCGCCCCTCTCCCGCGCGGGATAGGGCCTCGTCGACGAGGCGGATGCCGGTTCGTCGACGTTGGGGCAAAGCAGAGCCCTTTCGATCCGATCGGCGACACCGATACCCTCCTCGGCATCAGGGCGGCGCAGCGGAGCCCGGAGGCCAGACTCGCGGATGGTTCAGGATAGGGCACGGTACACGACAGTGACGCGAGCGCCTAACTCGCGTGAGGAGGCCGATATGACACCCTCCTCGTCATCCCGGGGCCGTGGAGCGGAACCCAAGATCCATAACCGCTGATGACCGAGGATGAGTCGGAACGCTCTCCGCCTCGTCCTATAACCTCATCGGGTATGGATCCCGGGTTCTCGACTTTGTCGAGCCCCGGGATGTTGGGGTGGACGGCCCCCGCCGGCATCATAAGTGCCAGGTTGAGGTCGTCTGACACCCAACCGAGGAGACCGTCCGTGACGCAGATTAGCATCATCGGCCTGGACATCGCCAAGTCCGTCTTCCAGTTCGAGGCCCAGGACGCGCAGGGCTCCGTGGTGAGCACCGAGCGCGTCTCGCGCGACAAGCTGCTGCCGGCGCTCAAGAAGATCCCCGCCACCATCGTGGCGATGGAGGCCTGCGCCACCGCCCATCACTGGGCGCGCCAGATCCGGGCTCTGGGCCACGAGGTGCGCCTGCTGCCGCCGGCCTACGTCAAGCCGTTCGTCCAGCGCAACA
>NZ_FPCB01000019.1:0-168166 GCF_900116815.1 Methylobacterium sp. 174MFSha1.1 | reverse complement strand
CGCGGCTGCGCCGCAACAAGGCAGAGCTTCTGCGGGTGCTGGACCGGCCGGACATCCCGCTGCACACCAATGGATCGGAGAACGACATCCGGGCCTGCGTGACCAAGCGGCGGATCTCGGGCGGCACGATGAGTGTGGCTGGGCGGGCCGCCCGCGATGCGCTGCTGGGTCTCATGAAGACCTGCACCAAGCTCGGAATCTCGTTCTTCCGCTACCTCGGCGACCGCCTCGGCATCCCCGATCACGGGCCACCCATCCCACCTCTCGCAGACTTGGTCAGGCAGACCTCACCAGCCTGACCGCCCGCGATTTTGCCCCGGTTACGCTTCGCGATTGCAACGCGATCGTGAAGTGCTCTAGTCCATTCTCGCGACGCGTCGGCGTCCCCGGAGTTCCGGCGCGAGCCGCGGCGGCGCCAGGCCTTGCGCAGAGGCGACTTGCACCCAACCCGCTTGCCAGCCGCGCTTCCGGGACACATTCAGGATAGCTCCCTCCCCTTCCCCTCCCCGCCTCCGACATGACCCCATCCGAACCACCGGCCCGCGAAGGCCTGCCGCCGGCCCGGCGCCGGCAGGCGATGGCCGCGGTGCTCGCCGGCGTGGCCCTCGCCACCCTCGACACCGCCATCGCCAACACCGCGCTGCCGACCATCGCGGCCGATCTCGGCGTCGATCCGGCCGACTCGGTCTGGATCGTCAACGCCTACCAGCTCGCCGTGGTGGCGACGCTGCTGCCGATCGCGGCGCTCGGCGAGATCATCGGGCAGCGGCGGGTCTACGTCGTGGGCCTCGCGCTGTTCACGCTCGCCTCGCTGGTCTGCGCGCTCGCCTGGTCGCTGCCGGCGCTCGTCGCCGCGCGGGTCCTCCAGGGCGTCGGGGCGAGCGCGCTGATGGCGGTCAACGTCGCGCTGATCCGCTTCATCTACCCCACCCACGAGCTCGGGAGGGGCCTCGGCCTCAACGCCTTCGTGGTCGGCGTCGGCTTCGCCCTCGGGCCGACGGTGGCCTCGCTGATTCTGGTCGCGGCGCCCTGGCCGTGGCTGTTCGCCGTCAACCTGCCGATCGGCCTCGCCGCCCTGGCGCTGGCCCGGCGCGCGCTGCCGGAGACGGGCCGGGCCGGCCACGCCTTCGACCGCGTCGGCGCGCTGCTGAACGCCGCCACCTTCGCGCTGTTCGTGCTCGGCCTCGGCGAAGCGGCCCATGCCGGGCCGCTCTGGCGGGTGCTGGCGGAATTTTCGGGCGCGCTCGCCTGCGGCGCGGCGCTCCTGCGCCGCCAGGCCGGCCACCCGGCGCCGATGCTCGCCGTCGACCTGTTCCGGCGCCCGCTCTTCGCGCTCTCGGCCTCGACCTCGGTCTGCTCCTTCGCCGCGCAGGGGCTCGCCTTCGTGTCGCTGCCGTTCCTGTTCCAGCACGCGCTCGGGCGTTCGCAGGTCGAGACCGGCTTCCTGATGACGCCCTGGCCGGTGGTGGTCGCCCTGATGGCGCCGATCGCCGGGCGCCTCTCGGACCGCTACCCGCCGGGCCTGCTCGGAGGCATCGGGCTCGCGATCCTGGCCGCCGGCATGGCCTCGCTGGCGGCGCTGCCGGCCGAGCCGAGCGTCGTCGGCATCGCCTGGCGGATGGCATTGTGCGGGGCCGGCTTCGGCTTCTTCCAGGCGCCGAACCTGCGCGCCATCATGACGAGCGCGCCGCACTCCCGCGCCGGCGGCGCGAGCGGCATCGTGGCGACCTCGCGCCTCCTCGGCCAGACCACCGGAGCGGCCCTGGTGGCGGCCTGTTTCGCGGTCGCGGCGACGCACGGCCCGGCCCTGGCGCTCGGGCTCGGCGCCGCCTTCGCGGGCGTCGCCAGCGTGGTCAGCGTGTCGCGGCTGGCCGTGCGGGCGGGACAGGGGCCGGGGTGATCCTCCGACGGCGCATCACCCGTAGCGGGGGACGGGGTGCACCGGCCTAACCCCCCGCCCCTGTCGGAACGGCCCGCGCCCGGGTAGCGTCGCGGGGAAGGTTCGGGGCCACACCGGCCTTGGGGGACGAGACGGGATGCCGACGCGCCGAACGATCATGCGAGGAGTCGGGGCCGGCCTGCTGCTCGCCCCCCTCCCCTCCCGGCGGGCGCGGGCCGCAACCGATGCGCTGCGGCTGAGCATGGGCTCGCCGATGCCTCAAGGGCACCCGGCCACCACCTGCCTCGTCGAGGCGCTCGACGCGATCCGCCGGGAGAGCGACGGCCGGATCGACATCACGCTCTATCCCGACAGCCAGCTCGGCAGCGAATTGAGCATGCAGTCGCAGCTGCGGTCGGGCGCGATCGCCTTCACGCTGACCTCGGCGAGCTCGCTCCAGACCCTGGCGCCGCTCGCAGGTATCCCGGGCGTGGCCTACGCCTTCCCGGGCTACGTGCCGCTCTGGGCCGCCCTCGACGGCGGCCCGCTGAACGAGCGGATCCGCGATTCCCTCGGGAAGTTCGGGCTGAGGGCGTTCCGGCTCGTCGATAACGGGTTTCGCGACGTGATCACCAGCGTGCGGCCGATCGAGACGGTCGCCGACCTGCACGGCCTCAAGATCCGGGTGCCGCCGAGCCCGCTCCTGACCGCGCTGTTCCGGGCGCTGGGTGCGGCGCCGACCACCATCAACCTCGCCGAGACCTACGCCGCGCTGCAGACGCGGGTGGCCGACGGGATGGAGAACTCGCTGCCGCAGATCGAGGCGACGCGGGTCTACGAGGTCCAGAAGTACCTCTCGCGCACCGGCCATTCCTGGGACGGGTTGTGGATCCTCGCCCATGGCCGGACCTGGGACGCCCTGCCGGCCGACGCGCGCGACCTGATCGAGCGCCATTTCGACGCCGCGGTCGAGCGCCAGCGCCAGGCCTTCGTCCAGATGAACACCCAAGCCGAGGCGCGGCTGCGCGCCAAGGGCCTCGCGGTCAATGCGCCCGACCGCGCGCCCTTCCGGGCGGCCCTCGACCGGGCGGGCTACTACGCCGAGTGGAAGGCCCGGTTCGGATCGGAGGCCTGGGCGGCGCTGGAGCGCCATACCGGACCGCTCGGGGGGTGAAGGTTCGGGGGATGAAGGCTCGGGGGATGAAGGCTCGGGGGTGAAGCCCTGCCCTGCCGGGTCCCCTGCCCTGCCGCCGCGATCCTTGCCGAGGGAGCCCTGTCTCGGGCAGCCTGCCGGCGAACCGAACGAGCGGGGCTTTTTCCATGGGTGAGCGGGCGGACTTCCTGGTGATCGGCCTCGGGGCGATGGGCAGCGCGGCGCTCTACCAATTGGCGAAACGCGGCGCCTCGGTGATCGGCCTCGACCGGTTCTCGCCGCCGCACATCATGGGATCGAGCCACGGCGAGACGCGCATCACCCGGCAGGCAATCGGCGAGGGGCGCGATTACGTGCCGCTGGTCCTCGAGTCGCACCGGATCTGGCGCGAGCTGGAGTCCGAGACCGGCGAGAGCCTGCTCACGGCCTGCGGCGCGCTGGTGATGGCACCCGGAACCGGCACCAACTCGCATCACGGCAAGCCGGACTTCGTGCAGAACTCGATCCGCGCCGCGCGCGAGTTCGGCATCCCGCACGAGGTGCTGGACGGGCGCGCGGTCGCCCGCCGCTTCCCGCAATTCCTCGGCCTGACCGGCAGCGAGGTCGCCTATTACGAGCCCGGCGGCGGCTATGTCCGCCCGGAAGCGTGCATCGCCGCGCAGCTCGCCCGGGCGGCCGCGCTCGGCGCCACGATCCGCCCCGGAACCGAGGTCCTGTCGATCGCGCAGGACGGCGACGGGGTGCGCGTCGAGACCTCGGCCGGCATTCTCCATGCCGGCGAGGTCGTGGTCTCGGCCGGCGCCTGGACGGCACCGCTGCTCGGTGCGCCGTTCGACCGCCTGCTCGGCGTGAAGCGCCAGCTCCTGCACTGGTACGCCCTCGACGACGACAGCGCCTACCGGGCCGACGCCCCGGTCTATATCTGGATGCACGGCACGACGGACACCGACTACTTCTACGGCTTCCCGCCGCAAGCCGGCGAGGCCAGCGTCAAGGTCGCGACCGAGCAATACGCCGACGGAACCACTGCCGATGCCGCCGACCGCACGGTCCGGCCGGAGGAATCGGCCGAGATGTACCGGCGCCACATCGCCGGGCGCCTCGCCGGCGCGACGCCCCGGGTCGTCCGGGCGGCCGCCTGCCTCTACACCGTCACGCCCGACCGGGGCTTCATCATCGACCGGCACCCGGCCCAACCCCGCGTCCTGGTCGTGTCGGCCTGCTCGGGCCACGGCTTCAAGCATTCGGCCGGCATCGGCCTCGTCGTCGCCGAGCTTCTGACCGAGGGACGCAGCCGCATCGACGTCCGGCCCTTCGCCCTCGACCGGTTCGCCGCCGCGCCCGCCTGACCCCGGCCGGAGCCGCTCCATAAAGGCCTAACGGTTCGACGCTATCATCGAGGCCGCGATACGCTATCACGTCGAGCCGTCCAGGCTCGACCGCACGACACCGCCGCTTCGATGATGCAGACCACGCCACCTCGTGGCGACCTCGCGATGCAATTGTTCGATCTCGCGCCCACCTCGTTGTGGCTGCAGGATCTGAGCGCCTTGAAGGCGTGCCTGGACGGGTGGGCGCGCGAGGGCATGACGGACCTGCGCGCCTGGCTGCGCGACCCGCAGCGCCTGCTGACCTGCCAGACCCTGATCCGCATCGTCCGCATCAACCGCCAGACGCTCGTGACCTACGAGGCGCGGGACGCGGCCGAATTGTTCGGGCACATCCCCGCCCTCTTCCACGACCCGCACGCCGCCGCGCTCGTCGACGTCCTGTGCCAGCTCTGGGGCGGCGCGACGCAGGCGCGGCTCGTCACCCGCAACCGCACCGTGACCGGGCGGGTGATCGACGTGAGCTATGCGGGACAGATGCTGCCGGGATCCGAGGCGGCCTGGGACCGCTACCTGATCTCGATCGAGGACATCACCACGCGCGAGGAGCAGCGCCGGCGGGAGGAGGCGCGCCTCGCGAGCCTGAGCTTCACCGATCCGCTCACGGGTCTCCTCAACCGGGCCGGCTACGAGGCGGATCTCGGCCGGTTCGAGGGCGAGGCGCCGGTGCCGCTCTCGGTGATCGCCGCCGACCTCAACGGGCTCAAAGCGACCAACGACCGCCTGGGACACGAGGCCGGCGACGCGCTGATCCGCCGCTTCGCCGCCATCCTGGCGGACCACGCCCCGGCGCCGGCCCGCATCGCCCGGATCGGCGGCGACGAGTTCGTGGTCCTGCTGCCGCGGACCGGGCCCGAGGCGGCGGCGGCCCTGGTGGAACGGATCCTCGCGGCGGTCGAGGCCGCGGACCCCGCCCCGCTCAGCGCCGCCCTCGGCGCCGAGACCTGGACCGGTGAAGAGCCGCTCCGGGCCGCGATCGCCCGGGCGGACGCGCGGATGTACGCGGCCAAGCGCCGGCATTACGGCGTTGCCCCGGACGCCCCGTGGAGCTCCATCGACGGGCCGGCCCCCCTGCCGCGCCACCACTAACGCGGAGGTTTGACAGCCGTGCAGATCGGGCGAAAACCCTGACGCGTCCGAGAGTTGGTGCCGATTCGCGGCCGTAGGACCCGATACGCAGCAGCAAGACGGTGCCCGGCAAGCGGATGAGCCGCGCTGTCATGGACCTTAGTGTCACGTCCGTCCGCCGCCTCGATCGCGCGCCCTCGCTGCTAAGGATTCGTCAACCTTAAAAAGCTTGGCCGCAAAACGGGAATCCCCCATAATAACGCTTGTGACGGGGATTCGCCCGTAAAAGCGTTACTCGGGATTCAGCGCGGATGGACATGCCGGTGCTAGCAGAGGGCATGGAGGCGGTCAGCTTCCATGACATCATACTCCGTCAGGGCGGCCTCATCTCCGACAAGCTGAGCATGCTCCGCATGGAGCATCACCCGCCCAACGCCACCAAGGGCCTGCGACCGTTCACCCTGGCGGAAGCCGCGTATTTCCTCGGCGTCACGCCCTCCAACATCAAGAAGCTGCACCTCGAGGGCAAGGGGCCGGTCCCGGCCACTTCCTCGTCCGGCCGGCGCTCCTACTCCGCCGAGCAGATGCTGGAGCTGCGGACCTACCTCGACCGGCACGGACGGTCCGACCTCAAGCGCTACGTGCCGCATCGCCGCGCCGGCGAGCGGCTGCAGATCATCTCGACGGTGAACTTCAAGGGCGGCAGCGGCAAGACCACGACGGCGGCGCATCTCGCCCAGTTCCTGGCCCTGACCGGGCACCGGGTGCTCGCCATCGACCTCGATCCGCAGGCCTCGCTCTCGGCCCTGCACGGCATCCAGCCGGAGCTCGACAAGGCGCCCTCGATCTACGAGGCCCTGCGCTACGACGACAAGAAGCGGCCGATCTCCGAGATCATCCTGCCGACCAACTTCCCGGGCCTCGACATCGTGCCGGCGAGCCTGGATCTGCAGGAATACGAGTACGACACGCCGCTCGCCGCCTCGAACCGCAATCCGGAGGGGCGCACCTTCTTCACCCGCATCACCAACGCGCTGAAGGAGGTCGACGATCGCTACGACGTGGTGGTGATCGATTGCCCGCCGCAGCTCGGCTACCTGACGCTGACGGCGCTCACCGCCTCGACTTCGGTCCTCGTCACCATCCATCCGCAGATGCTCGACGTGATGTCGATGAGCCAGTTCCTGCTGATGCTCGGCGGCATCCTGAAATCGATCGCCGATGCCGGGGCGGCGGTGAACCTGCAATGGTTCCGCTACCTCGTCACCCGCTACGAGCCGACCGACGGGCCTCAGGCCCAGATGGTCGGCTTCATGCAGGTGCTGTTCCCGAAGAACATGCTGCGGACCCAAATGCTGAAATCGACCGCGATCTCGGATGCCGGCATCACCAACCAGTCGCTCTACGAGGTCGAGCGCGGGCAGATGATCCGCTCGACGTACGACCGCGCCCTCGAATCGGTGAACGCCGTCAACCAGGAGATCGCCGGGCTGATCCACCAGGCCTGGGGGAGGCGGGTTTGACAGCCGTGCAGAACGCCGGATTGTGCTGCGGTCGCAACGGGATAGGAGCCATGCGCGATGCGTAAGAATCTCCTCGCCAACATCCTCGACGCGCCGATCTCCGCGCCGAGCACCGATGTCGCCCATCGCGGCGCGGCCCGGTCGATGACGCGCTCGATCGAGGAGATGGCCGAGAACACCCGGCGGATGTCGGACGGCGAGGCGATCGCCGCCCTCGATCCGGCGCTCGTCGACGTCTCCTTCGTCTCCGACCGGATCGACGAGGACGACGAGGACGACGAGGATTACGTCCGCCTGCGCGACGCGATCGCCGAGCACGGCCAATCGACCCCGATCCTGGTGCGGCCGCATCCGGAGCGGCCGGGGCGGTTCATGATCGTCTACGGCCACCGCCGCGTGCGGGTGGCGCGCGAACTCGGGCGCGAGGTCCGGGCCGTCGTCAAGTCGATCGAGGACATCGCCCATATCGTCGCGCAGGGCCAGGAGAACGCCGCCCGCGCCAACCTGTCCTTCATCGAGAAGGCGTTGTTCGCCAAAAAGCTCTCCGGGATGGGGCAAAGCAAGGCCACCATCAAGGCGGCGCTGACGGTGGACGACACGCTCTTGTCGCGGATGCTGTCGGTGGCCGAGACGGTGCCGGCTCCGGTGATCGACGCGCTCGGCGCCGCAAGGGGGATCGGCCGCGACCGCTGGGAGGAGCTGAAGAAGCTGGTCTCCCACCCGGCGAAGGCCGAGCTCGCCCGTGAGGTGGTGCAATCGGCCGCGTTCCTGGACAAGGATGCACCCGAGCGCTTCGGCCACCTGCTGGCCGCGGTCAAGGCCGGCCGCAAGGCCCCGCGCCGGCCGGCCGAACCTCAGACCGTCACCTGGGCGGCGCCCGACCGCGCCGTGGAGGCGACCTGCCGGCGATCGGGGAAGAGCTTCAGCCTGTCCCTGACCGCGCCGGAGGCCGGGCCCTTCGGCGAGTACATCGCGGCACAGCTGGAGCAGCTCTACGGCGCGTTCCAGGAGGCGAAGGCCCGCGAGCGGACGGGGGGGTGAGGCGCGATCGTCTCCGCCATGCGGAGCATCCCGACTCTGGACTAAAGTCTGCTCTCCCGCGCCGTTGCGGGCTTCGGCAAATCGCAGCACAGATCGGACCACTCAGCGAGCGGTCCGAGCCGCCGCCCCGCCAGATGGGGCACCCCGCTCTCACGCGAAGACGATCCGGTTGGAGACGATATGAAGACGCGCGCGGCCGTTGCCTGGGAAGCCAAGAAGCCCCTTACCATCGAGACCATCGACCTCGAAGGCCCGAAGCCCGGCGAGGTCCTGGTCGAGGTGATGGCCACCGGCATCTGCCACACCGACGCCTACACGCTGTCAGGCCTCGATTCCGAGGGCAAGTTCCCGGCGATCCTCGGCCACGAGGGCGCCGGCATCGTGCGCGAGGTCGGGGCCGGCGTGACGACGCTCAAACCCGGCGACCACGTCATCCCGCTCTACACGCCGGAATGCCGCAACTGTAAGTCCTGCCTGTCGCGGCGGACCAACCTCTGCACGGCGATCCGCGCGACCCAAGGCCAGGGCGTGATGCCCGACGGCACCAGCCGCTTCCGCTGCGACGCGACCGGCGGGAGCCCGGGCGCGAACACCGTGTACCACTACATGGGCTGCTCGACCTTCTCGAACTTCACCGTGCTGCCCGAGATCGCGCTGGCGAAGGTCCGCGAGGACGCCCCCTTCGACAAGATCTGCTACATCGGCTGCGGCGTCACCACCGGCATCGGCGCGGTGATCTACACCGCCAAGGTGTGGCCGGGCGCCAACGTGGTGGTGTTCGGCCTCGGCGGCATCGGCCTCAACGTGCTCCAGGGCGCCCGCATGGTCGGCGCCGACAAGATCATCGGCGTCGACATCAACCCCGACAAGCGGGCGATGGCCGAGAAGTTCGGCATGACCCACTTCATCAACCCGAACGAGGTCGGCACCGACAAGGTCGTGCAGGCGATCCTCGACGTGACCGGGGGCGGGGCCGACTTCTCGTTCGACTGCACCGGCAACGTCAACGTGATGCGCCAGGCGCTCGAATGCTGCCACCGCGGCTGGGGCGAGTCGATCATCATCGGCGTGGCCGAGGCCGGGCGCGAGATCGCGACCCGTCCGTTCCAGCTCGTCACCGGCCGCGTCTGGAAGGGCTCGGCCTTCGGCGGCGCCCGCGGCCGTACCGACGTGCCGAAGATCGTCGACTGGTACATGGAGGGGAAGATCAACATCGACGATCTCATCACCCACACCATGCCGCTCGAGGACATCAACCACGGCTTCGACCTCATGCACGAGGGCAAGTCGATCCGCTCGGTGGTGGTGTTCTGACAGACCATGAGCCCGGCGGCGCCGCCGGGCTCATACCGAGAGGCGAGGGGGGATCACGACATCATGGAAACAGTGTCCAAGGCCCGCGCGCATGGCGGCATCCAGGGCGTCTACCGGCACGAGGCCGAGACGACGCGCTGCCCGATGACCTTCGCGGTCTATCTGCCGCCGCAGGCCGAGACCGGAAAAGTCCCGGTGCTGTGGTACCTGTCGGGCCTGACCTGCACCCATGCCAACGTGATGGACAAGGGCGAGTACCGCCGCGCCGCTGCCCGGCACGGCATCGCCATCGTCGCCCCCGATACCAGCCCGCGCGGGCCGGACGTGCCGGACGAGCCCGACAACTGGCAGTTCGGCTGCGGCGCCGGCTTCTACGTCGACGCCACGCAGGCGCCCTACGACCGCAACTATCGCATGTGGTCCTACGTCACCGAGGAGCTGCCGGCCCTCGTCGCCCGCGAGTTCCCGGTCGATATGGGCCGCCAGGGCATCTTCGGGCACTCGATGGGCGGCCACGGCGCGCTCACCATCGCCCTGCGCCACCCCGACCGCTTCCGCTCGTGCAGCGCCTTCGCGCCGATCGTCCAGCCCTCGACCGCCGGCTGGTCGAAGCCTGCGCTGGCCAAATATCTCGGCGAGGACGAGGCCGCGTGGCGGCGCCACGACGCCACCGCACTGATCGCGGACGGCCACCGCTTCCCGGAATTCCTCGTCGACCAGGGCACGGCCGATTCCTTCCTCCAGGACGGCCTGCGCCCCTGGCTGCTCGAGGAGGCGTGCCAGAAGGCCGGGATCGGCCTCACGCTGAACATGCGCGAGGGCTACGATCACTCCTACTTCTTCATCTCGACCTTCATGGACGACCACATCGCCTGGGCGGCGGAGCGGATGCGCTAGACGGGTCTCAACTCCCGACTTTGTACACCGCCCCCATGGCCCCGGCCGGGTAGCGCGTCCCCGACGCGGCGCCCGCCGGCACGGCGGCTTCGATGCGGGCGAGGTCCTCGGGCGAGAGCGCGACCCGCAGGCTGCCGAGATTCTCCTCGACCCGATCGAAGCGCCGCGTGCCGGGGATCGCCACCACGTCGTCGCCCTGCGCCAGCAGCCAGGCGAGGGCGAGTTGCGAAGGCGTGCAGCCCTTGTCGCGGGCGATGTCTTCCACCCGCGCCACCAGGGCCCGGTTGGCGGCAAAATTCTCTTCCTGGAAGCGGGGATGCGCCGCGCGCCGGCCGTCGACCTGGGCGAGATCCTGGATCGTCCCGGTGAGGAAGCCGCGCCCGAGCGGGCTGTAGGCGACGAAGCCGATGCCGAGATCGCGGGTGGTCGTCCGGGTCGCCTCCGCCTCCTGGCGGTAGAGCAGCGAGTATTCGGTCTGCACCGCGGTGATCGGGTGCACGGCGTGGGCCCGGCGGATCGTGTCGGGCGAGGCCTCACTCAAGCCCAGGAAGCGCACCTTGCCCTGCTCGACGAGCCGCGCCATCGCTCCGACCGTGTCCTCGATCGGCACACCCGGATCGACCCGGTGCTGGTAGTAGAGGTCGATCACCTCGACGCCGAGCCGCTTCAGCGAGGCCTCGCAGGCCTGCTGCACGTAGGCCGGCCTGCCGTTCGTCCCGTTGGGCCCGCCCGGATTCTGGACCTGGCCGAACTTGGTGGCGAGCACGACGCGGTCGCGCAGGCCTTTCAGCGCGCGGCCGACCACGTCCTCGTTCTGGCCCCAGCCATACATGTCGGCGCTGTCGAAGAAGTCGATGCCGGCCTCGATCGACCGGCGGATCAGGTCGATCGACGCCGCTTCGTCGGCCTCGCCGTAGACGCCCGAGAGCGACATGCAGCCGAGGCCGAGGGTCGAGACGAGGGGGCCGGCGCTGCCGAGGCGCCGGTGGGGCAGGGCGGTCATCTTGGGCGTCTCCCGCAGCTGTGTCAGGATCTAACTAGGATGCGGGTCGCGCCGGTCGCCGCGATGGCCGGAGCGCGCATTGCCGCATGCTTCGGCGGGCCGGGACCCGGAGGACGACTAAATCGGCTAAGCCGAGCGACCTCTGGCACACAGGTCGACACCACTCCGTGTTATCCCGAGGCTCGCCGAAGGCGAGAACCCGGAATCCATAACCGCTGACGCTTCAAATAAGTCAGAACGCATTCCGCCTGGTTCGGCATCGTCAGCGGTTATGGATCCCGGGTTCCGCTTTCGCGGCCCCGGGATGACATCCAGGATGTCAGGTTCGTCGGGCAAATAGGCCCTACTGCAGCACAGCCAGATAATGCGCCAACGCCTTGATGTCGGCATCCGACAGCGAGCCTGCCACCTCGGTCATCGCCGCGCCGCCCGAGCTCGGGCGGGTATTGGCGCGGTAATCGCCGAGCGCCTTGGCGAGGTAGGCCTCGGGCAGCCGCGCGACGCGGGGCGCCGCCTGGATGCCGAGATAGGTGTCGCCGTGGCAGGCGGCGCAGCGGTGCTGGAGCGCCGCCGTCTCGCCGGCCTTGGTCAGGTCGGGTTGCGTGTCCGCCGGCGGCTTGGCGTCGGGGACGGGGAGGGAGGCGAAGTACTTGCCGAGCGCCCGGATGTCGTTGTCCGACAGGCCCTCCGCCACGCCCTGCATGATCTCGTTCTTGCGCCGGCCGGCGCGGAAGAACACCAGCTGCAACTGGATGTAGTTGCTCGAATGGCCGGCGATGGGCGGTGCGCCCTCGGCCAGGGCCTCGCCGTGGCAGGCGAGGCAGGCCTGCGCCACCTCCGGCGCCTCGGCAGCCAGGACCGGCGCGCCGGCGAGGAGAGCCAGGAGGCCGAGCGCGGCGCGGGCCGGCCCGGAGAACCTCCGGGCCGGCGGGCGGGCGCGAATTTGCGCGCCGCTCACTTGGTGTAGGCGATGCGATAGATCGCACCGGCCCAGTCGTCGGCCACCAGCAGCGCGCCGTCGGGCGCGACCAGGATGTCGGCCGGTCGGCCGGTATAGTCGCGGTCGCCCTTGAGCCAGCCGGAGGCGAAGGTCTCCATCTTGGCGTTCTTGCCGTCCGGATCCACCACCACCCGCTCGATGCGGCCGCCCTGGTACTTGTGGCGGTTCCAGGAGCCGTGCTCGGCGATGAAGATGTTGTTCTTGTACTCGGCTGGGAAAGACGAGCCGGTGTAGAACTTCATCCCGAGCGGCGCCACGTGGGCGCCGAGCTTCGCCACCGGCGGCGTGAACTCGGCGCAGGTGCGGCCTTGGGCGAATTTCGGATCCGGCATGTCGCCCTGGTGGCAGTACGGATAGCCGAAATGCTCGACGACCTTCGAGATCATGTTGAGCTTGTCGCTCGGGATGTCGTCGCTCATCCAGTCGCGGGCGTTCTCGGTGAACCAGTAGCGGCCAGTGCGCGGGTCGATGTCGCCGCCGACGCTGTTGCGCACGCCGAGCGCCACGATCTCCGCCGCCCCGGTCTTCAGGTCGACGCGGCGCACCTGCGACACGCTGCTCGGCGGGTTGCCGATGTTGAAGGGCGGGCCGAACGGCACGTAGACCCAGCCGTCCTTGTCGAAGGTCAGGTATTTCCAGCCATGCGCCACGTAGGACGGCATGTCGTCGTAGACGACGACCGGCTCCGGCGGCTTGTCGAGGTTGGCCTCGATGTTGTCGTAGCGGTAGATCTTGTCGATCGCCACGACGTAGAGGGCGCCGTCGCGAAAAGCGAGGCCGGTGGGCATGTTGAGGCCCTTGAGGATCGTCTTGACGACCTTCTTGCCGCCCTGGTCGACGATGGCGTAGACGTTGGTGGCGCCGAACGAGCCGACGAACAGCGTGCCCTTGTCACCGAAGGCCATCTGGCGCGCCTCGGGCACGCCGCTCGCGTAGACGCTGATCGTGAAGCCCGGCGGCAGCTTCACCGCCTTCAGGTTGTCGGCCAGCTCCTCGTCCGAGGCGGGCAGGGCGGGGTTCGCGGGCGGCGCCAGGCCCTTCTGGGCGGAGGTCTCGTCGCCGAGGAACCAGTCCGGCGGCGGGTTCTTCCAGAACGCCTTGCCGCTCGAATCGTACTGCTTGAGGCCTTGCGCAAGGGCGGTCCCGCCCATCAGGCCCGCCGCCAACAAGCTCGCTGCCATCCAGGTCGCACGGCGCGTTCCGGTTCTCACGGTCATGTCCGCCTCCTCCCGATGTCGTTCGCGGCGCCCTTCTGGGCGCTCGTCGCGGGCTTGCGCCGTGCGGCGCCGACCTCGCTTCGCCCACTGTCGAATTGGACGCAGGCCTTCGTCAAGGGGAGGGGGACGGTCGCTCAGTGCGGCGCCTGCGCCAGCAGCCTGCCGAAATCCCTGTCCAGCGACGCGAGGCCGGCGTCGATCCGCCCGCGCTGCTCGGCGATCCACGCCGCCTCTCCGGCCACCGCCCGGTCGGCGGCGTCGAGCATCCGCGCCATCTCGGCCGGCTGCGGCCCGCCGGTCGTCGCGCGGTTGCGCACGATCGCCACCGGGTCGAGGGTCTGGCGGAACTCCGCCTCGCTCATCGGCAGGGGGGCGGCGGGCAGGCTCATCTCGTGCAGCGTCCGCTCGTAGATGTTTTGCGCCTTCGCATAGGGAAAGTCGCTCGGCCGGATGTCGTGCGCGCGGGCGTAATCGACGATCTCGGACGCGAAGTGGTGGCCGGCGCGGAAGGGCAGGGCATAGCGGCGCATCAGCACGTCCGCCAGCTCCTGCGAGGCGGTCCAGTCGCTGTTGAGCTCTTCGAGGGCGCGCTCGGGACTGATGACGAGGGCGTTCAACGCGCGGTCCCACAATTCGAGCATCCGCGTCGCGCCGGCGAGCACGGCGGCGTTGTCGCGCACGGTCTTGGCGTCGCTCATCCCCGGCGGGATGTTGTGGGCCTGGATCGCGCGCCCGATCCCGAGCGACAGGACCCGCGAGGCCTCGGCCCGGGTGTCGTTGAGGAGGCCCGGATTGCGCTTCTGCGGCATCGCCGAGGAGACGTAGGTGTTGCCGCCGCCCTCCCGCAGGAGGATCCAGGGCCGCGGCTGCGCGTATTGCGTCATCACGTCCTCGACGAAGGCGCCGCAATGCAGCGCGATCGCGGTCGCGACGGCGCCGACCTCGACCGGAATCTCGGTCGCCGAGATCTGCGCGGCGTCGTAGGCGTTGTCGACGAGGGCCGGGAAGCCGAGATAGGCCGCCATCCGGGAGCGGTCGAGCGGCCAGCTCGTCCCGTTCAGCACCGTCGTGCCCATGGGCGAGCGGTCGAGGCGCGCGAAGGCCTGGCGCAGCCGCTCGGCATCGCGCGTGAGCCCGGCGACGTGGCCGAGGAGGTAATGGCCGTAGCTGTTGGCCTGCGCGGCCACGCCGTTGGTGTAGTTCGGCACCACCGTGCCCTCGTGCGCCCGCGCCAGGCGGACCATCGTGGCGGTGGTCTTGCGCAGGGCCTCGGCGAGCCGCAGCATCTCGTCGCGGATGATCGCCGCCCGCACGGTGGCGAGCATGTCCTGGCTGGAGCGGCCGGCATGGAGCAGCGTCGCCTCGACGCCCGCCGCCTGGATCAGCAGCGGCTCGAAGGTGATGACCAAGGTCGGCCGCTTCGCGCCGGGCTGGTCGCCGGCCCGCAGCACGGCGTCGAGCCCTTGCGCGATCCGCGGCGCGAGCGCGGGGTCGAGCAGGTGCTGCTCGGTGTTGATGACGGCGCTCGCCTTGTTGATCTCGCCGAGCCAGTAGAACTCGTCGCGGGGCGCGGCCTGGGGCGCCGCGAGGGCGTGGGTGCCGGCGAGCATCGCTCCGGCGAGCAAGGCGAATCTCAGCATCGTCCACCCTCCGGCGGATCCTTCGCGCCCGCCTGCCGACCGGGATAGCTGGCGGGGCAGGGTGGGCTCAAGCGCGGCGCGCGCGGGGCAGGGTCTCGCCGTTGCCAACAGCTCTTTCATTAAGTAAGGAATATTCCTTACTTAGTGATGGAGACGGCGATGCCGACCCTGATTCGCGAGCGCAGCAGGATCACGGCGAAAGGGCAGACGACGGTGCCCAAGGCGGTCCGCCAGGCGCTCGGCGTAAGCTACGGTGGCGAGATCGACTACGTCGTGAACGAGGACGGCCGGGTGAGCCTGCACGCGGCGGAGGAGACGGATCCGGTCATCGACGGGTTCCTGACGTTCCTCGCGCAGGACATGGCTCGCAACCCCTCGCGGATTGCCGCTTTCCCCGCCGATCTCGCGGAGAGTATCGTGTCACTGACAACCGGGATGACCGTCGATCTCGACGAGGAGATCGACGGCGACGTGACGCTCTGATGCCATGGTCGTCAACGGCTGGACGATCTTCGCCCATCCTCTTCTGCTCGACCAGCTCGAGAGGTTGACGGGGGCCGTCGCGAAGGCCAGGGCGGCCGACGCGACGGGCTACCGGAGGACCACGCAGGCGAAGCTCCTCGCCATGCTCGCCACGCTGATCTTCGAGACGATCCCGGCCGATCCGACGCGGCCGGAATACCGGCAGGGCAGCACGCTCGGCGGGGATCGGAAGCACTGGTTCCGAGCCAAGTTCGGCAACGGCCGCTTCAGGCTCTTCTTCCGTTATGACAGTCGAACGAAGATCATCATCCTTGCTTGGGTGAACGACCAGAACACGTTGCGGACCTACGGCGCGAAGACGGATGCCTATCGGGTCTTCAAGGAGATGCTCGACAAGGGTAACCCGCCCGACGACTGGCCGTCCTTGCTGGAGGCTGCCTCGGCGGAAGCCGCCATCGCGCGACTGAAGAAGGCCAAGCCGGAATAACGTCCTCAGCGCAGAAAACTCGACATCGCCGACAGGCAGTTGATCACCCCCACCGCCTCCGCGACGCTGCCAGCCTCGAAGCGCAGGGTGCTGCCGTCGAGGCGGTGCAGGCTCGGCCACTGGCAAAAAAGGTCGGCGAGGGCCGGCGTCTGCGCGCGGATCTCGATGCCGAGCGGCGCGGGGATCCGGAACGGCGGCGGCAGCGGCCGGGTCAGCGCGGCCGTCACCCCCGCCCGGATCGCCGCGCAAGACGCCTCCGGCGACAGGCTGATGCCGCTGTGGCAGCCGGTCGCCCGCTTGGTCTCGACGAAGACGGTCTCGGGAAACAACGCCCGGTTCTCGGCGATAAACACGTCGTCGCCGCTCGCCATCGCGATCGGCACGCCGAATTCGCCGGCGAGTGCGCCGTAGATGCCGGCCTCGCCGAGTTCCCGCCCGTTCAGCGCGATCGACGCGAAGGCGAAGCCGTTGACCGTGTGGGCGAGGATGCCCCGGCCATGGGCGCGGGAATGGTAGCCGACGAGGCAGACCGCATCGATGCCGAGATCCACCCCCGCCATCATGCCGAGAGGACGCGGCTTGCCCTGGATCGCCCTGGCACGCGGATCGAGGAGGTCGGCCGGCATGTTGCGGAAATCGCCGTGCGAATCGTTGACGAAGACCTCCTCCGCCCCGGCCGCGAAGGCGCCGGCGATGGCGGCGTTGGCCTCCTGCACCATCCAGAGCCGCGCCCGCTCGTAATCGGGCGCGCCGCGGCGGGTCTGGTCCGGGTGGACGATTCCGGCGACGCCCTCGATGTCGGTGGAGATCAGGACTTTCATGGCGCGTCCGGAGCGGGGAGGGCGGCCCAATCGGGCAGCACCTCGGTGAGGGCCTGGCGGGTGTGGCCGTTGCGGCCGGTCACCGTCTCGGCGCGCCAGAGCGCGTGGAGGATCGCCTGCTCGATTCCATCGGCGACCGCCTCGAAGAGCGGGTCGAGATGAGCCTCGTGCAGCATCGCGACCGCCGGCATCGGGGTGCCGGGATCCTGCGGCAGCGTGGTGGCGGTCGAGAAGGCGAGCGCGATGTCGCCGCTGCCGTGGCCGAAGACCGAGCCGGTGCGGGCCAAACCTGCGCCCGCCCGAAGCGCGAGGCGCCGGAGCTGGCGCGCGTCGAGGGGCGCGTCGGTGGCGATGATCAGGATGATCGAGCCTTTCTCAGGCTTCGCGACCGACTGGGCGGTCTCCAGCCGCTCGGCGAGAACCGGCCCGAGCGCCCGGCCGCCGACCCGCAGCTGCGACGGCCGGCCGAAATTCGCCAGAACCAGCGTGCCGACCGTGACCGCGCGCCCGCCGGCCTCGACCCGGCGCGAGGCGGTGCCGATGCCGCCCTTGACCCCGAAGCACGACATGCCGCGCCCGGCCCCCACCGCGCCCTCCGCCACGGTGACGTCGGCGCAATCGTGTGCCTGGCGGTAATGCGCCTCGGTGACGGCCATCCGGGCCATGTCGTTGAGGTGGCCGTCGTTGCACTCGAAGACGAGGGGGTTCACCGTCGGCAATTCGCGGCCGATGCCGGGATTGACCGCGAGCGCCGCCCGGATCTGGGCGGCGGCTACCGCCGGCACCCCGAAGGTGTTGGTGAGCGCGATCGGCGTCTCGAGGGCGCCGAGTTCCTCGAGCTGCATCAGCCCGATCGACTTGCCGAAGCCGTTCAGCACCGCGGCCGCCGCCGGCACCCGGTCGTGGTAGAGGTCGCCTTCATGCGGCCGGATCACCGTCACGCCGGTCTGGATCGCGCCCTCGGACAGCGTGCAATGGCCGACGGTGACGCCGGCCACGTCGGTGATCGCGTCGCGCGTGCCGCTCGGCAGCAGGCCGACGCGGGGAGCCGTGTCGCTCATGCGCGGTCGAGCTTGGGGTCGAGGGCGTCGCGCAACCCGTCGCCGAGGAGGTTGAAGGCGAGCACGGTCAGGAAGATCGCGAGGCTCGGGAAGATCGCGACGTGGGGCGAGGAGACCATGTCGGCGCGCGCGTCGTTCAGCATCGCGCCCCATTCCGGCGTCGGCGGCTGCGCGCCCATGCCGAGGAAGGACAGGCTCGCCGCGGTGATGATCGAGGTGCCGAGCCGCATCGTGAAGTAGACGACGATCGACGAGATCGTGCCGGGCAGGATGTGGCGCAGGAGGATCGTGCGGTCCGACGCCCCGATGCTGCGGGCGGCCTCGACGTAGGTGGCGCGCTTGAGGACCAGGGTGTTGCCGCGCACGAGCCGGGCGAAGGCCGGCACGCTGAACACCGAGACCGCCACCACGACGTTGACGAGGCTGCTGCCGAGGATGGCGACGACGCCGAGCGCCAGGAGGATGCCCGGGAAGGCGAACAGCACGTCGGAGAGGCGCATGACGATGCGGTCCCACCAGCCCTCGTAATAGCCGGCGAGCAGCCCCAGCACCGTGCCGATGAGCCCGCCGATGGCCACCGACAGGAAGCCGGTGGCGAGCGAGATCCGTCCGCCGAGCAGGATGCGGCTCAGGATGTCGCGCCCCAGCGGATCGACGCCGAGCCAGTGCGCGAAGGACGGGCCCTCGTTGAGCCGGTCGTAATCGAAGTAGTTCTCGGCGTCGTAGGGGGCGATCCAGGGGCTGAGGATCGCGAGCAGTACCAGCACGACCACGAAGGCGAGCGCCAGGACGGCGACGGGCTGGCGGCGGAACTTGCGCCAGAACTCGGACCAGGGGGTGCGCACCGCGCCGGGAACGGCCGCGACGGCCTTGGTCGTGGTGAGAGCGGTTTGGGTCACGGCCGGCTCACTTGTAGCGGATGGTCGGGTTGATCAGCCCGTAGAGCAGGTCGACGACGAGGTTGATCAGGATGAATTCGAGCGAGAACATCAGCACCAGGGCCTGGATCACCGGGTAGTCGCGCTGGTTGACCGAATCGACGAGGAGGCGGCCGACGCCCGGCCAGTTGAACACCGCCTCGACCACGATCGAGCCGCCGAGCAGGAAGCCGAATTGCAGGCCCATCATGGTGACGACGGGGATCAGCGCGTTGCGCAGGCAGTGCTTGGCGATGACGACCCGTTCTTTCAGGCCCTTGGCCCGGGCGGTGCGGACGAAATCCTCGCCCAGAACCTCCACGAAGGAGGCGCGGGTGAAGCGCGCCATCACGGCGGCCACCGCCGCCCCGAGGGTGAGCGAGGGCAGGATGTAGTGCTTCCACGATCCGGCGCCGACGGTCGGCAGCCAGCCGAGGCCGACGGAGAAGATCTGCATCAAGAGCATCCCGAGGGCGAAGGCCGGGAACGAGATGCCGGAGACCGCGAGCGTCATCCCGAGCCGGTCCGGCCACTCGTTGCGGTAGACCGCCGAGACGATGCCGATGACGAGCCCGAAGGCGACCGCCCAGGCCATGCTGGTCAGCGTGAGCAGCAGGGTCGGCAGGAAGCGCTCGCCGATCTCGGTCGCGACCGGGCGGCGGGTGCGGATCGAGACGCCGGCATCGCCCCGGGCCATGTTCAGGAAGTAGCGGCCGAACTGCTCGGGCAGCGAGCGGTCGAGGCCGAGTTCGGCGCGCACCAGCTCCACGGTCTGCTGGTCGGCATCCTGGCCGGCGGCGAGCCGCGCCGGATCGCCCGGCAGCATGTGCACGAACAGGAAGACCAGCACGGCGACGATCGCGAGCGTCGGCAGGAGGCCGAGGAGCCGTTTGAGGAAGAAGGTCAGCATGGCGCCGGAACGGGAAGGGAGGGGGAGGGGCGCCGTCTGAACGGCGCCCCGGATGCGTTACGGCGCGACCGCGACCTGACGGCTGTCGATGTTGCCGTCGGGCATGACCACCACGCCGGACAGGCGGGTGGAGGTGGCGTAGAGGTTCTGCTCGATGACGAGCGGCGCCCAGGGCGCGTCCTTGAAGATCTGCTCCTGCGCCTTGGCGTAGAGCTCGGCCTTCTCGGAATCGCTCGTCGTGACCAGGGCCTTGGCGATCAGGGCGTCGACCTCGGCGTTGCTGTAGTACGCCGTGTTGTTGAGCTTCGGCGGCCAGGCCTCCGTCGACAGCAGCGGCCGCAGGGCCCAGTCGGCCTCGCCGGTCGAGGACGACCAGCCGGCATAGTACATCCGCACGCGGGCGGTCTTCGGGTCGGGGGCGGTCTGCACCCACTCGACGCGCTGGCCGGGCTCGAGCGCCTGGGTCTGCACCTTGATGCCGACCTGGGCGAGCTGCTGCTGCACGAACTGGATCGCCTTCTGGGCCGTGCTGGTGGTGTAGGCGCTCCACAGGACGGTCTCGAAGCCGTTGGCGTAGCCGACCTCCTTCAGGAGCTGGCGCGCCTTGGCCGGGTCGTAGGGCCAGGCCTGCATCGGGTGGGCATAGAGCACGCCCGCCGGCACGATCCCCTTGGCCGGGCTCGCATAGCCGCTGAACGCCACCTTGGCGAGCGCCTCCTTGTTGATGGCGTAGTTGATCGCCTGGCGCACGCGCAGGTCGTCGAACGGCTTCTGCAGCATGTTCATGCTGATGTAGCGCTCGATGATCGAATCCTGCGCGATCACCTTCAGCTTCTTGTTCTCGGAGAGGGTCTTGGCCTGCTCGTAGGGCAGCGGCGAGGCGAAATCGGCCTCGCCGGTCTGGAGCATCGCCGCGCGGGTGCCGTTCTCCGGCACCGGCTTCCAGGTGATGCCGTCGACCTTCGGCAGGCCGGCCTGCCAGTAGCCGGCGAATTTCGCGCCCTTGACCGAATCGGTCTGCTTCCACTCGACGAAGGTGAAGGGGCCGGTGCCGACCGGATGGAAGGCGATGTCCTTGCCCCATTTCTGGAGCGCGGCCGGCGAGATCATCGCCGCGGAGGCATGCGCCAGCGAGTTGATGAAGGGGCCGAAGGGCTCCTTCAGGGTGATGCGCACCGAGAACGGCGAGACGACCTCGATCGTCTTGATCCGGTTGAACTGGTTGTAGCGGGCGAGGCGATTCTCGGGGTTCAGCACCCGCTCCAGGTTCGCCTTCACGGCGTTGCCGTCGAACGCCGTGCCGTCGTGGAATTTGACGCCCTCGCGCAGCTTGAAGGTGTAGGTGAGACCGTCGGGCGTGACCTCGTAGCTCTCGGCGAGCACGTTCTTGACCTTCAGGTCCTGGTCGAACTCGAACAAGCCTTCGTAGAACGACTTGGTGACCGCGGTCGTGAGCGTGGTGTTGGTGTTGTAGGGGTCGAGCGTCTCGGGCGGGACGCCGATGACGAGGACGGGATCGCCGGCCGCGAGAGCGGGAGCGATGAAGCCCCAGAAGAGGCCGGTGGCGAGGAGGGAGCGCGCGATCGTGGATGTGCTTCGGGTCATCGGGGGAATCCTCTGGAAATCTCGGAGCCTGTTTGAAGCAATCGATAGTCTTGACACCCACCGCGTCATTCCGGGGCTCGCCGCAGGCGAGAGCCCGGAATCCAGAACCGCGGATGGTTCAGGATCAAGCGGAATGCTCTCCGCCTTTTTCTGAGCGACCTGAGTTTCTGGATTCCGGGCTCCGCTGCGCGGCCCCGGAATGACGCGGTGGGTGTCAGTCATGGCGAGGGCAATCACGCAGGCTCCCGGGGTGAAGTCGGTCGGTCACGCTGCCAAGCCGCCGACCGTATGGCGGGCGGTCCAGTGGCCGGGGCCGACCTCGACCAGCGGCGCCACCTCCGGCTCGTCGCCGAGCGCCCGGACCGGGCTCGGGATCTCGCCGGTGAGGAGCCCGCGCGCCCTGGCGTGGCGGCGCGCCGGGTCGGCCACCGGCACCGCGGCCATCAGCTTCCTCGTGTAGGGGTGCTGCGGGTTCTCGAAGATCGCCCGGCGGGGGCCGATCTCGACGATCTGGCCGAGGAACATCACGGCGACCCGGTGGCTCACCCGCTCCACCACCGCCATGTCGTGCGAGATGAACAGGTAGGAGAGGCCGAGCTCGCGCTGCAGGTCGAGCATCAGGTTGACGATCTGGGCCTGGATCGAGACGTCGAGGGCCGAGACCGCCTCGTCGGCGACGATCACCTTCGGGTTGAGGGCGAGCGCCCGCGCGATGGCGATGCGCTGGCGCTGGCCGCCGGAGAATTCGTGCGGGTAGCGCACCCCTTGCGCCGGCGTCAGGCCGACCCGCTCCAGGAGCCAGGCCACCCGCGCCTCCGCCTCGCGCCGGGGCGTGCCGTGGACGAGCAGCGGCTCCATGATCGAGAAGCCGACGGTCAGGCGCGGGTCGAGGGAGGCGTAGGGGTCCTGGAAGATGAACTGGATGTTCTTTCGGAGCGCCTGGAGCCTGGTCGGGGGAAGGTCGCGGATGTTCTCGCCGGAAAACTCGATCAGGCCGCTCTGGCTCTCGACGAGGCGCAGCAGCGAGCGGCCGGTCGTCGACTTGCCGCAGCCGGATTCGCCGACGAGGGCCAGGGTCTCGCCGGCCTGGAGATCGAAGCTGATCCGCTCGACCGCGTGGACGCGCCGGCGCACCCGGTTGAGGAGGCCGCCGCGGATGTCGAACCGGGTGACGAGGTCGCGCACCCGCAGGATCGGCGGGCCGGGACGGCGCGTGTCCTGAGCGTCCTCGACGGGGGTCGCGGCCGGCGCCTCGGCCCGCAGCAGGTCGAACTTGCGCGGCAGGTCGCTGCCCGCCATGGCGCCCAGCCGCGGCACGGCGGCGAGCAGCGCCTTCGTGTAGGCGTGGCGCGGGGCGGCGAAGAGAGGACTTGCGGCGCCCTCCTCGACCTTGTCGCCGCGGTACATCACCAGCACCCGGTCGGCGATCTCGGCCACCACGCCCATGTCGTGGGTGATGAAGACGACGCCCATCTTCATCTCGTCCTGCAGGCTGCGGATCAGCTCGAGGATCTGGGCCTGGATGGTGACGTCGAGCGCCGTGGTCGGCTCGTCGGCGATGAGGAGCTGCGGCCGGCAGGCGAGCGCCATCGCGATCATCACCCGCTGGCGCATCCCGCCCGAGAGCTGGTGGGGGAAGCGGCCGAGGACGTTGCGGGCCTCCGGGATGCGCACGAGGTCGAGCATCCGCAGCGCCTCGGCGCGGGCGGCCCCATGCCCCTTGCCCTGGTGCACCCGGATCGATTCCGCGATCTGCTCGCCGGCGGGGAAGACCGGGTTGAGCGAGGTCATCGGCTCCTGGAAGATCATCGCGATCTCGGCGCCGCGCATCTCGCGCATCTCGGCATTCGAGGCCGTGGCGAGATCGCGGATCGCGCCGGAGCGGCGGCGGAACAGCATTCGCCCGGTGGCGATCTTGCCCCCGCCATGCTCGACGAGGCGCATCAGCGCCAGCGAGGTGACAGACTTGCCCGAGCCCGATTCGCCGACGATCGCCAGGGTCTCCCCGGCCTCGACGTGGAAGGACAGGTGACGCACCGCCTCGACCGTCCGCTCGGAGGTGGTGAAGCGCACGCTCAGGTCCGAGACCGATAGGATGCGCCGGTCGGGCAGGATCAGCGACGGGGGAGGGGAGGGGGGCAGAGCGGTCATCGGTCAGAAGATCGCGGTCGTGAGGCGGTCGCCGGCCCGGACGAGGCCGCGATACATGCCGGCGGTGTTGAACGGCATCGCGACCCGGCCCCGGGCATCGACGGCGATCAGGCCGCCCTGCCCGCCGAGCGGGGTGAGCCCGTCGCGCACCACGGCCTGCGCCGCGGTTTCCAGGTCCTGGCCCGCATAGGCCATGCGGGCGCAGACGTCGTAGGCCGCGGCCGCCCGGATGAAGACCTCGCCGGTGCCGGTGCAGGACACCGCCGCCGTGCGGTCGTCGGCATAGGTGCCGGCGCCGATCAGCGGCGAATCGCCGATGCGGCCGGGCCGCTTGTTGGTCATGCCGCCGGTCGAGGTCAGCGCCGCGAGGTGGCCGTTCCGGTCGAGCGCCACCGCGCCGACGGTGCCGAATTTCTGCCGCTCGTCGAGGGGCGCGCGCTCGTCGTGGTCGAGGCTGACCCGCCCGCCGGCCTGCGCGGCCTCGAGCTGGCGGCGGCGCGCCTCGGTCGAGAAGAAGCCGGGCTCGACCATCTCGAGCCCGTGGGCATGGCAGAATTCCTCCGCCCCGGCGCCGGCGAGCAGCACGTGCGCGCCGTCCTCCATCACCGCCCGCGCCGCCCGGCCCGGCCGCCGCACGCGGGTCAGCCCCGCGACCGCGCCGGCCCGCAGGGTCGCGCCGTCCATCACCGAGGCGTCGAGCTCGTGGGTGCCGGCGCTGGTGAAGACCGCGCCGTAGCCGGCGTTGAACAGCGGGCATTCCTCCAGGAGATCGACGGCGACCGCGACCGCCTCCAGCGCGCTGCCGCCGTCGCGCAGGCAGCGTTTGCCGGCGGCGAGGATCTCGGCGAGGGCCGCGTGGTAGGGCGCCTCGCCGTCGCTGCCGGCGGCAGACCTGGCGATCGTGCCGGCACCGCCGTGGACGACGAGGACGGGGCGGATGTCGGTCATGATTCGGGATCCGGGTCGGGGGAGAACGTTGCGCTTTTCGGGGGCCAGGCGGCGGAGCCGCTTCTCGGGGGCCAGGCGGCCGAGCCGCCTTTGGGCGGCCATGCGGCGTAGTCGCCGTCGAGCCAGGGTAGGACCGATTCGGTGAGCCGGGTCGCCGCGGCGACGAGCTCGCCCGAGGCATGCGCCACGGCGCTCGACAGGGCCTCGACCAGGGCCGCCAGACTGGCGTCGGAGGCGGCGAAGTAGCGGCTGTCGGTGCGCACGCAGAGGGTGATCGTGGCCTGTGCGGCCACCGGCGAGTGCGGCCCGTCGGTGAGGGCCAGCACCGTGGCGCCGCTCTCGCGGCTCTGCGTCGCCAGCCGCACCGTGTCGGCGAAGTAGCGCGGCGTGGCGAGCACGATCACGAGGTCGTCCGCCGTCAGCCGGCGCAGGATTCGGGCGGCGAAGGCCGGCCCCTCGACGGTGGCGAGCAGGTGCACGCCCTCCCGGGTGAGATCGAGGTTGCGCGCCAGAAGCCCTGCCGGCCAGGACGAGCTGCCGAATCCGACGACGTAGACGAGCCGCGCCGACCCGATCGCCGCCACCGCCCGCTCGCAGGCGCCGGCATCGAGGCTGCTCCTCGTCGCCTCCAGGTTGCGCGCGACCGCCGCGAAGGTCGCGTCGAAGACGCTCGCCGGATCGGCCGGCCGCTCCAGGTCGCCGCGCAGCTTCTCCACCGGCGCCAGCGCCCCCTCGAAGCCGAGGACCAGGGCGGCGCGGAACTGGGCGTAGCCCTCGAAATCGAGGGCGCGGGCGAAGCGGTTGGCGGTCGCCACCGAGACGCCAACGAGCTCGGCCAGCTCGGCCACCGGCAGGGTCGCGACCTTCAGCGGATGGGCGAGCACGTAGCGCGC
This sequence comes from Methylobacterium sp. 174MFSha1.1, assembly GCF_900116815.1. Classification (NCBI taxonomy): domain Bacteria; kingdom Pseudomonadati; phylum Pseudomonadota; class Alphaproteobacteria; order Hyphomicrobiales; family Methylobacteriaceae; genus Methylobacterium; species Methylobacterium sp. 174MFSha1.1. The sequence continues at coordinate 142,767 of NZ_FPCB01000019.1, read as the reverse complement.
CACCTCCCGGTGCGACTGGCTCAGGCCCGGGAAGCTGCGGGCGATGCGCTGCGCGACGGACGCGTCGTCGGGGGGAGGCGTCACGGCCCCGCTCTCCCGCCTGCTCTCCCGCCCAGGTGATCGAAAAATCTCATGGACGCGATAGAGGCGAGATTTTTATGCCGATTGCAAGCCCGGGGGGTGGCGGGATTGCGGGCAGGGGCGGCCCGGATTGGCGGCAGGGGCCGCGGGTCGCGCCTTGCCGTCCGGCGCGGCGAGGGGAGTACACGCTTTGGATCTATTGGATTTTCTGAGAGCTTTTTTGATTGACCGCTACAGACTTGGCATGCTCCGCGTCATTCCGGTGCCGCGCAGCGGAACCCGGAATCCAGAACCTCGGATGGTATAGGATAAAGCGGATACCTATCCGCCTCGTTCTATACGACCTGAGTGTCTGGATTCCGGGCTCCGCTGCGCGGCCCCGGAATGACGCGGAGGGTGTAAAAACTGTCGAGAAAGCCAAACACGCTCTCATTAAAAGTCGAAGCGCGCTCCACCTCGTCCGGCCGCGTCGGCGGTTATGGATCCCGGGTTCCGCTTTCGCGGCCCCGGGATGACGCCGAGGGTGTGAACACGACCAGAGACCGTCCCGCACGCCCTCAGAGGACCTGCCCCCCGTCGCGACGCGTACCCAGCCCGCGCACCGCCTCGGCGAGTTGCGGGATCATCGTGCCGAGATTGGTGTGGCCGCCGAAGAACCAGCCCGCTTTGTCCTGCCCGCGCCAGCCGATCGCCGGGTCGTCGGTCCAGGCGCCGGCCATGGCCCGCAACGTCCGGCCGACGGCATCGAGATCGAAGGACTCGAACGCCGTGATGTTGTCGTGCAGGCGGGCCATGTCCTTGTTGCCGTAGTTGTTCGTCAGCACGCGCACGCCCGCATGGGCCAGTTCGAGCGGCGGATAGCTCGGATGGGGCGAGATCATCAGCGACATCGCCAGCGCCGCCCGGGAAGCGAGGTCGCCGTAGCGCGCGAGGGAGAGGCGGCCGAGGATCTCGATGCGGTCGGTGCAGCGCAATTCGCCCGCGTCGAAATCCTCGCCGATCGCCACGAAGCGCCAGTCGCTCCAGAAGTCCGGATCCGCGTCGATCACCGTGCGCACGGTCATGTCGAGGAAGTGCAGGCAGTTCCGCTCGGCATGGGGCCGGGCGTAGAGCAGGACGATCTTCTCCTTCTGCGTGTTGCGGACGATGTGGCGGTCGATGTTCCGGTTGATGCCGGGATGCAGGACATAGCCGCCCGTGAGCTGATGGTTCGCTTCGAAGAACTCCTGCAGGAGGCCGGTGTTGAAGATCGGCAGGACCGTGTCGGGCTGGCGGTAGGTCCGCTCCGCCAGCGCGTATTTCGTCGACCACGGGTAGAACCCGCACTCGTAATCCTGCACTAGGTAGAGGAACTTCTCGGGCCGGACGGAGAAGAGTTCGGCCTGCTGGCGCAGGATGTCGAGGGCGCCGCTCGCCGTCCACCACGCCGTCGCGAACAGGATGTCGGTCTCGCGAAAGAACACCGGGTAGTCGTAGCGCCGGGACGCGTCGACGATCGTGTTCCGCCCGGCGACGTCCTGCGCGAGCGGCGAGACGATCTCGAACGAGGGCGGGGGATCGTAGTGAGGCCCGATGCTGACGTCGGTCACGACGATCCGGGCGTCGAACGCATCCTTGAGCGGCTCGCAGAGTGCGGCGAACACCTCGAGCGCCGTGGCGATCCCGGCATAGCCCTTCTTCTGGTCGATGAGCGGGATCAGCAGGTTGAGCCGCGGCTTCACGACGGGGCTCGGGCGCACCAGGTATTCGGTGCATTCCGGATAGTACTTGCGGGTCAGGCCGAGGTCGCGGTCCGTCGGCAGGAACCGGTTGCCGATCGGGCGGTCGGCACGGCGCGGCGCGAATGGCGCCCCGTCGGCGGCCGGGCGCTGGACGACCCACTCGTACCCGGCCATCTCGACGAAGGAGAAGAAGCTCCGCTCGATCGCGTGCGCCAGGGTGCCGTCGACCTGGCCCGCCTCCGGGTCGAAGTGGCAATAGTCGAGCTCGAGATCGAGCAGCCTCGCGAGCGCCTTCGGCTTGAACCAGAACATCGATCCGCTGGGAAAGTCGAGCACGGCCTCGGTGCCGATCCGCTCGCCGCAGAGCCGGAACAGGCGCGAGACGGTGTCGAAATTGCCGCCCCACTGGATCAGCGGCTTGATCGGCCCGTAATGGTCCGGCGCCACCGCCCCGATCTCAGGCCGCGCCAGCGCCGACAGGATCGCCGCGACGACGGAAGGCGTGCCGAGATTCGCCTCGAACAGGTAGTCGCGCCACTGGTCGAAGCCGCCCTCGTAATGCGTCGACTTCTTGGTGTGGATGTGGAGCGCGACGTCGCAGGTCCTGAGCACGTCGCGGAACGCCACCACGAGCGGCGCGATATCGCGCCCGCGATTCGGCACGACGCGGATGACGAAGGGGTGCTGCGACCGTTCGGCGAAGACCGCGTTGATCCGCTTGGCGTCGCTCAGCGTCGTCGTGGAGATGTAGATCGTGCAGTTGCCGGGGATGTTGTTGGTGTAGCGCGCGACGTACTCGCTGAGATCGCTGTAGAAGATGTGGGCGAAGACGCCGATCGCGGCCTCGTCGGGCAGGTGCCCGCCGAGGGCGCCGAGGTCGGCGACGTCGATGACGGTCCGGCTCGGCGGGAGCGGCCGGGTCACCGTGTCGGGCCGGGAGGCGCGCCGCGGCCTCGCCCCGGAGTCGGAGAAGTCCGCGAGGTAGTCGGCCAGCGGGTTGCCGTCGGGACGGTCGGGATATTGTTCGCGGTAATAGTCCGGCTCGAACAGCGGATGCGGCTGCCGGCCCTCCCGCGCGCCCGACTTGGCGTAATGGGTGAGCGGCTCGACCCGGCTCTCCTTGATGTCGGGATTCTGCTCGACGTAGAACGCCGTCGAGAACAGCGGGTGCGGATCGATGCCGCCGGTTCGCGACAGCTCGAGATACTGCACGAGCGCGGGCAGATGCGCGACCTCCCGGTAGCCCCGATGCCGGCGGGCGCGCCTGCCGAAGAACGCGACGTCGAGCATCGGGCAGGGGCTGACGTCGGACGGCTTGGTCAGGTAGTGCTCGAGCGGGCTCAAGCCGCCGCAATCGACGGCGTCGCGATAGTGGCGCGAATCGAACAGCGGGTGCGGGTCGCGCGCGGCATGGCCGCCGTAGATGTAGTCGACGAGGCAGTTGGCGGTGCGCCCCATCCGGTAGGTCTCGCCGTACCAGCGGGTATCGAACAGCGGGTTGGGCTGGCAGCCGCGGTCGTGCCCCTCGGTCAGGAAGTGGTAGAACGGATCGATGTGGTCGATGTCCTTGAGATATCGCTCCGCATACCACCGCCCCCGGAACAGCGGATGCGGATCGTTGCCCTGCTTCCAGCCGGTCTCGATGTAATGGAACAGCGGATGGATGTCGCTGTCACCGTCCATGTAGGTCCAGCGATACCATTTCGCGTTGAACAGCGGGTGCGGGTCCGCGAGCGCCCCGGCCCCGAGCAGCGCGAAATGCTCGAACGGCGACAGGTCGTCCGCGAGGCCGAGACCGTGGGCGCCGGCGTACCACCGCGCGTCGAAATAGGGCGTCGGGCTCAATCCCCGCTGCCGGCCGACCTCCTCGTAATGCGTCGAGATCCGCGCATTGCTCATCACGAGGTTGTTCTGCTGGGCGTACCATTGGAAGTCGAAATGCTTCATCGTGGCGCCGGACTGGACATGCAGGACGGTCATCGTGCCCCCGTGGGTCGTTGCGTGCGGAAATCCGTGACGGTCGATCGGCCGTTGGCCCGCGACCGGTGCGGGACGTCAGGCGCCGAGCATCGCCTCGTCGCATTCGGCCGCGATCAGGCGGGCGAGGTCGCGGAACAGGCCGTCCGGCTGCGGGACGGGCGGGGCAGCGGCGGGCGGCGGCTCGGCCTCCCGGGTGGCGTTGCGGGCGAAGCTCGCCATGACCTGCGCCACGCCCTCGTCGCTCACCGAGCGCAGGTCGTCGAGCAGGTAGGCCCCGCGGCTCTGGATGCCGGTGATGATCTCGTAGGACGGGAAGTAGCCGATCGTCTCCGGGTGCCGGCGCGCCAGGATCTCCGCCGCGACCCGCAGGACCGCCTTGGAATAGGTGTTGGAGGCGAGCACGTGCCGGTCCTCGGCCGTCGCCGCCAGCGCCACCGGCGACACGGTGAGGATCAGCCGGGCGGCGGGGTTGACCGCGGTGATCAGCGCCAGGAACGCCTCGACGTCGGCCACGATCTCGTCGACCCCGAGATTGACGAACAGGTGCTGCGCCGGATCGAACCGGCCGGCGGCGACGCCCGGGCAGAGCGGATAGGCCGCGCCGTCGACCGCCGACACCCAGGCCTCGGTGAGCCCGAGGGTGAAGACCAGGTAGTCGAGCCCCTCGATCAGGCGGCGCACGCAGGCGAGGTGCCGCGCCCGGTCGGTCTCCAGCTCCTCGACCGACAGGAACCCGCCGGGCTGCACGGTCGGGCGGTAGGGATCGTACCAGCCGCCCTGCGGGCCGGACCAGGCGCGGTCGGCGGGCGTGAACAGGCCGAGGGCCCGCTGGACGAGCTGCAGCATCTGCCGCGAGGTGTAGACGTTGCCGTAGCGCGCCGAGAACTGGTCGTAGGCGCAAGATGCCGCGACGTTGGCGACGAAGGGGTGGGCGGTCTCGGTGATGTAGTGCGAGAAGCCGCGGGCGCGCAGCGCGCGCCCGATATGCTGGGCAAAGCAGCTTCCCGCCGTGGCGACCCGGTCCCGGCGGCTCAGCCGGAACGGGAACCCGATCCCCGGATCGACGGCCCCGGCCGCCGGCGCGGCCACGGCGTGGCGCCACTTGGTGTAGGGCGGCGCCTGCTCGTAGGGGTGCTTCATCGGGCGAGCCTCTCGATCTGGTCGGCGACGAGCGCGCCGTAGGCCTCGTTGGCGTGGGTCGAGCTGGTGGGGTGGGCGAGTTCGGGACGCAGGAAGCCGTCCGGGTCCATCGCCGCCTTCGGCGCCGGGACGAAGATGAGGCCGAGCGCCTCGCAGGCCTCGGCGAACAGGGTCGAGTGCAGCCGCCACATCTTCAGCCGCAAGCCCGCATCGGCCACTCGCGCCGCGGGGTGGCGCTCCAGGAAGTACGGGTCCATCCGGGCGCGGATCAGCGCCTCGTCGCGCAAGGGGGGCGGCGATTCGATGTGGAAGCGCAGCTCCGGCACCGCCGCCTGGGCGGCGTAGAGCATCGACAGGTCGCCCTCGTGGAGGATCTGCCGGACGGAGAGCCGGATGGTCGCGTAGGGGATCGGCTCGGCCCCGGGCAGGAGCGGCCCGGTCTCCCCCGGCATGTGGAAGTCGAAGGGCGGCTCCGTCGCCATCAGGGCGAGCACGTTGTGGGCGTTGCCGGCGATCGTCGAGATGCACAGCGTGCCCGGTCCGATGCGGCGGCGCAGATCCGCCTCGATCGCGGGGTCGAGGCGGATGCCGTCCTCCGTCGCCACCACCGGGCTGCCGCCCGAGGGCAGCCCGATCATGCCCCAGCCGACCGGCGCGGCGCGGGCCTGGAGCGCCGCCACGATGCACTGGGTGTGGCTGTGGCCGATCAGCAGGATGTCGCGGGCGGCGACGGCGGCGGGGCGGGGCTCGGCGAGGATCATGCGGGCTCGAGCTCCCCGGCGAGACCGGCGGCGACCTGCGCCGCGCCCGGCGCGGCCGCCTGCAGCCCGGCGATGATCCGGGCCTGGTGATCCATGATCTCCTGCGCCTTGATCCGGTCGCGCTCGAGGTCGCGGAAGCGCAGCTCGAGCTGCTCGTGATCGTGGCGGGACACGAAGCCCTCCGGCTCCGGCAGCGCGATCATCGCGTGGTGGAGCACCGGGGGCAGGCCGGCATAGGCGTCCTCCGGCAGGCTCCAGCCGTCGAGGCCGGTCGGGCTCGGCGGCGGGTCGTAGCGGTCGCCCTCGACCGGCCGCAGGTCGAGGCCGGGCGGGGGCGTCCAGACGTGTTCCTGCGGGACGGCCAGCACGTTGACCTCGCAGGTGCCGCCGAAAATGTTCAGAGGATAGCCGTTGGCGTTGCGCCGGTTGAACGGGTTGGCGACGTGCCAGCGCAGGCCGTAGCCGGCGTCGCGCAGGAGGGCGACGATCTCGGCGAAGTTCACCGGGCTCGTCTGCTCGAAGTAGATCACCGGCCGGTGGCGGGCGATGGTGGTCTGCGCGCCGAGCAGCACGTCGAGCTCCATCCCCTCGACGTCGATCTTCATCAGCCGGCAGGCCGGCAGGGCGAGGCAATCGGCCGTGAAGAGCGGAACCGGCAGGGCGGGCCGCTCGGTCTCCGGCGCGCCGACGACGCCGCGGAACGACATGCAGCCGAGATTGTCGGCGCCGTCCTGCGCCGCGGCGTCGAGGCGCATCACCCGGGTCTCGCGCCCGATCAGCCCCTCGATCCGGGTGATCCGGTCCATCCCGTTGAGGCGGATGTTGAGCGCGAGCACGTCGCTCGCCCGGGATTGCCCCTCGATGGCGATCACCCGGCCGGTCTCGCCGACCATCCGGCCGAACGCGACCGCGTGGCTGCCGACATTCGCCCCGATATCGAGCACGACGTCGCCGGGCCGGACGAAGTGCGAGACGAGGTGGATCTCCTCCTCGGCCCACTCGCCGTAATGGCGCAGGGATTGGCCGATGACGCGGTCCTCGGCGTAGTGCGCGAGGAGCCCGTGCCGGGCCTTGTGGACGCTGATGGTCATGCGGATGGTCCTGTCTTCTCTCGGGCAGCGCGGGGCGGGATTCGAGGCGGGGCTCCTGGGGGCCGGGGTTCTGGGGGGACGTCAGGCCGCGAGCGGCAGGGCGAGGTCGAGGACGAGGTCGAGCGGCAGCAGGGCCGCGTCCGGGCCGGCGCCGTAGCGCAGCCGCGCCGCGTAGCGGCCGGGCGGCAGCGCCCCGCAGGGCACCAGGGCCTCGAAGCCCGCCCACGCCGCCTCGGCCACGCCGAGATGCGCGGCGACGTCGTCGCGCCGCATCCGGGTGAGTCCGGCCCGGAGCGAGGCCGTCGCCCCCACGAGGTCGAGCGCGACCCGGTCCGCGCCGCCCAAGGCCGGCACCCAGGCCCAGCCGCGCAGGTAGAGGTGGCGGTCGCCCTCCGCCGCGTCGCCCGGCCCGGTCTCGACCTCGTCGAGGGCGATCCGGTGCTCCGGCGGCGCATGGTCGGCCTCCCCGGCGACGGGCCCCGTCTCGCAAGGGCCCACGATGCGATCGGGGCGGACCAGCACGGCCTGTCCGGTCTCGTGCAGCAGGGTCTCGCGGCGGTCCGACTGGGCGACGACGACCCGGTACAGGCCGGGCGGCGCGAGGCCGGGCGGCACCTGCGCCCGGAATCCCCCGAAGGCGAGGAGCGGGTCGGCGGCGGCGACGGCGGCGGGCGCCCGGCAGCGCGCCGCCCGGATCCAGACCGGGGCCGCGCCCGGACGCAGGAGGCCGAGGGCGACGCCCGGCAGCACCCGCCGCCCGGCCCGGTCCGCCGCCCAGCCCTCCAGGCCCAGCGATCCGTCCGGCGCCGAGGCGCCGCCGGGATCGGAGCGGGTGATCGCGCCGTCGCCCCGGACCGTGCGGACCTGTCCGGCCCCGCGCGTCGGGTCGGGATCCGGCCCGGCTCCGGGCGCCTCGCCACGGGCCGGGTCTCGGGCGTCCGTCCGCGCCTCGCCGCGCGTCACCGCGATCTCCCCGAGGGGGCCGAGATCGGCGACGACGCCGTCGTAGATCTGCAGCAGGCGGACCGCGTAGGCGCCCGGGTGCAGGTCGTGGAGGTCGAGGTCGAAGGCGAAGCCGCTCGCCTCGGCCTCGGGCGCGGCGAGATGGGCCCGGACGTCGCCGCGCGCCACCGGCGGGCTCACCGCGTAGATCTCCCGGGCCTCGCCCTTGAGGTGGAGGATCACGTCGAGCGGCCGTCCGCGTCCCTCGACGAAGGCCCAGCCCCGCAGCGAGAGGGCGCGGCGCAGCACGACCCGCGGCCATTCCGCCGGCTGGTGGTCGCCCTGCACGGCGTCGATGCTGAGGCGGACCGGGTCGTGCCCCGGCTCCAGGCGCGCGAGATGGGAAAAGCGCGCCGGGAAGGTGCGCCACAGGGTGTGGGCGTGCGCCTCCCGGGCCGGGCGGTGGGGCGGCGCGTCCCAGCCGCTGCCCTCCTGGACCCAGGACGCCGTGTTGGTGCGCAGGCCGCAGGCCCGCAGGCTCAGGATGTAGTCGCGCTCCGGGCGGAGCGTCGCCGCGGGCGGGCGGACGGGGCTCGCGGCGATCAGCCCGCGATAGATCCCGGAGAGCGCGGCGACGTGCTCGGCGGGCGACACGCTGCGGCAGGACGAGGTGGCGTCACGCATCGCCCCCAGGCGCTCGCGGTCGCGGCCTAAGGAACGCAGGATGTCGCAGACGTGGCCGGCATCGTCGGGGGAGACCTTGAAGCCGTCGATGCCGTCCCGCACCCGCTCGGCGGGTGCGCCGAGATCCGAGACCACCGGCACCGCGCCGGCGTCCCGGGCCTCGTTGAGCGAGATCATGTAGGTCTCGGGCCAGGTCGACAGGTGCAGCGAGACGTCCATCCCGACCATCAGCCGCGGCAGGTCCTGCGCCGCGTAGCCGCCGCGGATGGTCACGCGCGGCAGGGCCAGCGCCCGCAGGTGCCGGTCGAGGTCCGGATCGGGGACCGCCCCGAGGATGTGGAACTCCACCGGCTCGTCGCGCAGGGCGACGAGGACGCGCAGGATCGTGTCCGCCCCCTTCGGCCGGGTGAAGTTGCCCGGCACCGCCACCCGCAGGGCCGTGCCGGCCGGGGCCCTCTCCGCGGCCGGGAGGCCGGCAGGGAGGACCCGCCGGCTTTCGGGCGTCAGCATCTCGACGATCCTGATCCGCTCCGCCGGCACCTCCGGGTAGATCGCCCGCAGGTAGTTCGCCGTGAAGGGCGAGTTGGCGACCAGGACGTCGAAGGCGTCGATCATCCGGGCGACGAAGTTGCGGCGGCGCTGCTGCGCGCCGGCCGGGATGCCCTTCGCCGAGAGGCAGATGTCGCACTCGGTCGGCGAGCGCCCGGCGATGTTGCAGTAGCCGCCACGATAGTCGAGCAGGTTGAAGTGGCTGCAGACGAGGTAGAAATCGTGCAGCGTGTAGAGCGAGGGAACGCCGCAGGCCCGCGCGATCAGCGGCAGCGAGAGCGGCATGCCGATCAGGTGCTGGAAATGCACGAGGTCGATGTCGTTCTCGACCAGGATCTGCTCGAAGACTCGCTCGTGCGCGGCGTCGTGCAGGGTCTCCATGCCGGCGGCGTGGGGCACGCCGTAGAGGTGCTGCTCGCCGGTGCGGTGGGCGATCAGCGTGTAGGCGGCGGCGCCGTCGACCACCCGGGGATACAGGGTGTAGACGTCGAAGGCCGTCGCGCCCTCCGCGAGTTCCTGCTGGTAGACCTCGACCCCGCCGCCGGGAAGATGCCCGGCCACGTTGTGGGTGACGAGGAGGACGCGCTTGCGGGCGGGAGCCCGGAGGGACGACGCGGGAGCCGGGGCGGCGACGCCGGTCAGCGCCGAGAGGATCGCGGCGACGCGGTGGTCGTAGAGGTGCTCGGCCCTTGCCCGCTCGCGGGCGGCCTGCGCCATGGCGATGCGCTCCTGCGGGTGGTCGAGCGCCCGGGCGATCGCCGACAGGAGCTCGTCCTCGCTGTCGCAGAACGCGATCTCGCGCTCGCTGAAGTAGCGCGTCGCCTCGGCCCGGCCGCCGAGCGCGATCTGGAACGCTCCCGCGAGCGCGTTCTCGAACAGGCGCGGCGGCGGCGTCGTGCCGCTCGCCTGGTCGGCCCGGGCGGAGGAGAACTTGCGCTCCAGGCTCAACGTGATCCGGCTGCGGTTGGCGAGGCGGGCGAGCTCGGGATTCGGCACCCGCCAGTTGGTGAGGAGCGACCCGTCGCCGAGCACCACCGGCGGCAGGTGCGGGTTGGTGGGCAGGCCGATCTTCATCCGCAGCGGCCGGTCGAGCCCGTCGATGATGCGGTTGATCGTCCGCACCCGGTTGGGCCAGGCGGTGCCGACGAAGCAGACGTCGTACAGGAAGGCGTCGTCGTCGCGGATGGGGGCGAGATCGTGGAAGAGCCGGCTCGCCGCGAGCGGGAGGTGGTGCGCGTTCGCCCCGTAGGCGGGCAGGACGCCGAGATCGTTGGTGAAGACGAGGTCGAAGGGGGCGGCGACGCGCCGGTTCTCATCGAGCTCGTAGGGATCCTCCGTGGTCCAGAGCACCGAGCGGGCCGCCATGGCGCAGAGGCGGCCGAGCACCGCGAGGTCGCCGCCGGACCCGCCGAGCGCCAGGAGGGTGTCGCAGCCCCCGCGCCGGAAGAGGTCGATGGCGTTGCCGTAATCGGCCTGGCCCACCCACTCCACCGCCGGGTGCCGCTGCAGCGCATCGACGATCGCCAGCGCGATGTAGGAGTTGTGCGTCTGCGCCGCGGTGTCCAGCACGAGAACGCGGAATGTCATGCTCATGACGTGCCCATGGTGTGGCGGCCGGAACAGGGCTTCGCACCCGCCCGTTGCCGCGCCGGATCGGCCGGCTTTCGGTTCGTCGTCTCGGTTCGGTGGTCTTCGGGCGGGTCGCCTATTCGGCCGCCAGCGCGAGAGGCGCCGTCCCCGGACGCGCAGCCCGGCGCGGCAACAGGCCGAGCAGGCGCAGTTCGCCCAGCAGCGTCTCGGCCCGCCGCGCGTAGGTGTGCTCGCCAAGCGCCCGCTCCTGCGCGCGCGCCGCCACGGCGAGGAGGGCGTCGGGCTCGTCGCGGGCCCGTTCGAGCCAGCGTTCGAGGTCGCGCGCGCCGTCGATCAGGATGATCTCGCGGTCGCGCTCGAAGTAGTCGAGCACCTCCAGGCTCTCGGCGACGAAGAGCTGCGCCGAGCCCATCAGGGCGACCTCGAAGGTCCGCGGGCCGGGCGTCGAGGGCGCCAGGTTGTAGCGCGCGTTGGCGATGCTGAGATCGCGGCCGATATTGAGGGTGAGGAGGGCGCGCGACGCCGTCTCGGCGAAGGCCGAGGGCGACAGGCGCTCGTTGCGGGCGAAGGGCAGGTCCTGCGGCCACTGGTCACCGGACACGGCGGTGCGGTGGCGCCGCAGCAGGGGCGCGCCCTCACGCAGGAAATCGATGCGGTTCTGGTAGGCGTAGCCGCAGAAGAACAGCGCGAGGTCGCGCGGGGCCGACCGGTCGATCGGCCGCAGATGGGTGTGCGGGCAGGCCGCCAGGGGCAGGTGCGCCGCCGGCACGTCCCCGTAATGCATCGACGCCCAGCGGTCGGTGCTGAACACGATGTCGGCGATGCCGCGCAGGCGGAAGGCGTAGTCGAACTCGTAGGGGTCGTCGTGGAGCCAGAAGGCGAGGACCGCGCCGGCCCGGTCGGCGAAGCGGCGCAGGCTGCGCAGGTTGCTCGCATCGACCGCGACGCCGCCCACCGCCAGCACCAGGTCGGTCGTCATGCAATCGGCCCCGCGCAACCCCGCCAGCGCCTCGCAGCCGAATTCTTTTACAACCACAGCGTGCGATCCGAGATCGCGCAAGCCCCGCGCCACATAGGTCCTGATCGCCGCGTTGGTGTTGAGCCGGTCCTCGACGGTCCCGGTGACGACGATGGTGAGCGGTCTCTCGATCATGGGGAGGGCATCCGTTCCGAGCGGGAGGAGAGCAGTCGTCAGACGTCCTGAGGGAGAGGGTCCGTCAGGCGGCCTCGCGGTCGGACGCCGTCCGCGGGCGGAGTGCGGCGCGAAAGACCGCCGCCCAGGCCGCGTCGTCGCCGAGCACGTGGGGGTTGTGGTGATCGAGCCGGTGGATGCGGCAGGCGGGATCCGGATCGGCGCCCGTCCCGTCGCGGTCGGTGACGAAATGGACCTCGCCGGCCGGCCCGATCGTGTCCTCGACCGCCTGCACCAGCGCCGCCATCGCCGCGCGGCCGAAATGGAAATTCATCGTCGGCGAGACGCGCACCACCTCGTCGAGGTTCGACTGGGTATTCGAGACGAAGATCAGGCAGCGCCGAAAGGTCTTCAAGCCCGAAAATCGGTCGAGCAGGTAGCTGAATTTCATCTTCGTCTGCGCGAACGTCTCGTCGAGGGCGACGACGCCGTCCCGGGTGAATTCGTGCCAGAAATGCAGGTTGTGCCGGGGCCAGTAGAAATTCGGGTGGACCACGATCTCCCCGGGGTGGTCGGGGAAAAGCCCGCCCGCACCCATCCAGCTGGCGAAGCTCGCCGGCGGCATGATCAGCCAGTCGAACGGCCCGGTCGCCTTCACCAGCGGCTCGCCGAGCAGATCGGACAGGAGATCGACGTGTCGATCGATCTGCCACGCCGTCTGGCACGACACGCCGAGACTGATGATGGCCGTCTCTGTACCGAATGCGGACATGCGAGTTCCTTGTGTGAACTCTTCGACAGAAGGTCGTTTATGCGAAACCAGGGTCCGGCGACGTGCGCTCAGGCGACGGCGTCTGCCCGGCCCGGATCGGCGGGTTGACCTATGTTGGTTGCACGCAAATTTTTTCGCAACCCCAGATTTTAACCTTCTCGGCCGCGGCGATCATGCCGGGTCCATCTCTCCCCTGGCGATCCGCCGCTGGCCCGAGGGGATTGTGGTATACTCGCAACACGCGATTTTTTCTCCAGACTACAACGTCAAGCTGCGCCTTGTCGGCTTGACAGCTCAACTCCGGGTTGCGCTGATGGTCGGGCCAACCACATGGGGGAATTGCTGTGGCCGTCACCTTCGACAACACAGTCTTCAACGCCGGTCAGGCGACGACCGGCGTCTATGCGCTCGGAGGGTTCACTGGAACGAACCTTCTGTCCGGCGCGACGCCAGTCACGATCAATGGAAGCATCGATCAGCCGAACTCGACAGTTGGCGTCAATCTCAACGTCGGCGGCGTGACGGCGGTCGGGGCGACGGGAACCTATCTCGGCTACAGCCCGGCCGACAACGACGACTACGTCTACTACTTCAACGTGACCGGCGGCGGATTGGTCACGCCGGTGACGATCGGCGTGTCCGGCGTGGCGGCGCCGGCCCTCGGCGTGCTGACCCCGGTCACCACCGCCAACGTGACCGCACCGGTCGGGCCGAACACCCCGTGCTTCGCCACCGGCACGCTGATCCGGACGCCCGAGGGCGACGTCCCGGTCGAGGCGCTGGCGGAGGGCGACCTCGTGGTGACCGCCGCCGGCGCGCACCGCCCCGTGCGCTGGATCGGCCGCCGCCGGGTCGCCTGCGACCAGCACCGCGACCCCCACGCCGTCTGGCCGGTGCGGGTCCTGGCCGGCGCCTTCGGCGACGGCCTGCCGCAGCGGGACCTCTGGCTCTCGCCGGACCATGCCGTCTGCGTGAGCGTCGTCGCGGAGGTGCTGATCCCGGTCAAGCACCTGGTGAACGGCGCCAGCATCACCCAGGTGCCGGTGGACGAGGTCACCTACTGGCACGTCGAGCTCGACAGCCACGACGTCCTCCTCGCCGAGGGTCTGCCCGCCGAGAGCTTCCTCGATACCGGCGTGCGCTCCGGCTTCGAGAACGGCGGCGCCCCGGTGACGCTCCACCCCGACTTCGCACCCCGCAGCCACGCCGATTTCTGCCGCCCCCTGGTGCAGGGCGGCGCGCTCGTCGCGGCGGTGCGCGCCCAGCTCGCCACCCGGGCGGCCGCGCTCGGCTGGACCATCACCAGCGATCCCGACCTGCACCTCGTGGCGGACGGCGCGGTGATCCGGCCGGTCGTGAGCGGGGACGTCGCCCGCTTCGCGCTCCCCGCCGGGACGCGCAGCCTGCACCTGATGTCGCGCACCTACACCCCCTACCTGCTCGACGCGACGACGGGCGACCGGCGCCGGCTCGGCGTGCCGCTGCGGGGCCTGTCGGTGCGCGACGGGCTGGGCTTCTCCCGCGACATCGCGCTCGACGATCCGGCCCTCGCCGCCGGCTTCAGCTTCGTGCAGGGGCAGGCGGGCGATCTCTGGCGCTGGACGGACGGCAGCGCCGTGCTGCCGGCCGCCCTGTGGGCCGGGGCGCGGGGTGAGGTGACGCTCGAGGTCGCGCTGGTGCCCGCGAGCCACTGGGCCGGCGACGGCGTCTACGCGTCGCAGGCCTCCGCCGGGCCCGCGACGGAGAGCCGCGCTCTCGCCGCCTAACGGGCGCGGACTAGGCAGGGCGCCGCCGCGCGCCCTGCCGCAACCGCGCCGTTGCTCGCGGCGGACGCAGAGACCGGAGACGGGACATCGCTGTGCGTCGACTGGAGACGGTGGCGTTTCACAGACGAGCGGGACAACAGGACAGTCGATCCCATGACCGTCGTTGTCCTTCTCTCATCGTCGCGACAATCCTCTCCGGCATCGATCGCCCTGCATTGACCGCGCGCCCGCCGATCGTCTGAGGCGCAAAATCCCGTCGCGACCTCGCCGGCACGCAACCAGATTTGACGTATGTTAAGATCGACGAATCCTGTGGTTGCATTCGCATCCCGTCGATGGCTGCATCCCAAATGCTAGCACACCAGATAGTTGTGCATCTTCTTCAGCATGAGCACGTGTCATTCAAAGTTCGCCAAAGCGCGATAGGATTTAAATATATCTTGAATTGTTGGCAGCGCTTGCCCCTCCTGCCACAAATAAAAATGTGAAGACACCCATCCATCGTCGGTATATTCAGGGGCATCCTGAATGATCGATCGTTCTCGCCGGCATGGGGGCCACATGGGCGCATCGGGAAGATTGCTGACCGAAGAGGCGTTGCGGCCGCGTTTCGTCGATATCCCGCAAGCGGTCGGCAGCTGGGACTGGGATATACCGAACGACCGGATCTACTGCGACGACATCGTCGCGAGTCTGTATGGGATCGACTCCGCATCGGCCAGCCATTCGGGCTGCAGCCTCGATATGTTCGTATCCGGACATCACCCGGGTGACCGCGACTGGATGAACGACGCCATCCGGGACGCGATGCAGGGATCGGGCATCCTGGTAGCCGAGTATCGGACGCAGCCGGAGGAGGGTGTCGAGAAGTGGGCCCTGGTCCGCGCCCGCTATTACCACGATGCGCAGGGGCGCCCGATGCGGGCGCGCGGCATCATCGTCGACATCACGAACAGCAAGCTCGACGGCCAGGCTCCGTCGGTCGCCCAGCACCTCCCGGACCGGAATCCTCCGGACCACGGTCTTCCGGACATGCATCCGCTCGACCGGGCGGCCGAGCTGTGCATCTCGGCGCGCGAGGTGATCGCGACGACGCGCAAGCCTTTCCTGCTCCGCCTCGTGGACATGGTTCTCCTGGAACTCGGCCGGGAGCTGGGCAAGCTGGCCCAATAGAACCTCACCCGACCGCGCGGCACCGCTCGCAAGGCGGCCATTCGTCGGGGGTGCCGCAGGCGCGATTCCGGGACGATCGAAGGGGCCGCGATGATCTACGCCGCACTATGCTGCACCGTCAAAGACGAAGCACCGATCCTGCGGGAGTGGCTGGCCTTTCACCGGGCCGTCGGCTTCGAGAAGATCATCCTGATCGACAATGGCAGCACGGACGACACGGCCGGGATCGTCGCTTCGTTTCGCGACAGGCGCAGCGTCGATCTTGTCGCCAGGCCCGGCAGGACCGCCCAGACCGATCTCTACGACGAGGCCGTCGCGTCATACGCCAGCGACGTCGAGTGGATGGCCTTCATCGACGCCGACGAGTTCCTCTACCCGGTCGACGGCACCGACATCCGGCACGCGATCGCGAGTTTCGGCGAGGTCGGGGCGATCGCCGTCCACTGGCACGTGTACGGATCGAACGGACATGTCGCGCAGCCCGGTGGGCTGATGATCGACAATTTCACCCGCCGCGCCCCGGACGATTTCCTGTACAATCGGCACGTGAAGTCGATCGTGAACCTCAAGAAGGCAGTCCGAGCCCGGACCTCCCATCTCTTCGAGGTGGAAAACGGCACCGTGGACGATGCCGGGCGGGAGCTGCCGATGATTCCGCCCTATGGCTTCTTCGAGGACAGGCTGCCCACTTACAGCAAGATGCGTATCAACCACTATCACGTCCGATCGCGGGACTATTACTGGACGAAATCGCAGCGGGGCTATTTCGGGATGGACGACGGCAAGCTGGAAAACGAAGAGAAAACGCGGATGATGTTCGAGGTCCACGATCGCAACGAGATCGACGACGCCTCCGCGCAGCGATTCAAGCCGCTGATGCGCTTCTACATGCAGCCCGCTTCGGGGGCCGGCGCCTGAGCGTCGGTGACCGCCCGCACCCCCGAGGCTGGCGGACCGGCCGCGACCGGGCGACAAATCCACCCGGTCGCACGCCTTTCGCCGACCGGCCCGCGGTCGGCTCTCTGCCGGCTCTCAGCTCTTGCCCACCAGCGGGCAGCCGCCCTGGTTCATCGGCTTGAAGGCCTGCTCGCCGGGGATCGTGGCGAGCTTGTTGTAGACGTCCCAGGGGCCCTTCGATTCGGACGGCTTCTTGACCTCGAACAGGTACATGTCGTGGATCGTGCGGCCGTCGGCCCGGATCAGCCCCTTGCCGAACAGAGGATCGTCGGTCGGGTTGGCCTTCATCCACTCCATCACGACCTTCGCGTCCTTCGACTTCGTCGCCGCGACCGCCTTCAGGTAGTGCATCAGCCCGCCATAGACGCCGGCCTGGTTCATGCTCGGCATGTTGCCGTTCGCCCGCTTGGCGAAGCGCTCCGAGAAGGCCCGGGTCCCGTCGTTCAGGTCCCAGTAGAAGGCTTCCGTCAGCACCAGCCCCTTGGCGGTCTCGAGGCCGAGCGCCTTGGCGTCCTGGGCGTAGAACAGGAGCGCCGCGAGCTTCTGCCCGCCCTCGGTGATGCCGAACTCGTGCGCCTGCTTGACGGCGTTGATCGTGTCGCCGCCGGCATTGGCCAGCCCGATCACCTTGGCGCCGGATCCCTGCGCCTGGATCAGGAAGGACGAGAAGTCGCTCGCCGGGAACGGCACCTTGGCCGAGCCGAGGACCTTGCCGCCGCTGCGGGTCACGACGGCGGCGGTCTCGCTCTGGAGCGACTGCCCGAAGGCGTAATCCGCCGTCAGGAAGAACCAGGTGTCGCCGCCGCGCTTGACCATGGCGCCGCCGGTGCCGTTCGCCAGCGCGTAGGTGTCGTAGGTCCAGTGGATCGTGTTGGGCGAGCATTGCGACCCGGTCAGGTCGGTGGTGCCGGCGCCCGAATCGATGAAGATCTTGTTCTTCTCGCGCGTGACCTGGCTCACCGCGAGGGCGACCGACGAGGTCGGCACGTCGAAGATGGCGTCGACGCCGTCGCGGTCGTACCATTGCCGGGCGACGCCGGCGCCGATATCCGGCTTGTTCTGGTGATCGGCCGAGACGATCTCGACGGTGACGTCCTTGCTGATCGCCGCGAAGTCCTCCGCCGCCAGCTGCGCCGCGACGACCGAGCCCTTGCCGCCGATATCGGAGTAGACGCCCGACATGTCGTTCAGGACGCCGATCTTGACCTTGGTCTGAGCCAGGGCGGGCAGCGCCGACAGCACGAGGCAGCCGGCGGATAGAAGCAACCGCTTGATGGGCATCATGGTCTCCTCCCGACCGATCTTGCCGACCGGTCTCGTTGTCGGGGCAGAAGGGGGCAGGCGGCCGGGATCGTCAAGCTCGACGATCGGACGCAGGAACGCGGAGCTGTCCGACTCGCCGATGCTGGACTATTTCGCAGGCCTTCCGCTTTCCGCACCCGGCGCGACCCGCGTGCAGGCCAGGAACAGGCCCGCGACGCCGAACGCGACCAGCGTCGAGGCGAGAATCGCGGCCAGCGGGCCGGCGAGGGCGGCGCCGGTCACGTCGCCGAGATTCATCGCCGCCATGTAGATCTGGAACTGCGTCGCCGAGGCGCCGCCGGCGCGGCTCGCCAGCAGCACGGCCGGCTGCAGCGCGACGTAGAGGAGCGCCGGCACCACGCTGGCGAGGCCCAGGATGACCGGGCCCGCCGCGGCCTCCAGCCCGGCCGCGATCAGCGCGCCCGCCGCCGCGAAGGCCGCCGCGCAGGCGAGAAGGAGGAGACGCAGGGCCCGCCCCGGCCCGATCCGGTCGACGGCGGCGCCGATGCCCGCCGCCCCGAGGGTGCCGCCGAGGAGCGCGAGCAGCGCCTGCAGGCGCGAGAGGCTCTCCGCGTCCCAGCCGTGGACCTGCACCAGCGCGACGGCGAACGGCACCTGGAACAGCGCGAGCCCGAGATCGATCGAGAAGCACATCGCCAGCAGGAGCGCCGCGTCGCGCCGCCGGAACGCGGCGAGGAGTTTTTGCGCGAAGGCGAGGGCCTCCGAGGCCCGCCGCCCTGGGGATCTCCGCTCCGGGTGCCGCCAGCGCAGGGCGAGGAGCGCGTCGCCCGGATCCTCGCGCACGAGGAGGGCCGCGAGGGCGAGCGGCGTCGTCAGCCCGAGGAGCGCGCCCGCCGCCACCGAGAAGCCGTGCGCCGCCAGGATCCAGGCGAAGACCGCGCTCCCGGCGGCGCTGCCGATCACGAAGCCGGCCCGGGTCGCCGCGCTGGTGCGTCCCAGTTCGTCCGTCGGCACGCTGCCGGCGATCATGCGGTCGGTGGCGGTGTCGGCGAGCGACGCGGCGAGGCTGTGCAGGGCGAGGACGAGGCTGATCGCGGTCAGGCCCGCTTGCGCGCCGAGGAGGAGCAGGCCGGCGAGGCTCGCCTGCGCCCCGAGGAGGGCGAGGACCAGCCAGGCGCGGCGCGGCCCCATGCGATGGGGTGTCCCGCGGTCGATCACCGGGCCCCAGAGCAGCGGCTGCAGCACCCAGGGCAGGCCGACCAGCGCGAGGTGGCGGCCGACCTCCGCCGTGGAGGCGCCCGACGCCGCGAAGTGGTTGGCGAGCGCGGTGAGGCCGAAGCCGGCGACGACGCCCTGGTAGAGGTAGAGGAGGGTGAACAGGCAGAACCGCCAGCGCGACCGGTGCAGGCTCGGCGGTCCCTGGTTCATCGCGTCCCCCCGCTCGAGCCTCCGGGCCGGCGGCCCCACGTATCGATCCGCGAACCCCGCGCAGGTTCCCCATGCCCGGTTAGCCCCTGCGCCGCGCGCGGTTCCTGGTGTACCGATGCCGGAGCCATAAGGAGGAGACGACGAGAATGGCCCGCATCCCCTATGCCGACACCACCCGGCCCGAGACGGCGCCGCTCGCCGAGCGGATCGTGGCCGAGCGGGGCGAGATCCTGCACCTCTACGCGATGCTGCTGCACAGCCCGCCGGTCGCCGAAGGCTGGCTCGCCTTCCTGACCGCGATCCGGCAGCGATGCGACCTGCCCGGCGACGTGCGCGAACTGGTGATCGTGCAGGTCGCGCACCTGAACGGCGCCCGCTACGAGGCCGAGCAGCACGTGCCGATCGCGCTCCGCGAGGGCGTGTCGCAGGCCCAGCTCGACGCCCTGCCGGACTGGCAGGGGGCGGAGGTGTTCTCTCCGCGCGAGCGGGCGGTCCTGGCCTATTGCGACGCGATGACGAAGGAGATCCACGTCGCGCCCGCGGTCTTCGCGGCGTTGCGCGAGCATTTCGACCCGCGCGCCATCGTCGAGCTCACCGCCACGATCGGCGCCTACAACATGGTGTCGCGGTTCCTGGAGGCGATCGGGATCGACTCCGCCGACGACAAGGGAGCGATCCGATGAGCCGCCGCATCGCCGTGATGGGTCTCGGCCAGATGGGCTGGCCGATCGTCCGCAACCTCGCCCGCAAGGGCGACGGGGCCGAGACGATCGTGGCGGTCGATGCCGATCCGGCCCGCGTCGCCGGCCTCGCGGAGCCCGGGGTCGCCGTCACGACCGACCGGGGCGCGGTCGCGGGCGCCGACGTGCTGGTCCTGTGCCTGCCCGACGGCGACGTGGTCGAGAGCGTGCTGTTCGGCCCCGACGGGCTCGAGCCCCGCCTCGCGCCCGGCGCGACGGTGATCGACCTCAGCACCATCGCGCACGGGCAGGCGGTGAGCCTCGGCCGGGCACTGGAGGCACGGGGCTTCTCCGTCCTCGACGCGCCGGTCTCCGGGGCGCCGGCCGGGGCCGAGGCCGGGACGCTCACGGTGATGTGCGGCGGCAACCCTGAGACCTTCGCGGCGATGAAGCCGCTCCTCGACCGCATCGGCACCCAGGTGCTCCATATGGGGCCGCTCGGCAGCGGCCAGCTCACCAAGACGATCAACAACGTGATCTACGACATCAACATCGCGGCGCTCGCCGAGGTGCTGCCGATGGCGGTGGCGATGGGCCTCGACCCCGAACAGCTGGCGGGCGTGGTGACGACCGGGACCAGCCGCAGCTACGCCTCGCAATACTTCGTGCCGCGGATCCTGCGCGGCGAGTTCGACGAGGGCTATCCCCTGGCGAAGGCCTACAAGGACCTCGTCAGCGCCGCGGCCGTCGCGGTCGGGCACGGCTTCCCCCTGCCGGTGACGGCGGCGGCCACCACGACCTACCAGATGGCCCTGCGCGCCGGCCATGGCGGGCGCGACAAGGGCGCGATGGTGCTGCCCTTCGAGGCGATGCTGGGGGTGAAGGTCCGGGCGCCCTCATCCTGAGGGCGCCGGGCGCGGTCAGGCAGGCGACAGCACGTGGATGACGCGGGCGGCGATGAGCTCCTTCGTCTTCGCCCCGTAGGCCGCCATGTGGGGCGCGGCCGCATGCGCCTTGAGCGCGTCGAGGCTCGCCCATTTCTCGACCACCACGAAGGTGTCCGGCCCGAGCGGCGCCTGGATCGGCCCGGCCCCGTCGGTGTCGACCGCCGCCCCGTACTCGATGCAGCCGTCCTCGGCGTGGACGGCGGGCACGTTGGCCCGGAAGGCCTCCAGCACCGTCTCCCGCTGGCCGGGCTTGGCGGTGATGATGGCGAGGACGTGGATCATGGTGGTTCCTCCCGATGAATTGGTCTTCGTGGGACGTCATCCCGGCGGCGCGGGATCGCCGCTCGCGCGGGAGTGGCGGGGCGCAGGTGACGGCGGCCTGCTTCCGGAATCAAGCGCCGCGTGTCGGGCCTCGCGCGGAACCGCCCCGGCCGGCGGCCCTCATCCGCCCCCTTGACCCCGGTGAAACCCGCCGCGCGCAAGAGCATCCCGCCGATTCGAGGCTATTGCCGACGATTCGCTTGAATCCCGCATGGAACTCTTCACGAATCGGTCGGTGCAACCGTGCCGAGCGGCCAGATCACCCCGAATCGGCAGCCGTCGCGGCCTCGCGCCCGATTCGTCTGTGAATCGAATTTAACATCCACCGCCGAATCTCGACTCCGCATTGCCCGGCCCGCCCGAGTCGTGACACGACTCGTAACGTTACGAGTCGTGGAGCCCAAGCGATGGCCGATACCCCGTCTCAGCGCGTCAAGAAGCTCCGCGAGGCCCGCAAGGCCTCCGGGGAGACGGAGACGAATGTCTGGGTGCCGGCGCAGGTGCAGCAGGCGATCGACGCGGCGGTGCGCGAGGGCAAGTTCCCGAACCGGCGCCTCGCGATCATCCACGCGCTCGAGCAGGTTTTCGTGGAACAGAGCATGTAGACGCAGCAAAGCAAAAAAGCGCCGAGGTGGGGACCTCGGCGCTTTTTGGGATCTCATAACGGGGGCTGGGGAAGCCGCCGCTTGAAGACCGGATTGGCATCCTCCTTCTAGCGGTTCCCGACCTTCTCGTCAATGACGCCCTCTCGGGCGAACGGTCCCGCTTTGCCTCCGTCCAGGGAGGTGTGGAGTGGAGATGGTTCAGACCGGGGGCCGGCCGCTGACGCGCGCCGCCCTCGCCGGACAGAGACGCGCCCTCGAGGACGGGCGCACGGTCACGCGCAAGGAATTGTCCGCCTCCGCCCGGGAAGCCGCGAAGGCGCTCGGATTGCGTCCGGCCCTCCGGCTGGTCCTGTCCGAGCTCGTCGCCGCCTGGGGCGAGCAGGATTGGTCGCGCCTGATCGTGTGGCCGTCGAACGAGTACCTGGTGTCGCGCACCGGGCTGTCGGAGCGCGCCGTGCGCTACGCGATCCGCGACCTCGTGGGTCTCGAGATCATCACGCCGAAGGATTCGGCCAACGGCAAGCGCTACGCGATCCGCTCCCGCAACGGGACGATCCTCGACGCCTTCGGCTTCGACCTGACGCCGCTCTACGCCCGCCGCGGCGACTGGGCGCTGGCGATCCAGGCCCGGGCCGAGGCGCGGGAGCGGCGCCGCCGTGCCTTCGATCTCGTGACGATGCACCGGCGCGCCGTGACGGAGGCGCTGCAAGCGCTCAATGCGCGCCATCCCGACACGACCATTGCCGACCTCGTCGAAGCCCAGGGCAGTCTGGAGGCGACCACGCCCGAACGGCGCGGCGTAGGCGATCCCGACCTCGTGCTGGAGGCCTGGGGCGAGCTGCGCCGGATGGTGGAGGATCGCTTCTACGCAGCCGGCTGTGACGGCAAGACCTGCCCGCACATAGAACCAGAGAAAGGATCTCCTACCGAGGCTTGGAGCAAGGACTCGCCGGGGATCGTCGAAACGCCCCGCCCGATCGATCGACCCGGAGCGGCTCCGACCCCGGCTCTGGTCGTCGAGGCCTGCCCGGTGGTGCGCGACCTGGTGAGCGGCGAGATCCGCGAGGAGCACGAGATCCTCGACGCGGGCCGGCAGGTGAGGGCGTCGATCGGTGCGCATCCGAGCGCCTGGGCCGAGGCCTGCGCGGCGGTCGGCCCCTACGAGGCGGCGGTGCTGGTGCTAATCGTGGCGCAGGCCCACGACGACGACGTCCGGTCGGGCCAGAACCGGATCCGCAACCCGGGCGGCTACTTCCGGCGCCTCGTGCGGCTCGCGGGCGAAGGCCGGTACCAGACCGGGACCGAACTCATGGCGATGCGCCGGAGGCGGCTGACGTGAGGGGCGGTCGTCAATCCGAGAAGGGCGGAGCGAGGAGCGAATCCCGCACGGCCGCGACGAGGTCGAGGGCGACCGGCGAGGGGCTGCGCTGGGGCGGGAACACCGCCGCGAACTCGAACTCGATCCGGGGCACGAAGGGGCGCACCACGACCCCGCGGCCCTCGAACTCCCGCGCCGTGAACGGATCGGAGATCGACACCCCGACGCCCGACGAGACGAGCCCGCAGATGATTTCCGACAGGGCGGTCTCGATCCTGAGAATCCGCCGCACGCCGTCGCGGTGGAAGGCCTGGTCGACGAGGTGGCGCCCGGTCGAGCCGGCGGTGAGCGACACGAAGGTCTCGCCGTCGAAGTCGCGCGGCCCGAGCACGGCCTTCTCAGCGAGGTGGTGGCCCTCCGGCAGCACGGCGACCCGGGCGACCGCCGGCAGGCGCCGGCTCGGCACGCCGTCATGGGCGATCGGCACCTCGGCGAAGCCGACATCGCACTGGTTGTTCGTCACCCAGTCGACCACGATCGGCGAGATCACCCCGAACAGCGACAGGTTCAGGTTCGGCCGCTCCTTGAGGAAATGCCCGGTCAGCCGCGGCAGGTAGCCGTTGGCGAGCGCCGGCAGGGCCGCGACCCGCAGGAATCCGGTGCGCCGGTTGCGGATCTCCTCGGCCGCCGCCCCGATCCGTTCGAGCCCGACGAAGGAGCGCTCGACTTCCGTGTAGAGCGCGGTCGCGGCGGCGGTCGGGACGAGGCCGGTGCCGCGCTTCTCGAACAGCGGCATGTTGAGGAGCGCCTGGAGGTCGCGCAGGAGCCGGCTCACCGCCGGCTGCGTCACCCCCATCAGGGCGGCGGCCTCGGTGACGCTGCCGGTGAGCATCGTGGCGCGGAAGGCCTCGACCTGCCGCAGGTTGATCCGTGCCATCGGGCCTCCTCTGTTGCGAACCATAACATTTCGACATGAAGCGCGCGCCATTTCGCATTGGACGAGCCTCGGCCGGCCCGGCACCTTTTTGCCTATCGGCGCGCCATGGCAATTCCTTGTGCAGCGCCGCATCGCGTCCGCGAGAGGAGACAGGTCCTTGGTGAAGCAACTCGGCCTCCTGACCGCCCTCGGCCTCACGGCCCTGGCGACCTCGCTCGCTCCCGCGGCGGCGCAGCAGACGACGCTCTACGTCGCCGGCTACGGCGGCTCGTTCGAGAAGACGATCCGCACCGAGGTGATCCCGGCCTTCGAGAAGGCCAACGGCGTCAAGGTCGAGTACGTCGCCGGCAATTCCACCGACACGCTCGCCAAGCTCCAGGCGCAGAAGGGCAACCAGCAGATCGACGTCGCGATCGTCGATGACGGCCCGATGTACCAGGCGATCCAGCTCGGATTCTGCGATCGTATCGAGGGCGTGCCGACCGGCGACCTCTACGACCTCGCCCGCTTCACCGACGACAAGGCGGTGGCGACCGGCCTCGTCGCCACCGGGCTGATGTACAACACCAAGGTCTTTGCGGAGCGGGGCTGGGCGCCGCCGACCTCCTGGAACGACCTCAAGGACCCGAAGTATCGCCAGAAGCTCGTCATCCCGCCGATCAACAACACCTACGGGCTCAACGTCCTGGTGATGCTGGCGAAGATGAACGGCGGCAGCGAGAAGAACGTCGATTCCGCGTTCAAGATCTTCAAGTCCGAGATCAACCCGAACGTGCTGGCCTACGAGCCGTCGCCCGGCAAGATGACCGAGCTCTTCCAGTCCGGCCAGGCGGTGATCGCGGTCTGGGGCACCGGCCGGGTGCAGGGCTTGGCCAATACCGGCTTCCCGGTCGATTTCGTCTACCCGAAGGAGGGCGCGGTGGCGCTCCTCACCGCCGCCTGCCCGATCGCCAAGCCGAAGGGATCGCCGCTCGCCAACGCCTTCATCAAGGCGCTGCTCGACCCCAAGGTGCAGCTGACGATGCTGAAGGAATACGGCTACGGCCCAGTGGTGAAGACGGTCGAGGTGCCGCCGGAGATCGTCAAGATGGCCCCCGTCGGCCCCCGCGCCGCCGCTCTGTATACCCCGGACTGGACGGTGGTGAACGAGAAGCGGGAGGAGTGGACGAAGAGGTGGAATCGGGAGGTCGAGCGGTAGGTTGGCCGGGTCCGGAAAGATTCAAGTCAATACTCAAATATTGCCGAATACATCGCGGGATCCCCTCTCCCGTGTGGGAGAGGGGTAGGGGTGAGGGTGCTACGGTTCTGAGTCCAGCACTTGGTGTCGAGCTGCCAGCACGACGGTCTGAGCTTCACACTGAAGCGTGTCACCCTCACCCCCGACCCCTCTCCCACACGGGAGAGGGGGGACCTGCGCCTCTTCTTCCCCCCGGACAGCCCCGGATCCTGCCCATGACCACGAACCCCCGCTCCGCCGCGCCGCTCCTCGAGCTCGAGCACGTCGCCAAGGCCTTCGGCAGCCACGTCGCGGTCGAGGATTTCAACCTCGCGGTGGCGCCCGGCGAGTTCGTCTCATTCCTCGGTCCCTCGGGCTGCGGCAAGACCACGACGCTGCAGATGATCGCCGGATTCCTGGCGCCCTCCCGCGGGACGATCCGCCTGGAGGGCCGCGACCTGACGCAGGTCCATCCCGCGAAGCGCGGCCTCGGCATCGTCTTCCAGAGCTACGCGCTCTTCCCCCACATGACGGCTGCCGAGAACGTCGCCTTCGGCCTCGAGATGCAGCGCGTCGGCCGGGCCGAGCGCACCGAGCGGGTCCGCGCGGCGCTGGCGATGGTGGGGCTCGCCGGGTACGAGGACCGGCATCCGCGCCGGATGTCCGGCGGCCAGCAGCAGCGCGTCGCGCTCGCCCGCGCCCTCGTCATCCGTCCGAGCGTGCTGCTCCTCGACGAGCCGCTGTCGAATCTCGACGCCAAGCTGCGCGAGGAGATGCAGATCGAGCTGCGCCAGATCCAGCGCAACCTCGGCACCACCACGATTCTCGTCACCCACGACCAGACCGAGGCTCTGTCGCTCTCCGACCGGATCGTCGTAATGAGCAAGGGCCGCATCGAGCAGATCGGCACGCCGCAGGACACCTATGAGCGTCCCGCTTCCGCCTTCGTCGCCCAGTTCCTCGGCAAGACCAACGACTTCTCCGCCCGGATCGAGGGCGCGTCTCCCGCCCGGATCGTCGCCGGCGGCTGGAGCGCGCCGGCACCCGTGGGCCTGCGCGGCCCGGTGACGATCAGCGTCCGCCCGGAGCGGATCGGATTCGCCGAATCCGGCCTGCCGGGACGGGTGTCCGCGCGCATCTTCCAGGGCAACCACTGGCTGTTCCAGTGCGAGACCGAGTGCGGCCCGGCGATCGTGGTGCGGCCGAACGACGGTCTCGCCCAGCCCGGCGAGGGCGAGGCGGTGCGCCTCGCCTGGCGCCCCGAGGACATGAGCCTGCGCGCCGGAGCCGCCGCGTGAACGCCGCCGCGACCACGACCCTTCCCACCTCCCCATCGACAACGGCCCCGGAGCCCCGCGCCAGCCGCGCGCCGCTCTGGCTGATCCTGCCGGCCGTGCTGCTCTTCGTCGGCATCGTGCTGGTGCCGCTGGCGATGACGGTGCTGCTTTCGTTCCACGATTGGGGCCAGTACAAGGGCATCGAGCCGGTCCTGATCCTGAAGAACTGGCAGGAGATCGCCACCGACCCGTACTACGCCGAGATGTTCGGGCGCACGCTCCGCATCGCGCTGATCACCACGCTCGTCACGGCTCTGCTCGGCGCGCCGGAGGCCTACATCCTCAACCGGATGAGCGGGCGCTGGCGCGGGATCTTCCTGCTCCTGATCCTCGGGCCGCTCCTCATCTCGGTCGTGGCGCGCACGCTCGGCTGGGCGCTCTTGTTCGGCGGGTCGAACGGGCTCGCCAACAAGCTCCTGATGTCGCTCGGGGTCATCGCCTCGCCGCTGCCGTTCCTGTTCACCGAGACCGGTGTCGTCATCGCGCTCGTCCACGTGATGATGCCGTTCATGGTGCTGTCGGTCTGGGCCGCGCTCCAGCGCCTCGACCCTCAGGTCGAGCACGCGGCGATGTCGCTAGGTGCCGGTCCCGTCACCATCATCCGCCGCATCGTCCTGCCGCAGATCATGCCGGGCGTGCTGTCGGGCGCGATCATCGTGTTCTCGCTCTCGGCGAGCGCCTTCGCGACGCCGGCGATCATCGGCGGGCGCCGGCTCAAGGTCGCGGCGACGCTGGCCTACGACGAATTCCTCAACACGCTGAACTGGCCGCTCGGCGCCGCGGTGGCGGTGCTGCTGCTGGTCGGCCTCGTGCTGATCGTCGTCGGCGCCAACGCCCTCGTCGAGCGGCGCTACGCGGAGGTGTTCAAATGAGCCGCAACGGCCCCCTCGCGCTCGCCTTCCACGGCCTGTTCGTGACCTTCATGCTGGCGCCGATCGTCGTCGTCTGCCTCGTCGCCTTCACGCCGGAGGGGTTCCTCTCGCTGCCGACGAACGGGTTCTCGCTGCGCTGGTTCCGGGCGATCGCCGACTACCCGGAATTCGTCCACGCCTTCTGGGTCAGCCTCGGGCTCGGCGCGCTGTCGTCGTTCGTAGCCCTCCTCTTCGCGGTACCGGCGGCACTCGCGCTCACCCGCTATCCGGTGCCGGGGCGCAGCGCGCTCCAGGCGCTGTTCCTGTCGCCCTTGATGATCCCGCACGTGGTGCTCGGCGTCGCGTTCCTGCGCTTCTTCACGGCGCTCGGCCTCGGCGGCACCTTCCTGGCGCTGCTCGCCGCCCACATCGTCGTGGTCTTCCCGTTCGCGTTCCGGCTGACGCTGGCCGCTGCCGCCGGCCTCGATCCGTCGGTGGAGCGGGCGGCGGTCTCGCTCGGGGCCGGCGGGTTCACGCTGTTTCGCCGGGTGACCCTGCCGCTGATCCTGCCCGGCGTGGTGAGCGGCTGGGCGCTCGCCTTCATCCAGTCCTTCGACGACCTGACCATGACGGTCTTCCTCGCCGCGCCCGGCACCGAGACGCTGCCGGTGCGCATGTTCCTCTACATCCAGGACAACATCGACCCGCTGGTGACCTCGGTCTCGGCCTGCGTGATCGCCGTCACCATGGTCTGTCTCGCCATCCTCGACCGGCTCTACGGCCTCGACCGCGTGCTCGCGGGCAAGGGCAGTCATTAAGGCCATAGCCGGCGTACAGGAGTTCACATGTCCAAGGACTACGACGTCGCCGTCGTCGGCGGCGGCCTGCTCGGCTCGGCCATCGCCTGGGGCCTCGGCCGGCTCGGGCAACGGGTGGCCGTCCTCGACGAGGGCGACATCACCAAGCGCGCCTCGCGGGCGAACTTCGCCCTCGTCTGGGTGCAGAGCAAGGGCCTCGGGATGCCGGCCTATACCGGCTGGACCGTGCGGGCGGCGAAGAGCTGGGCGCAGCTCGCGTCAGCCCTTCGCGAGCAGAGCGGGCTCGACGTCTCGCTGCAGCAGAACGGCGGCTTCCACCTCACGCTCGGCGGGGACGAGTACGACCGCCGCGCCGACCTCGTCGCCCGGATGCACAACCAGATCGGCGCCGCCGATTACGAGATGGCGATGGTCTCGCGGGCCGAGGTCGAGCGGGCGCTGCCCGGCATCGGCCCCGAGGTCTCCGGCGGCAGCTACTGCCCGCTCGACGGCCACGTGAACTCGCTGCGCACCTACCGGGCCTTCCATGCCGGGTTGAAGGCGTTCGGCGTCGATTACCTGCCCGAGCGGCCGGTCTCCGCCATCACCCGCGAGGGGGACGAGTTCCGGCTGACGACCCCCGCCGGCGAGGTGCGCGCCGCCAAGGTGGTGCTCGCCGCCGGCAACGCCAACCAGGCGCTCGCCCCGATGGTCGGCCTCTCGGCGCCGATGGGTCCGACAAGGGGCCAGATCGTCGTCACCGAGCGGACGCAACCCTTCCTGCCCCACCCGCTCTCGACCCTGCGCCAGACCGACGAGGGCACGGTGATGATCGGCGACAGCAAGGAGGACGTGCTCGACGACCGCGCCATGCGCCAGGGCATCAACGCCGTGATGGCCGACCGGGCCCAGCGCACCTTCCCGCACTTGGCGCGGCTCAACGTGGTGCGCAGCTGGTCCGGCATCAGGGTGATGCCGCGGGACGGTTTCCCGATCTACGACCAGTCGGAGACCCATCCCGGCGCCTTCGTCGCCTGCTGCCACTCGGGCGTGACCCTCGCCTCCAACCACGCCTTCGAGATCGCCCGGATGGTGGCGGGGGGCCGCCTGGAGGAGGAGTTGGTCGGGGCGTTCACGGCAAAGCGATTCGAGGCGGCCGAGGCGAAGGCCGGCAGCGGGTATTATTGAGAGCCGTTTTCAGCACGAGCGATGGTCGTCGGCCGCGACGGCTCACAACCCACAGGGTCATCCCGGGGCTCGCTGCAGGCGAGAGCCCGGGATCCAGAACCGCAGGTCCGAGAGAATCGAGCGGAACGCTGCCCGCCCCTTCCGGAAACATCCGCGGCTCTGGATTCCGGGCTCCGCTGCGCGGCCCCGGAATGACGCGGAGGGTGGCAGAACCGTCAGCTACCCCGACAACCACCAAGATTCCACGAGGGCCCCGGGCCCGGAGACGCCCATGTTCAAGCGATCCGACCACGACACCAGACCGATCGTCCGCATCCTCGTCGAGGGCGCGACCGTCGAGGCGCGGGCGGGCGACACCGTGTCGGCCGCGCTGCTCGCCTCCGGCCGCGACGTGCGCCGGCTCACCGCGGTCAGCGGGGCGCCGCGGCTGCCCTACTGCATGATGGGGGTGTGCTTCGACTGCCTCGTCACCATCGACGGGGTCGGCAACCGCCAGGGCTGCCTCGTGCCGGTGGAAGACGGCATGCGCATCGAGATCCAGAAGGGCAAGCGGGAGATCGGCCGATGACCAGCGCACCGACGATCAAGGGACCCCGGCGCGACGCCTACGACGTCGTGGTGATCGGCGCCGGCCCCGCGGGCCTCGCTGCCGCCGCCACCGCCGCCAAGGCCGGCCTCACGGTCCTGCTCCTCGACGAGAATGCCGGCCCCGGCGGCCAGGTCTGGCGCGCCATCACCTCGACGCCGCTCGCGGACAAGACGCAGCTCGGGTCCGATTTCTGGAGCGGCGAGGAATGGGTCCGAGCCTTGCGGGCGGGCAGCGCCGAGGTGATCCACCGCGCCACGGTCTGGAGCCTCGACAAGGCGCTGGAGATCGGCGTCTCGGTCGGCGGCGGCTCTGCCTTCGTGACGGCCCGGCGGGTGATCCTGGCGACCGGGGCGCTGGAGCGCCCGTTCCCGATTCCGGGCTGGACCCTGCCCGGCGTGATGACTGCCGGCGCGGCGCAGACGATGCTGAAATCGTCGGGCCTGGTGCCGGACGAGCCGACGGTGATCGCGGGCCAGGGGCCGCTGCTCTGGCTCCTCTCGGCGCAGATCCTGCGCCTCGGCGGCCGGATCGACCGGATCCTCGACACCACCGACCGGCGGAACGTCGTCGCAGCCCTGCCGCACGCGCTCGCCTTCGCGACCTCGCCGTATTTCCGCAAGGGTCTCGCGCTGATGCGCGAGGTGCGCGCGAAGGTGAAGGTCGTCTCGGGCGTGACGGAGTTGGCCGCGCGAGGGGAGGGGAGGCTCGCGAGCGTCACCTACAAGGTGGGGACGCGGGAGGAGACCCTGCCGGCCTCGCTGCTCCTCCTGCACCAGGGCGTGGTGCCGAACGTCAACCTCGCCATGGCGGCGGGCGTCGAGCATGCCTGGGACGACGTCCAGCTCGCCTGGCTGCCGGTTCTGGGGAAGGACGGCGCGACGTCCGTCGAGGGGATCGCGGTGGCGGGCGACGGCGCCGGAATCGGCGGGGCGGAGGCCGCGGCCCTGCGCGGCCGCCTCGCGGCGCTCGCCGCGATCGAGGCCTTGGCCCCGGCAGCCCTGGCGAAGGTCGACTCGGCGGCGAGCGTGCGGGCCGAAC
Source organism: Methylobacterium sp. 174MFSha1.1 (assembly GCF_900116815.1). Lineage (NCBI taxonomy): Bacteria > Pseudomonadati > Pseudomonadota > Alphaproteobacteria > Hyphomicrobiales > Methylobacteriaceae > Methylobacterium > Methylobacterium sp. 174MFSha1.1. The sequence continues at coordinate 111,913 of NZ_FPCB01000019.1, read as the reverse complement.
TCGTCCGGGCCGAGCGCGGCCGGCCGTTCCTCGACCTGCTGTTCCGGCCCGGAAAGCAGTTCCGCATTCCCGCCGACGACACGATCGTCTGCCGCTGCGAGGAGATCACCGCCCGCGACATCCGCGAGGCGGTCGCCATCGGGGCGACCGGGCCGAACCAGCTCAAGGCCTATCGCCGCACCGGCATGGGCCCGTGCCAGGGCCGGCTCTGCGGCCTCACCGTCACCGAGCTGATGGCCGAGGCGCGGGGGAAGACGCCGCAGGAGATCGGCTATTATCGCCTGCGCGCGCCGGTGAAGCCGATCGCGCTCGCCGAACTCGCCGCCCTGCCGAAATCGCAGGCCGAGACCGAGGCGGTGGTGCGCGGATGACCCTGCTCGCCGACGCCATCGTGGTCGGGGGCGGGATCCACGGCTGCTCGACCGCGCTCCATCTCTGCCGGGCCGGGCTGAAACCCGTCCTGATCGAGAAGGACTATGCCGGCCGCCACGCCTCCGGCGTCAATGCCGGCGGGGTGCGCCAGCTCGCCCGCCACGTCGCCGAGATTCCGCTCTCGATCCGCTCGATGGACCTCTGGGAGCGCATCGGCGACCTCGTCGACGACGAGTGCGGCTTCGAGAGCCACGGCCAGGTGCTGGTGGCCGAGGACGAGGGCGAGCTCGCCGCCTGCCGCGAGCGTGTCGAGGACCTGCACGGGCACGGCTTCACCCACGAGGAGCTGATCGACGGGGCGGAACTGCGCCGCCTGGTGCCGGCGGTGGCCGAGACCTGCCCGGGCGGCGTCGTCTCGCGCCGCGACGGCGCGGCCCAGCCGGCGCGCACGGTGGCGGCGTTCCGGCGCAAGGCGGAAGAACTCGGCGCCATCGTGCGCGAGGGCGAGCCGGCGCGGAACGTGCGCCGGGAGGACGGGCTGTGGCGGGTCGATGTCGGCTCCGATTCCTACGCGGCGCCGGTCCTCGTCAACGCCGCCGGCGCCTGGGCCGGGCGCATCGCCGAATCCCTCGGCGAGCCGGTCCCGGTCGAGACCGTGGCGCCGATGCTGATGATCACCTCGAAGGTGCCGCACTTCATCGATCCGGTGGTGATCCTGCGCGGGCGCAAGCTGTCGTTCAAGCAGTTCGCCAACGGCACGGTGCTGATCGGCGGCGGCCACCTCGCGGTGCCGGACCAGGACAGGGGCACGACGGTGCTGAACTGGCGGCGCCTGTCCGAGAGCGCCCGCACGGTGTTCGAGCTGTTTCCGGTCATGCGCGACGCGACGATCCTGCGCGCCTGGGCGGGCATCGAGGCCAAGATGAAGGACGACCTGCCGGTGCTCGGGCCGAGCGCCCGGCATCCCGGCCTCTACCACCAGTTCGGCTTCTCGCTGCACGGCTTCCAGCTCGGGCCGGCGGCGGGGGCCGTCATGGCCGAGCTCATCGTCGAGGGCGGCACCCAGACCCGGATCGGCGCACTCGGCATCGAGCGCTTCCGGACCTGACTTCCAAGGAGAATCCCATGACCATCACGCGTTCGATCCGCACCCCGATCATGCACCGCGCCGTCGAGGTGAACGGCCTCGTCTTCGTCGGCGGCACCATCGCGGACGACACTTCGGTCTCGATGGGCGCCCAGACCGAGAACATCTTAGGAAAAATCGCCGGCTACCTGAAGGAAGCCGGAACGGACGCCTCGCGCATCGTCTCGGCCACGATCTTCGTGACCGACCTGTCGCACAAGAAGGAGATGGACGCCGCCTGGACCCGCTTCTTCGGCGACGACCTGCCGGCCCGCGCCACCGTCGGCGTGGCGGATCTCGGCGGCGGCGCGCTCATCGAGGTCGTGGTGACGGCGGCCAAGGGCTGAAACGGGTCCACCCGCGGCGGACGGCCGGCGACGCGCCGGCCGTCCCGTCCCGATCAGGCCAGGCAGCGCCGATAGAGCGTGCTGCGGCTGATCCCGAGGCTGCGCGCCGCGCGGCTGACATTGCCGCCATGCTCCGCCAGGGCCGCCCGCATCGCGTCCTGCGCCAGGGTGTCGAGGCGGCCGGTGGGTGCGGGAGCCGGCCGGGGTGCCGGTTCGGGGCGGGGGGCGGCCACCCCGTCGGGCAGGTCCTCGGGCCCGAGGCTCTCCCCGGTCTCGGCGAGCACGGCGAGGGCCTTCAGGCAGGCGACGAGCTGGCGCAGGTTGCCGGGCCAGTCCGCCTCGGCGAGCGCCGCCTCGCAGGGAGGCGACAGGGTCACCTGCCGGGACGGTCCACCGGTCCGGGCCCACAAGGCCCGCACCAGGGCGAGGCGGTCCGGCCGCTCGCGCAGGGCCGGCAGGCGCACCCGGTAGGGGGCGATGCGGTAGTAGAGATCGGCCCGGAAGGCGCCCTCCTCGACCATGCGGGCGAGGTCGCGGTGGGTGGCGCAGATCAGCGCGAAATCGACCGGGACCGGGCGGGTGCCGCCGACGGGCAGGACCTCCCGCTCCTGCAGGGCCCGCAGCAGGCGCGATTGCAGGGAGAGCGGCATGTCGCCGATCTCGTCGAGGAAGAGCAGCCCGCCCTCGGCCTGGCGCAGCAGGCCCTTGGCGCCGTGGCGCGCCGCCCCCGTGAAGGCGCCGGGCTCGTAGCCGAACAGCTCGGCCTCGATCAGCGTCTCGGGCAGCGCCGCACAGTTCACCGCCACGAAGGGTTTTTGCGACCGCGCGCAGGCGGCGTGGGCGGCGTGGGCGAAGACCTCCTTGCCGGTGCCGGTCTCGCCCTCGACCACCACCGGAATCCCGGCATCGATCAGCCGCACGGCGCGGGCGAGGAGTTTTTGGGTGGCGGGATCGAGGATCGGTCCCTTGGGGCCCGGCCGCGCCGCCTCGGCCGCCGGCCGGCGCCTCGCCGGGGTGGGCGCGCCCTCGAGCCGGCCGTAGAGCGGCGCCCCGGCCTCGTCCGCCAAGGCGAGCGGCCCAGGCGCCGCGGCGGCGCCGTGTCCGCCGGCATGCTCGGCGCCGAGATCGCCCCAGCCGAGGCCGAGGAGCGCCAGCCCGTGCCGGTTGGCGCCGACGAGGCGCCGCCCCTCGAAGACCAGCACGCCTTCGCGCGGCGTGCCGAGGAGACCGGGATCGCGGTGCAGCCGCAGCACCTCGCAGCCCGCCGGCACCGCCGCGAGCAGGCGGTGCTCGATGGCCGCGACCGCGAGCCCGACGAGGCCGAGGGCGTGGCCCTGGTGGATCGCCGCCGGTCCGGTCAGGTCGAGGACGCCCAGCACCGTGCCGTCCGGGCCGAGGATCGGCATGGCGGCGCAGCTGAGGATGCGGTGCGGCTCGAAATAGTGCTCCGCCCCCCGTACCTCGACCGGGCGGCGTTCGATCAGCGCGGTGCCGATGGCGTTGGTGCCGGTCAGGCTCTCGCTCCACGGCACCCCGGGGCGGAGCGCCACCTGCGCGGCGCGGCCGGCGAAGGAATCGCTGCCGAGCGTGTCGAGGATCAGCCCGTCGGCATCGGTGAGGATCACCAGGCTGCCGGTCGCCTGCGCCTCGGCGTGCAGGGCCTCGATCTCGGGCCGGCAGGTCCGGCGCAGGGCCTCGCTGCGGTCGAAGGCGGCGCGCAAGGCGGCGGAGGTCAGCGGCTCGACCCGGGGTTTCTGGCCGAAATCGAGCCCGAGGGCGGCGCAGCGCTCCCAGGAGCGCAGGATCGGCGGCGGCGGCTCCGCCACCCCCGGCCCGAAGGCCTGCCGCCGGGCGGCGAGCAGGGTGCGGGGCGTGGTCACGCGGCTCTGCATGCGCGGCTCGCCTCCCGTGTCTCGCCGCCGCGTCGGCGGCCTGTCGCGGATTGCGACAGGTGTCGCAGGTGTCGCGCGCCCGGTCCAGGCGTGCGGGGGCCGGATTTTGGTCGAAGGCCGTGCCGGATCATCGGGAAAGTCCCGGCCGATCAGAGCCTTGCCAGGGGTGAGCCGGGCCCGGGACCCGGCTGGCACGCGCGCTGCCGGGTGATCTCCCGCCACGCCCCGCCAGGACCGGGACCTCCCCGTCACGGGGCGAGTGGGAGGAACGAATGAACAAGCCGGAACTCTTCGCCGACGCCCGCACCACCTCGCCGTTCTCGGGCCGCTACGACAACTTCATCGGCGGCGCGTGGGTCGCTCCCGTGGCGGGCCGCTACTTCGAGAACACCTCGCCGATCACCGGCGGGGTGATCTGCGAGGTCGCCCGCTCGGACGCGCAGGACGTCGAGCGCGCGCTCGACGCCGCCCACGCCGCCAAGGATTCGTGGGGCCGCACCGCGCCGGCGGAGCGCGCCCGCATCCTGCTCAAGATCGCCGACCGGATGGAGGACAACCTCGACCTGATCGCCCTCGCCGAGACCTGGGACAACGGCAAGCCGATCCGCGAGACCACGCATGCCGACATCCCGCTCGCCATCGATCATTTCCGCTATTTCGCCGGCTGCGTCCGGGCGCAGGAGGGCTCGCTCTCCGAGATCGACCACGACACCGTGGCGTACCACTTCCACGAGCCGCTCGGGGTCGTCGGCCAGATCATCCCGTGGAACTTCCCGATCCTGATGGCGGTGTGGAAGCTCGCGCCCGCGCTCGCCGCCGGCAATTGCGTGGTGCTCAAGCCCGCCGAGCAGACCCCGGCCTCGGTGCTGCTGCTCGCCGAGCTGATCGGCGACCTCCTGCCCCCGGGCGTGCTCAACATCGTCAACGGCTTCGGGCTCGAAGCCGGCAAGCCGCTCGCCTCGTCGCCCCGCATCGCCAAGATCGCCTTCACCGGCGAGACCACGACCGGGCGGCTGATCATGCAATACGCCTCGCAGAACCTGATCCCGGTGACGCTGGAGCTCGGCGGCAAGTCGCCGAACATCTTCTTCTCGGATGTGGCCGCAGAGGATGATGACTTCCTCGACAAGGCGCTTGAGGGCTTCACGATGTTCGCCCTCAACCAGGGCGAGGTCTGCACCTGCCCGAGCCGGGCGCTGGTCCACGAATCGATCTACGACCGCTTCATGGAGCGGGCGATCCGGCGCGTCGAGGCGATCACGCAGGGCTCGCCGCTCGATCCCGCGACGATGATCGGCGCCCAGGCCTCCTCCGAGCAGCTCGAGAAGATCCTGAGCTACGTCGATATCGGCCGCCAGGAGGGCGCCGAATGCCTCACGGGCGGCGCCCGCGCCGTGAAGGAGGGCGCGCTCGCCGGCGGCTACTACATGCAGCCGACGGTGTTCCGCGGCCACAACCGGATGCGCATCTTCCAGGAGGAGATCTTTGGGCCCGTCCTGTCGGTCACGACCTTCAAGGACGACGAGGAGGCATTGAGCATCGCCAACGACACGCTCTACGGCCTCGGCGCCGGCGTGTGGACCCGCGACGGCACCCGCGCCTACCGCTTCGGCCGGGCGATCCAGGCCGGCCGCGTCTGGACCAACTGCTACCACGCCTACCCGGCCCACGCGGCCTTCGGCGGCTACAAGCAATCCGGCATCGGCCGCGAGACCCACAAGATGATGCTCGACCACTACCAGCAGACCAAGAATTTGCTGGTCAGCTACTCGGCGAAGAAGTTGGGATTCTTCTGAAAAATATGTGGGCAAGAAAGAAGCACGGGTCTCCCCTCTCCCGTGTGGGAGAGGGGCCGGGGGTGAGGGTGCTACGGTTCTGAGTCTAGTTCAGGCCGTCGTGCTGGCAGCTCGGCGCTTGGCGATATATCCGGAAGCCGAGCCACCCTCGCGCGATCTTCGATCGCACCTACCCCTCTCCCACTCGGGAGAGGGGATCCCGCGCTATTCTTGACTGGGTTATGACTAACACAAGAAGCTTGAAAGGCCCCCCATGCCCGCTCCCCCGCCCCGCGTCACCGCCACCCCGGTGGCCCTCGACCTGATCGCGCGCCTGCGCCGCGAGCATGGCGCGGTCCTGTTTCACCAATCCGGTGGCTGCTGCGACGGTTCGGCGCCGATGTGCTTCCCCGTCGGCGACTTCGCGCTCGGCGACGGCGACGTGCATCTCGGCGCGATCGGCGGAGCGGATTTCTACATCAGCGGCCCGCAATTCGCGGTCTGGCGGCACACCTAGCTCATCATCGACGTGGTGCCGGGGCGCGGCGGGATGTTCTCGCTGGAGAACGGGTCCGGGCAGCGCTTCCTCCTGCGCTCGCGGGTGTTCGACGCGGCCGAGGCGGCGGCGCTGGACGCCTGAGGCCGTGGCGGGGCCGGCGGCCGGCGTGCTAAGCGCGGGGACGTTCTTCCGGAGCCAGGCCATGCCGACCCTGACCCATCTCGACGCCGCCGGCGCCGCCAACATGGTCGACGTCACCGACAAGGCCGCGACCGACCGCGCCGCCCGCGCCGAGGGCTTGGTGGTGATGAACCCCGACACCCTGCGGCTGATCCGCGAGGGCGACGCCAAGAAGGGCGACGTGCTCGGCACCGCGCGGCTCGCCGGCATCATGGCGGCCAAGCGCACCCACGAGCTGATCCCGCTCTGCCACCCGCTGCTGCTGACCAAGGTCCGGGTCGAGTGCGAGCCCGACGAGGGCCTGCCGGGCATCCGCGTCACCGCGGAGGTGCGGGTGCAGGGCCCGACCGGCGTCGAGATGGAGGCGCTGACCGCCGTCTCGGTGGCGTGCCTGACGGTCTACGACATGGTCAAGGCCGCCGACCGGGGCATGCGGGTCGATGGCGTCCGGCTCCTGCACAAGAGCGGCGGCCGCTCGGGCGTGTGGGAGGCCGGCGAGTGAGCGCGCTCCTTCCCGTCGCCGAGGCGCTGGCGCGCATCCTCGCCGAGGCCCGCCCGGTCGAGGCCGAGACCGTCGCGATCACGGCCGCGGCCGGCCGCACGCTCGCCGAGGACGTGCGGGCCCTGCGCACCCAGCCGCCCTTCGCGACCTCGGCGATGGACGGCTACGCCGTGCGCGCCGCCGACGTCGCCGGGGCCTCGCCCGAGGCGCCGGTGCGTCTCGCCGTCACCGCCACCAGCGCCGCCGGCCACGGCGCCCGCGGCCCGGTGGGCGAGGGCGAGGCGATCCGCATCTTCACCGGCGCGCCTTTGCCCGAGGGCGCCGACACGGTGGTGATCCAGGAGGACACGCAGGCCGAAGGCGACACGGTGCTGGCCCGCGCCGGCAACCCGGCGGGGCGCCACATCCGCGGCGCCGGGCTCGATTTTCGCGAGGGCGACCGGCTGCTCGGTGCCGGCGAGCGCCTCGACGGCTGGCGCGTCGCGCTCGCCGCGGCGGGCGGGCACCCGACCTTGCGCGTCCGGCGCCGGCCCCGCGTCGCGGTGCTCGCCACCGGCGACGAGCTGGTGCGGCCGGGCGAGCCGGCGAAATGGGACCAGATCGTCGCCTCGAACGGCCTCGCGCTCGCCGCGATGGCGGAGGCCGCCGGGGCGGAGGCGATCGATCTCGGCATCGCCGGCGACACCTTCGCGGACCTCGAAGGGGCGATCGCCCGCGCCCGCGACGCACGCGCCGACCTCCTCGTCACGCTGGGCGGCGCCTCGGTCGGCGACCACGACCTCGTCCAGTCGGCGCTCGCGCGCCAGGGGCTCGATCTCGGATTCTGGCGCGTGGCGCTCCGGCCCGGCAAGCCGCTGATGCATGGCCGCCTCGGGCCGATGGCGGTGCTGGGGCTCCCCGGCAACCCGGTCTCGTCGGTGGTCTGCGGGCTGCTCTTCGTCCACCCGCTGATCCGGGCGCTCCTCGGCGACCCGGAGGCCGGGGCCGACCGCAGCGAGCCGGGCGTCCTCGGGCGCGACCTGCCGGCGAATGACGGGCGCCAGGACTACATGCGCGCCGCCCTCGACACCGCGCCGGACCGGCTGCCGGTGGTCCACCCGGCCGAGCGCCAGGATTCCTCGATGCTCTCGGTGCTCGCCCGCTCCGAGGCGCTGCTGATCCGCGCGCCCCACGCGCCGGCCGCACGAGCCGGCGATCCCTGCCGCATCCTGCGGCTCGACCGGGGAATCTAAGCAGATTTCGCAAAAGTGGCCGCCGGTTCTGCGGCAAAAATCTGCGACAAAACAAGGAGCTCAGCGGACGAAGCGGTGGCCCGCCAACGCAAGTCTGCCGAGCGGCAGGGGGACGTCGTCCCGTCCCCCGTCGCGCCTATTGCTCGTCGGCACCCTTGGTCCCGCCGGTCTTGCGGTCGTAGGCGGTGATCGCCGCCCGGCACTGGGGCGAGAGACGGGCGCGGTTGCGCGCGAAGCAGCGCTCCACCTCCGGACTGTCCGGGTCGGCCCCGGCGCAGAGCTTGAAGTAGTCGCCGGCGCAGTTCATCTGCAGGCCCTGGTCGTCCCGCTGGGCGAGGGCCGGCGTCGCCGTCAGGGAGGTCAGGGTCAGGAGCGCCAGGAAAGCCGCGGTGGCGGCGGGCGCACGAAGCGACGTCGGGTTCAAGGTGTCATCCCCGCTGAGAATCTGAAGGCCCTAGGGTAGGTGCGCCGCGCCGCCGGACAAGCGCGGTCGGGTCACACTTGTGCGGGGATGCACGTCGAGGCTTGCGGCACTCCGGTCACGGCTGTCCCGCGCGGCACGGGGTCGTCCCCGAGGACGGCCCTTCGCCGGGGTGCGGACCGCGTCTCGGTCCCATAGCGTACAGGTCCGGCGCGTCCCGCCGCTGTCCTGCCTGGCTTGAACGTCTTGATGTCTCACAGACAAGCTTGATCTATACGGCCAAGCCAGGATTAAAGTTCCCTGAATATCGTTTTCAGATCGCATTAAAATCCACGGCTTTATTGCGGCGCCGAACGAAGCACGAGGCGGCTCACGATCGGCGCGTCGCGGTTCACGGCAGGCATCCCGCCTCCCGTGGCCCGGCCCCGGCAGCCGCGAGGCTGAAGGCGGCGATGCGCGACGACGAGATCGATACCGACGCTCCGGCCGGACCGGAGCCGCGCTCCCGGGGACGGCCGGGACATGGAGACGGGCAGGGCAGGGGCGAGCTCGACGCGATCACGCGGCGACGGCTCGGCCGGGCCCTGCGCGCCCACTATGCCGACCTCCTGAGCGCTCCGGTGCCGGAGCGCTTCGCGGCGCTCATCGCCGGGCTCGACGGGGGCATCCCGCCGGCGGCCGGACCTCCGGTCGAGGAGACCGGGCAGGAGGACGCGCGATGAACTCCGCCAAATCACCCATGATGTCGCCCGTCGATCCCGAGATGCGGGCGCTGCTGCTCGGGTCGATCCCGGCGTTGCGCGCCTTCGCGTTCTCGCTGACCCGCGACCTCGACCGCAGCGACGACCTCGTCCAGGAGACCCTGGTGCGGGCCTGGACCAAGGCCGACAGCTTCACGCCCGGCACCAACCTCTACGCCTGGCTGTTCACCATCCTGCGCAACTTGTTCTACTCCGAGCAGCGCAAGCGCCGGCGCGAGGTCGAGGATGCCGACGGGGTGATGGCGGGCCGCCTGACGGCCCTGCCGGACCAGGAGGCGCGGGTCGAGCTCTCGGCCTTCCAGGCGGCGCTGAGCACCCTGCCGGCCAGCCAGCGCGAGGCGCTGGTGCTGGTGGGGGCCCAGAACTTCACCTACGAGGAGGCGGCCGAGATCTGCGGCGTCGCCGTCGGCACGATCAAGAGCCGGGTCAGCCGGGCGCGCGGCCGGCTGGTCGAACTGCTCGGCATGACCGGCCCCGACGACATCGGCAGCGACGGCGCCACCCTGGCGGCCATGAGCCATCCATGACGAGCCACTCATGACCGGGCCGTCCGTGACCTTCGCGGCCCGCGCCTGACGGCGCGGGTCGCCGCACCCCCGGAACAGTTTTCCGGCTTGCGCGGTTTCGTTGACCCAGCGGCAAACGGAGGGCGGTCCTCGCGGCGGACTCCGGTGCCTGCGGCGCTGGCCGATTCCCGTGGAGTTGCCGATGCCTCGCCCCTACGAAGCCGTCGCGGACGCGATCCGCATCGCCCGCACCATCGTGATGCAGGAGGGCTCGTCCCTCGCCGCCGCCGCGCGGGCCGGGAACGACGCCGCCCTCGATGCGGCGAGCTGCGATCTCGTCAGCCGCATCGCTCAGGCGATCCTCGACGCCGAGAACGACGCCATGGCCCGCGCCCTCGTGGCCGCCGACGCCTATCCGGTGAAGCGATTGAGTGCTTGAGAGCGTGTCCGAGACGGCCGACCGACTTGCGAGCCTCGGCTTCATCCCGGGGCCGTGCAGCAGAACCCGGGATCACGCGAAGGGTTTCAATTCGGTCCTCTGAAGCGAACAATCTGCGGGCGAGGCTCAGCGCGGCAGGATGTCGAGCCCGGCGCGGCCGAAGGTCAGCTCGCCGATGTCGCACTCCGCCGCGCTGTCGGCCGGGAACGCGACCGCACCGGAGGCCGAGGCGCCGCCGGTGCCGTAGCCGTAGGCGGTGCCGGCCCAGCCGCTCGCGGCCCGCACCGGCCGGGCCCCCGGGCGCGGGGCGGAACCGACGACGTCGTGATCGAAGGGTGACCACATCCGGCAATCGGAGCCGGGCAAGCCGGGGACGACCGGGCCGACAGGCTCGCGGCTCCGCGGGGCGGCGAGCGCCAGACTGGGTATCAGGGCCGCGGCGATGATGACGCGTCGGATCATGCCCCAATCTCCCACCGGTCCCGGCCGTCGGTCCGTACGATCCGAGATAGCGGTGTCCGGACGGCGCGCCAGCGGGTCATGGCGACAAGAGATGAAGCGGGCGTGTCGGGCGAGGCGGCGGCCCGACAGAGTCACTGCTCAACGATTTCACCATCCACTGCGTCATTCCGGGGCCGCGAAGCGGAGCCCGGAATCCAGAACCGTGGATCGTTGAGGATAAGGCGGAGAGCGGTCCGCTACTTTCTGCACCACCTGAGTGTCTGGGCGTGCCTTCGGCACTCCGGGCTCCGCTTCGCGGCCCCGGAATGACCCAGAGGGTGTCAGGTTCGTCGAGGCAAACACCAGTCTGGCCTTTGCGAGGCGGGGATTCAACGCACTCCGGCGCGACCCCGCTCCCAAACAATCAATCCCGGCAGGTGATCCGGATCGGACGATCGGAGGTCTTCACGGCCGGGGCCGCCTCGATCGCGCCGGTATATTCGTCCTGGGCGGCGATGCCGAACGAGGCCGACTTGGCGTAGCCTTGCGACTCGCACCAGGCATCCGCCACCACCTGGCCGCACTCGCCGCCGGTGGTCAGGCACTCGGCGACGCCGTAGCCGTCGCTGGAGGGGATCAGGAAGGTCTTCTCCACGCCGGGCGTCTGCGATGCGGCCAGCGCCGGCACGGCAACCGAGACCAGGACGCCAAGGGCGCTGAGAGCGGCGAGGGAGCGACGCATGGGGCAAACCTTCTGATCGGAGCCGTCGGCATCCGGCTCCGGCCCGACACTGGGCGTGGGTGGTAAACAATCTCTCTACGCATCATGCGAGCGGGCCGATTACGCAGGGTCCGGCAGGGCGTTGCGCCCGGCGTCGTCTGCCGTCTCGAATTGCTCGCGGAATTGGGCTAACCCGGATCCGTCCTCCGGGGCGTCTCACCCGTGCAACAGGCGGCCGCCCGGTCGCCCGCGCCGGCGGCGCCCCGAGACCGGCACGGCCGGGTCCGATCCTCGACCCGGCAACGACTTAGAACCTCGGCCGGAGCGCCAGACGGCACCCCGGCCCGACCCCGTCCCGCAGGTGTTTCATGGCCTCGCTGTTGCGCCTCTACAACACGCTCTCCCGGGCCAAGGAGCCGCTCCGGCCGATCGATTCGGGCCGGGTGCGGATGTATGCCTGCGGCCCGACCGTCTACGACGCGGCCCATATCGGCAACGCCAGGCCGCTGATCGTCTTCGACCTGCTGTTTCGCCTGCTGCGCCACGTCTACGGGGCGGAGGCGGTGACCTATGCCCGCAACGTCACGGACGTCGACGACAAGATCAACGCCCGGGCGGCCGAGCGCGGCATCACCATCCGCGAGCTCACCGACGGCACGCTGGCGCAGTTCCACGACGACATCCGCCGCCTCGGCATCCTGCTGCCGGACGACGTCAACGTCGCCGGACACCCCCCGGCGATGATCGAGCCGCGGGCGACCGACCACATTGTCGAGATGACGGCGCTGATCGACCGGCTGGTGCGCGCCGGCCACGCCTACGTCGCCGCGGACCACGTGCTGTTCGACGTGCCCTCGATGCCCGATTATGGCGCGCTGTCGCGCCGCCCCCTCGACGAGATGGAGGCCGGCGCCCGGGTCGACGTCGCGCCCTACAAGCGCTCGCCCCTCGACTTCGTGCTGTGGAAGCCCTCGAAGCCCGGGGAGCCGTCCTGGACCTCGCCCGCCGGCATCGCGGTCCCGGGGCGGCCGGGCTGGCACATCGAGTGCTCGGCCATGGCCTGGAAGCACCTCGGCGAGACCTTCGACATCCATGCCGGCGGCATCGATCTCGTCTTCCCCCACCACGAGAACGAGGTGGCCCAATCCCGCTGCTGCTTCGGCACGCCGGTGATGGCCAACATCTGGCTCCACAACGGCTTCCTGCAGGTCGAGGGGGAGAAGATGTCGAAGTCGCTCGGCAACTTCGTCACCTTGCGCGAGGTGCTTGCGGATTGGCCCGGCGAAGTCGTGCGCCTCGCCATGCTGCGCACCCATTACCGCCAGCCGATCGACTGGACGCTGCGCGGCCTGGAGGAGGCGAGCCGCACCCTCGACCGTTGGTACGACGCCGCCGGCGACGCCGCCCCGGGACCGGCGCCCGACAGCGTGCTCGAGCCGCTCCTCGACGACCTCAACACCCCGGCGGCTTTGGGCGAGGTGCATCGCCTCGACGATCCAGCGGCGTTGCGGGCCGGCGCCGGCCTGCTCGGGCTGCTGGGCCAGACCAAGTCCGCGCGCGAGCAGGCGGCGGTCGCGGCTTCCGGCGTTGATGCCGCGGCGGTGGAGCGGCTGATCGCCGAGCGCAAGGACGCCCGCGCCCGCAAGGACTGGGCGGAGTCCGACCGGATCCGCGGGGCGCTCACGGCCCTCGGGGTGACGGTGAAGGACAATAAGGACGGAACGACGAGCTGGACGGTGGGGCAGTAGGGGAGGGCTGCATGCGGACGATCGAGGAGGTGCTGCGGCCGCCGACGGAAGCCGAGGCGTCGGCTGCCCTGGCGCGGTTCGCCGCGGATGCGCGCCGCCATTACGGTCCGCGCCTCCTCGGTCTCGTTCTGTTCGGCAGCCGCGCCCGGGGCGACGCCCGGCCCGACAGCGATGCCGACGTGGCGGTGATCCTGGCCGATGGCGCGTGGCGGATCATCGACGAGGCGCGCCTGCTGGCCGACCTCTCCTACGACCGGCTGATCGAGGACGGTCTCGACATCCAGGCGCATCCCGTCTCGCAGAGTGCCTGGAACGATCCGGCGCTCTCCCCTAACCCCGCCCTCGTCCGGGCGATGCGGCGCGACGCCCGGACGATCGAGGGCGCCCCATGACTGAACTCTGGCTCAGGGCCGAGGAGGCCTTGGCCGAGGCCAGGATCCTGCTCGCGGCAGGCCGCCCGAACGGCGCGATCAGCCGCGCCTACTACGCCGCCTTCACGGCCGTGCGGGTGATCGTGATGCAGCGAACGGGTGCCCGGCCCGAAGATCTGCGCCGGCATGCCGCGGTCCTCAAGATGTTCTCGGAACACTTCATCGCCCCGGGCCTGATCGATCGGGAATTCGGCCGCGGGTTGCGGCATCTCTTCAGCGATCGGGCGAGCGCGGACTACGATGGGCCTCGCCTGACCGCTGATGACGCCGGCAAAGCCGTCGACTTTGCCGAGCGCCTTCACTTGGCGACAGCTCCCTTTGTTGCGGAGCCGTCAGGTCCTACGGGACCAGTCGACGACCCACCAAACTGACGGCCTGCCCCGGGCCGCCCTCACTCCTTGACGGCCGCCGGCCAGACGATCGCCTGCGCCACGATCACATTCGTGCCGTTGAAGGTGCAGGAGGGCGAGCCGTAGAGCTTGTAGCCCTGCGCCAGCGCCTCCGAGATCCGGCGGCAGAAATGGGCGTCGTCCTTGCCGGTTATCAGGCGGTAGGGCAGCCCGTCGTTCGGGGGCTTCGCGTCCGGGGTCGTGGTCAAGATGGGCTCCTCGTGACGTCATACGTTTGATCCCACCCAAGACCTCATCCTGAGGTGTGAGCGAAGCGAGCCTCGAAGGAGGGCTCCAGCTCGCTCGGAGACTTATGGAAGCCTCCGAGGCCGCTGCGCGGCACCTCAGGATGAGGTCGTGAGGGGAGAGATCGTAAAACTTGCCGCCGCGTCCTGATCGATACCAAAAGCGGCAGGTTCCCCCGCAAGCCGTCGCCGGCTTCAGAACTTCTCCTCGATCAGCGCCTCGGCCTCCGGCCGCGGCCCCGCTTTGCGCACCGCCTCGCGCAGCATCGGCACCACCTGGTCCGGCGCCTCGGCCACGAGGTAGCTGAGGTCCAGGCCCTCGCGGATGAAGCCGGTGCGGCGCATGTGGTCGAGGAGGGCGAGGAACGGGGCCCAGAAACCGGCCACCGAGAGCAGCAGGATCGGCTTGGCGTGCTGGCCGAGCTGCGACCAGGTCATCTGCTCGACCAGTTCCTCCAGGGTGCCGATGCCGCCCGGCAGGGCCACGAAGGCGTCGGAGCGGTCGAACATCAGTTTCTTGCGGGTGTGCATGTCGGAGACCACGATGGTCTCCTGCACGTCGTCGAGCATCCGCTCGCGCGACTTCAGGAAGTCCGGGATGATGCCGGTGACGTGGCCGCCATGGTCGAGCACCGCCCGCGCCACCGTGCCCATCAGCCCGACATTGCCGCCGCCATAGACGAGCGCGATGCCGGCCTCGGCCAGGTGGCGCCCCAGCGCCCGCGCCGTCGCCTCGAAGACCGGATCGGTGCCGAACCCCGAGCCGCAATACACGCAAACCGTCCGCATCGAGTCTCCGCACCGTTCGCAGCCGAAACCGGCTGTTGCCACGCAAGTTTCCGGCCGAGCCGCGCGCCGCGCGCCGCGTGGTCTCGCCCCGCCAGTCCTGTTACTATGATGGCGATGGCGTGGGCGTGTCGACCGGAGGCGAAAGGTCGCGCGCCGCGAGGCCATCGGCCGGGAGGACCCGTGAGCGGGAGTGGTGCGCCATGACGACGGAGTTGCGGACGAGCGAGTTGCGCAGGGGAATCGTCCTCGCGGCCGTCGGCCTCGTCGCCGGGTTCGTGCTCATCGGCGTCGCGGCGAGCGGCACGCGGCTGTTCTCGCTCGACACGCCGGAGGAGACGGGGCCGCATCCGGTCGCGACCGCGCCGGCGCCGGCCGCGGCGCCCCTCGCCGCACTGCCGGCGAAGCCCGCCCTGCCCGCCGCGACGGGCGATGCGCCGTCCTTCGACGTCATCCGGGTCGAGCCCGACGGGGCGAGCGTGCTCGCCGGGCGCAGCCGGCCCGGGGCCGAGGTCGAGGTTTTGCGCGACGGCCAGCCCTTCGCCCGCACCCGGGCCGACGAGGCCGGCAACTTCGCCCTGGTGCCGCCGTCCCTGCCGCCGGGCAGCCACGAGATCACCCTGCGCAGCACCGCGGCGGACGGCGCCACGGCCTCAAGCCGGGCCAGCGCCGTGGTGGTGGTGGCGCAGGACCGCCGCACCAAGCCCCTCGTCGCCGTGACGGTGCCCGGCCAGCCGACCGCGGTGCTCTCGCTGCCGGAGCCCGCCAAGGTCGAAACCGCCAAAGCCGACACCAGGACCGAGGCCAAGGCCGAAACCAAGCCTCAGGCCGGCCCCCAGCCGGTCAAGGTCGTCGGCGTCGATGCCGAGCCCGGCGGGCGGCTCTACGTCACCGCGCAGGGAGCGCCCAGGGCGGATCTGCGACTCTACCTCAACGACACGCTGGTGGCGCCCGGCCAGGCGGGACCGGACGGCCGCGTCGCCTTCACGATCGGGCGCGGGGTCAAGCCCGGCGACTACCGGGTGCGGATCGATCAGGTCGATCCCGCCACCGGCTCGGTCAAGACCCGCGCCGAGACCGCCTTCGCGGTGCCGCCGACGCTCGGGCCGGCCGTCACCGGCGCGGCCGAGGTGCCGGCGCGCCAGCCCCTGGTGCGCGGCGCGCCGGCGAGCGGCCCCGTAGTCGCGGCGGCGCCCTCCGCCGCCGTTCCGCCCGCGGGCGCGACGGCCACGGCCCTGGCTCCCGCCGGGGCGCCGGGCGCGGAGGCGGCGCAGAATCCCGCCGAATCCGGCACGGTGTTCGTGCCCGGCATCAGCACCGCGAAGGTCATCCGCGGCGACAACCTGTGGAGCATCAGCCGCCGGGCCTACGGCAAGGGCCTGCGCTACACGGTGATCTTCGACGCCAACCAGCGCCAGATCCGCGACCCGAACCGGATCTATCCCGGCCAGGTCTTCGTGCTGCCGGGCGAGGGGCCGCAGGCGCGGGAGCCGGAGAGCCGCGGGTGACCGGCGGTCGGGCGCCCGGCTGCCTCAGCCCGCCCGCTGGATCAGCGTCGCGTCGAGCAGGTTGTCGAAGCCGCGCTCCTTGAGGCCGATCACCAGGGCGTCGTTCCGCTCCTCGACCACCCGCATCAGCCAGGACGGCGCCGCGAAGCTGCCGCCGTAGCTCTGGCCGTAGAGCTTCGTCCAGCTCCGCACTTCGGTGTAGCCGAAGCCGTGCCGGGCGTAGTCGCTCTCCAGCACCCGCAGGCGGTGCGAGGCCTTCTTCCCGCCGACCAGCGCCAGCGCCGCCCGCCACCAGCGCAGCGGCACCAGCCCCGCGTCGCGGTCCTGCACCCCCGCGAGCGCGGCCCAGTTGCGCCCGGCCGAGGTCAGCACCAGCACGCCGCCGGGCGCGAGCGCGTCGATCATCACGTTCACCGCCCGGGCGAAGAGCGGCGCGTCGAAATGCGTGACCAGCGAGCCGACGAAGATCAGGTCGTAGGCGCCGGGCAGGGGGGCGGAAAAATCCTTGCTGCTCGCGATCTCGGTCACGCCGAACTGCGCCACCACGTCCGCCACCTTGCGGGCGTCGAGGTCGGCGACCGAAATCTCGGCCTCGGGGAAGAATGTCACCAGGTGGCGCGTCACCCGCCCGCCGCCGCAGGGCAGGTCGAGGATGCGCCGCGGATCGGTGCGCCCGGTCAGGAGCATCGCCTCGGTGATCAGGCGCAGGGCCGAGAGGCCGACATGACGGTAATGCGCCCGGCCCTCCGGCGTGTCGACCAGCATGTCGTCGTGGGCCGAGACCGCCGGGTCGACGGTCTCGGCCTCGTAGCGGCGCCAGCGCGCGAGGCAGCGTTCGAGCACGGCCACCGTCGCATCCCCGCCCCAGGACGGGGGCGCGTGCACGGGCAGCAGGGCCGGCCCGGTGCGCGGGCGCCGAACATCGCGGGAGGACGGGAGCAGCATGGACGATCCGGGCGTGACGATGGGGGAGGGGACGGGCGAGGCCGGCGCGGCCGGAATGCCGCCGTTCTAGGCGGGTTTCACCGACGTGTCGCGCGGGTTTCCAGGGCCTTGTTTCCGGGCCTTGCCGCCGTACCGACAAGTCCGCCGCAGGTCCGGGCCGCGTCGGGCGCGCTGTCCCGTCGTTCGGTCATGGCCTATATGCGGCGCGAAAATCCGTCCGGAACCGGCCCTTGTCCACTGATCCGAACCCCTCGGCCGAGCCCGAACGGCCCGGCCTCGTCGCCACCTACCGACGTCTGTGGCCCTATCTCTGGCCCCATGGCCGGCCCGACCTGCAGCGCCGCGTCTTCATCGCCTTCGGCCTCCTGCTCGTCGCCAAGGTGGTCACCCTGGCGATGCCGTTCACCTTCAAGTGGGCCACCGACGCGCTCGTGGCGGTGGTCGGCGGCAAGGAGGAATCGGTCCCGACCGGGATCTGGGCCGCGCCGGCCCTGATGATCGCGCTCTACGGCGCGACCCGGATCGCCATGGCGCTGCTGACCCAGGTCCGCGACGGGCTGTTCGCCAAGGTGGCGATGCACGCGGTGCGGCGCCTGGCGCTCCAGACCTTCCGGCACATGCACCAATTGTCCCTGCGCTTCCACCTCGAGCGCAAGACCGGCGGCCTGACCCGGGTGCTGGAGCGCGGGCGCAACGGCATCGAGGAACTCTCGCGCCTGATGGTGCTGACGCTGGTGCCGACCATCGTCGAGTTCCTGCTCGTGCTCGGGACGCTCGCCTACGAGTTCAGCCTCTCCTATTCGCTCGTCGTGCTGGTGATGGTGGCGGCCTATCTCGGCTACACCTACAAGGCCACCGAGTGGCGCATCGCCATCCGCCGGCGGATGAACGATTCCGACACCGACGCCAACACCAAGGCGGTCGATTCCCTGCTCAACTACGAGACGGTGAAGTACTTCGGCGCCGAACGGCGCGAAACCGAGCGCTACGATCAGTCGATGGCCCGCTACGAGAAGGCCTCGACCCAGACCTACGTCTCGCTCGCGGTGCTCAACGCCGGCCAGGCGGTGATCTTCACGATCGGCATGAGCGTGGTGATGTGGCTGGCGGCGCGCGACATCATGGCCGGGCGGGCGACGATCGGCGGCTTCGTGCTGGTCAACACCATGCTGGTGCAGCTCTCGATGCCGCTCAACTTCATGGGCATGATCTACCGCGAGATCAAGCAGGCCCTGATCGACATCGACGACATGTTCAAGATCCTGCACCGCAACCCGGAGATCGCCGACCGGCCGGGCGCGGCCCCGCTCGCGGTCTCCGACGCGGTGGTGCGGTTCGAGGACGTGCACTTCGCCTACGTGCCGGAGCGGCCGATCCTGCGCGGCATCAGCTTCACGGTGCCGGCGGGCCGCACGGTCGCGATCGTCGGGCCGTCGGGGGCCGGGAAATCCACCCTGTCGCGCCTGCTGTTCCGGTTCTACGAGCCGCAATCGGGCCGCATCACGGTCGACGGGCAGGACATCGCGGCCGTCCAGCAGGACTCTTTGCGCGCCGCGATCGGCATGGTGCCGCAGGACACGGTGCTGTTCAACGACACGATCGGCTACAACGTCCGCTACGGCCGCTGGGAGGCCTCCGAGGAGGAGGTGCGCGAGGCCGCGACCCTCGCCCAGATCGACCGCTTCATCGCCGCCCTGCCGGAGGGCTACGACACCCCGGTCGGCGAGCGCGGCCTGAAGCTGTCGGGCGGCGAGAAGCAGCGCGTCGCCATCGCCCGCACCATCCTGAAGGGGCCGCCGATCCTCGTTCTCGACGAGGCGACCTCGGCGCTCGATTCCTTCACCGAGCGCGAGATCCAGGACGCCCTCGACCGGGTCAGCCGGGGCCGCACCACCCTCGTCATCGCCCACCGCCTCTCGACCGTGGTCGGCGCCGACGAGATCATCGTCCTCGACCAGGGCCGCATCGCCGAGCGCGGCACCCATCTGGCGCTGTTGGCCGAGGGTGGCGTCTACGCGGCGATGTGGAACCGCCAGCGCGAGGCCGACGCCGCCCGCGAGGCGCTGAAGCGCGCGGAGGCGGAGGAAGGCACGAGCCTGCGCACGCATCTGGAGCCGGGGGAGATCCCGGGTCCGGTGGCGAAGGCGCCCGAGCCCGCCGCTTTGTCGTGAGGCGATTCGCGCCGATCCGGCGCGCGGGGCGCGCCCCGCGCCGATCTGACAATTGACGTGAAGCCATGCGCCTGCCATCCGCGGGCGCAGAGACCGGCGCGCTCGCGACCGGCGAGACGGCCCGAGGACGCATCCGAGGACTCATGACCGACCTGTTCGAGACGATCCGCCGCGTGCTGGTGCCGATCCACAAGGAGGGCTATCCCTTCATCGCGATCGGCATCGTGCTGACGGTGCTCGCCGGCACCTTCGTGCAGTTCCTCGGCTGGATCTTCTTCATCCTGACGCTGTGGGTCTGCTACTTCTTCCGCGATCCCGAGCGGATCGTGCCGGTCGGCGACGGCCTGGTGATCTCGCCGGCGGACGGGCGGGTGAACCTGATCAGCACCGTGCTGCCGCCCTCCGAGCTCGACCTGCCGTCGGTGCCGATGCTGCGGATCTCGGTGTTCATGAACGTGTTCGACTGCCACGTGAACCGGGTGCCGGTCACCGGCCGCATCGACCAGGTCCACTACACCCCGGGCCTCTTCCTCAACGCCGAGCTCGACAAGGCGAGCGAGGATAACGAGCGCAACGGCCTCGTCATCGAGACGCGCCAGAACGGCGAGCCGGTGCGGATCGGCGTCGTGCAGATCGCCGGCCTCGTCGCGCGCCGCATCATCGACTGGGTCAAGCCCGGCGACGACCTCACCGTCGGCGACCGCTTCGGCCTGATCCGCTTCGGCTCGCGGGTCGACGTCTACCTGCCGGCGGGCACCCGGGTGCTGGTCGGCCTCGGCCAGAAGGCGGTGGCCGGCGAGACCGTGCTCGCCGACCTGCGCGGGACCGGCCCGGTGCGGCAGTTCCGCCGCACCTGACAGGGGAGGGACCCGCCATGGACGACCTCTTCCCGCCCTTCGCGCCGGAGCCGGACGAACCGAAGTCCGTCGAGCCCAGATCGCGCCGGTTCAAGGCGGTGCCGGTGCGGCTGATCATCCCCAACATGATCACCCTGATGGCGGTCTGCCTCGGGCTCACCGCCGTGCGCCTCGCCTTCGAGGGCAAGTTCGAGCCGGCGGTGATCGCAATCGTCGCCGCCGCGGTGCTCGACGGCGTCGACGGGCGGGTGGCGCGCCTGCTCAAGGGCACGTCCCGCTTCGGCGCCGAGCTCGATTCGCTCGCCGACTTCGTCAATTTCGGCTGCGCCCCGGCGCTGATCCTCTACAGCTTCGTGCTGCACAACCTGAAGTCGCTCGGCTGGATCGTCGCCCTGATCTTCGCCATCGCGATGGCCTTGCGGCTTGCCCGCTTCAACGTGATGCTGGACGATCCCAACCGGCCGGAATGGAAGAAGGATTACTTCGTCGGCATGCCGGCCCCGGCCGGCGCGCTGACGGTGATGCTGCCGCTCTACCTGCACTTCCTCGGCTTCGAGATGGCGCCCGGCCTCGCGCCGGTGGCGCTGATCTACATGCTGGTGATCGCGCTCCTCGTCATCTCCACGGTGCCGACCTTCTCGGGCAAGACCGTCGGCAAGCGCGTGCCGCGGGAATACGTGCTGCCGATCTTCGTCGTGACGGTGGCGGCATTCGGGCTCCTGATCAGCTTCCCGTTCGAGATCCTGGCGCTGCTCAGCCTTGGCTATCTCGTGGCGATCCCGATCGGCGCCAACCAGTATCGGCGCAAGCTCAAGGCGGAGGCGGCGCAAGGTCCCTCGGTCCCGAGCGACGAGGCGTCGGCGGGCTGACAGCCTGTCGATCGCTCACTCCCATATCACTCCGGCACATGCGCCGACATCTCTCCGTATCATCCCGGGGCTCGCCGCAAGGCGAGAACCCGGGATCCATAACCGCCGAGGCTGCCGGATCAGGCGGATCGCGGTCCGTATCGTCCTAAAACCTCGGCGGTTATGGATCCCGGGTTCCGCTGCGCGGCCTCGGGATGATGCAGAGGATTCCATTTCGGTCGAGGAGATCCTGACCCAGGCGATCGGCGCGCCGGATCAGGCCCGCCGCGCCACGATGAACAGCCTCGGGAAGGGCAGCAGCACCCGCCCGTCCTCTTGCGCCGGATAGGCCCGGCGCAACGCCGCCTCGTAGCGGGCGAGGTACTCGTCCCGCTGCTCCGGGCTCAGGGGCGCCAGGAACGGCCGCAGGCCCGTGGAGCGCACCCACTCGACGATGCCGCGGTGCCCTTGCAGCGGATGGACGTAGGCCGTGCGCCACAGATCGACCGTGCAGCCCGCCCGCGCCAGCCACGCATCGTAATCCTGGAACGAGCCGAGCGCGGTGCGGGCGCCGGCCGCGCCGGCCAGACCATCCCGGAACGCCGGCTCCTGCGCCACCTCGCGCATCAGCCGGTGCGACGGCTCGTCGAGGTTGTCCGGCATCTGCACGGCGAGGCAGCCGCCCGGCGCCAGGAAGCCGGCGAGCCGCGGCAGCAGGCGCGCGTGGTCCGGCAGCCATTGCAGCACGGCGTTGGCGAAGATCAGGTCGGGTGCGGTCTCCGGCTCCCAGGTGGCGAGGTCGGCCTCGACGAAGGTGAGGTCCGGGAGCGTGCGCCGCGCCTCCTCCAGCATTGCGGGCGAGGAATCGAGGCCGGTGATCCTGGCCGTCGGGAAGCGTACGGCCAGGAGCGCGGTGCTGTTGCCGGGCCCGCAACCGAGATCGACCGCCCGGGCGGGGGCGGAGAGCGGCACCCGGGCCAGCAGGTCGGCGGCCGGCCGCGTGCGCTCGTCGGCGAATTTCAGGTACTGGCCCGCATCCCAATCCGCCATCGGACGACTCCCCCTCGGGCGATCGCGCCCCAGCTTCGCTGTGTGAGCGGGCGCGCCGACCAGCACCCGCGAGGAGACCCGACATGCTCGAGGAATTCAAGAAGTTCGCCCTGCGCGGCAACGTCGTCGACCTCGCGATCGGCGTGGTGATCGGCGCGGCCTTCGGGGCCATCGTCACCTCGCTGGTGCAGGACGTCATCATGCCGACGGTGGGTGCGATCACCGGCGGGCTTGATTTCTCGAACTACTACCTGCCGCTCTCCTCGAAGGTGCAGACCGGCCTCGCTTATGCCGAGGCCAAGAAGCAGGGCGCGGTGATCGGCTACGGCCAGTTCATCACGGTCGCGCTCAACTTCGTGATCGTCGCCTTCGTGCTGTTCCTAGTGATCCGGGGCATGAACCGGCTGGTCCGGCGCGAGGAGGTGGCGAAGGAGGATCCGGCCGACGTGAAGATCCTGACGGAGATCCGGGATCTGCTGGCGGCGCGGCGGTAACGCGTCGAAGAACAGCCTCGAATCGCTGCACTCCATGTCATCCCGGATGTCATCCCGGGGCTCGGGCAAGGCGAGAACCCGGGATCCATACCCGCCGACGATCCCGGACCAGGAGGATCGCGTTCCGCTTTATCCTGAGCCGTCAGCGTTTATGGATCCCGGGTTCCGCTGCGCGGCCCCGGGATGACGCTGAGGGTGTGGGATCGGTCGAGCCACCTCACGGGCACGCTCACCGCTTCCCCGGCAGGTCGCCCAGGATATCCTTGAGCGCGCCTTCCACTGCCTCGCGGCCGGTGTCGTGGGCCTTCAAGCGGCCTTCGAGGCGGCGCAGCTGCGGCGTGAATTCCGGCGGCAGGCTCGGATCGCCGAGGTAGTCCGGCTTCGCGGCCTCGGCGTTGTAGGCCGAGCGGAGCTGCTGGCCGAGGTGCTCGCGCACCGGCGGCGGTAGCGCGGCGTCGTGGTTCTCGTACGGGTCGGAGGGCATCGGAGTCCGTATCGCTGAGGTTTCGTAGCGCTCTGGCAAGACCATTCGCGCCATCACCTAAGTAGAACGACGATGGTGCCGGTTTTGTTGCAGGAATCGAGGGGCATCCAGCGAGGAGCGGTCTGCTCCGGCAACGAAAAAGCCCCGGCGCGAGGCCGGGGCTTGTCCGAGGATGAGGGCTGCGCCGCCCGAAGGCGGCGCGCTCGCAAACCTTGATCGGTGAAAGTGTTAGTCGATGACCTGCACGATGCGGCGGGTGCCCGGATCGACCAGCACGACGCGGTCGTTGACCACGGTGTAGCGGCGACCGCGGATGCCGTAATCGGACGGGACCTCGTAGTAGCTCACGCCCGAGGAGGGCAGCACGGTTCCGACGCGGACGTCGCCGTCCCAGTCGTAGGAGCGGTGCTGGCGCACGGCGTAGGAGCGGAAGCGGGGACGGTCGTCGACGCCGAGCAGGCCGCCGACGGCACCCGTCGCCGCACCCACCGCACCGCCGACGATCGCGCCGACCGGGCCGGCGGCATCCGCGCCGTCCTCGGCGCCGCGCTGGGCGCCACCGATCAGGCCCTGCGCATGAGCAGCCATCGGCAGGGAGAGGGCGAGAGCAGCGGCGGCCAGGAAGGTCTTGGTCTTCATCGGGTCGATCTCCGTTTCGTCCAGTCCACCCCGCCGAGCGGGGCAGCTCTTCGGGGGTGGTAACGTCGCCGTGGGCGAAACGGTTCAATCGATCCGGCCGAAAAATTCGCCTTGAACCCCGCAGGAGTACCGATCGTGGATCACGCGTCCTTCGGCATCGCCGACTGGATCAGCCGGTCGGTGCCGAGATCTTCCTCGTCGTAGCCGAGAAGCTCCGCCAGGCGGCCGCGGGCGCGGCTGACGCGGCTCTTCACCGTGCCGACCTTGCAGCCCATGATCGCCGCCGCCTCCTCGTAGGAGACGCCCTCGGCACCCACGAGCACCAGGGCCTCGCGCTGGTCGGGCGGCAGCTTGGCGAGGGCGCTCTGCAAATCCTCGACGTCGAGCCGGTCGCCCTGGTGCGGCGCGGTGGCGAGCCGCGCGGCGTAGGAGCCGTCCTGGTCCTCGACCTCGCGCACCCGCTTGCGGTGATCGGAGTAGAAGATGTTGCGCAGGATGGTGAACAGCCAGGCGTTCAGGTTGGTGCCGGCCTGGAACCGGGCCCGGTGCTGCCAGCCCTTGAGCAGCGTGTCCTGCACCAGGTCGTCGGCCCGGGCCGGGTTGCTGGTGAGCGACAGCGCGAAGGCGCGCAAGGACGGCACCGCCTGCAGGAGCCCGTCGCGGAATTCGGGCAGGACGACCTCGCCCTGCGCCTTCAGCGCCGCCTCCAGGCGGGCGACCAGCTCGGCGAACCGGTTGTCCGGATCCTCGTCGCCCAGGGCCTCGTAGGTGGCCCGGAGCTGGGTGCCGAGATGCGACCGGATGCTGGCCGACAGGCCGGGGCGGTCTTCCGCAGAGGGGTTCTGCGCCGACGAGGTCTGGGCCGACGGATTCGGAACGATGTCTCGCGTCATGGCTCTCGCGTCTGCCTGCCTACAGGAAGATGGGCCCGGGGGCCGCGACCGGAAAGGGCGAGCTTAGCGAAACGGACCGGAACCGATAGGGCCCCGGCGTCACGGGGTGCGTCAACCGCCCGCGCCGGCCCCGGTCTCGTCCCCGTCCGGCACGCCGAGGCGGAAGGCCAGCACCTCGCCCGGCGCGAGGTCGGTCCAGTTCTCGTCGCGGGTGAGCGGGCGGGTCGCCACCACGGTCACGATGTCGTCGGGCGTGGTTTCCTGCGCGAAATCCACCCGCCAATCCTCGTCGATCAGCGTCGCTGTGCCGAACGGCGCCCGCCGGGTCAGGGTGCAGAGCCGCTTGCCGCAATGGGCGTAGAGGGTGCGGCTGTCGGAGAGCAGCATGTTGAACACCCCGAGCCCGTGCAACTCGGCGCAGAGCTCCCGCACCGCCCCGTCGAGGCGGGTGGGTTTGGGCAGCGTGCCCCAGCGCTCCTCGAGCCGGCCCAGCATCCAGCAGAAGGCGTGCTCGCTGTCGGTGGTGCCGACGGGCTTGAAGCGGCCGAGCTTCAGCCGCTTCACTCCCTTGAGCTGGCCGTTATGCGCGAAGGTGAAGGTGCGACCCCACAATTCACGGCTGAACGGATGTGTGTTCTCCAGCGTCACCCGGCCGCGATTGGCCCGGCGGACATGGGCGATCACGATCCGGCTCTTGATCGGGTATTGCCGCAGCAGCCGGGCGATCTCGGAGCGCGCGCTCGGCTCCGGATCGTGGAAGCTGCGGCAGCCGCGGCCTTCGTAGAACGAGATGCCCCAGCCGTCCTGATGCGGCCCGGTCTCGCCCCCGCGGCGCGCGAGGCCGGCGAAGCTGAAGCGGATGTCGGTCGGGACGTTGGCGCTCATGCCGAGCAATTCGCACATGGCGAGGATTATAGGGCCCGGGCGGTGAGCGGGGAGTGAACGGCTGCGCTCGGCCTGCATCGGCAAGCGGTGCCGCAGCACTACGGGACGGGCTCAGGCGGCATTCAGGTCGAGATGGGCCGAGACCGTCGAGACGGCCAGCGAGACGGTTCTGCCCGTCCGCTCCACCAGACCGGCGGCATGCAGCGCCGTCACGTCATCGTGGACGCGGCGGTAAGGACGGCCGAGCGCCGCGGCCAAGGCGTTGATGGAAGGGGCCGGTCCGTCCGCGGCGAGCTGCCGGAGCAGCGCGATCCGGGCAGGTGAGAGCGTCGCCACGAAGGCGTCCCAATTCTCGAAGGTGAGGCCGTGGGTCGCCGGGGCGATCTCGCCCCGCTCGGCCCTGTGCCAAGCGTCGATGAAACGGCGTCCCATATCTTCGGCCGAACCGCCGATCTCGATCTTCAGATTGTCCGTCATATCGTTCCTCCGCGGAGGGCGCGGACTTCCGAGAGAAAGTCCATCATCAGCTGCTCGACCGAGACGAATTGGTAGGGCGTTTCGATATTGCCGCGGTGAACGTGGTCGCCCTTTCCTGCTTCGTTGTCGTAAGAGACGATTCTGTGTCCCGGCCGGCCGTAATAAAGGGAGTACTTCAGGGTATGAGTCGACCCTGGGACCCGTTTCGCATCGGGCAACCTCCAGAGCTTGGCCTGTAGGATCGCCCCATCTTGGTAGACTCGCTTCTCGGAGAAGAGCAGAACGGCCTTCGCCATATGACATTATATGTCATATTTATTCGGTTCCTTCAAGCGCCGGGGCTTGAAGAACGGAGCGTCGATCAAGCCGACAGCACCACACCCGTCGTCCGCAGTCGGAGTCTCGATCCCGACATAACGCTACGCCCGCGACAGGTAATCCACCAGCGTCATGGCGAACAGGATCCCGACCCAGAAGAAGCCGATGCCGGCAAACAGCTTGACCAGCGGCGGCTCGTGGCGGACCTCCATCGAGACGAGCAGGATCGTCGCCACCATCACGGCGGCGACGAGCAGTTCGACGATCCAGACATGCGGGAAGGGGAGGGTGGCGCCCAAGGCCACGTTGATCCCGAGCATCGCCAGGAGCGCGCAGGCCGTCAGGACCGGCTCGCGCATGTGCTGCCAGAGGATGCGGCGCTCGTCGCTGGTACCGAACACGGGGGCGCTCCTACCGGTTGAGCACGTAGAGGGTCGGGAAGGCGAGGATCCAGATCAGGTCGATGAAGTGCCAGTAGAGCCCGAAGATCTCGATCCGGTTCTGGTGCAGCTTCAAGAACCCCGGCCGGCTCGCCTGCCAGGTCATCACCAGGAGGATGGTGATGCCGGTGAGAAGGTGCAGGCCGTGCAGCGAGGTCGCGACGTAGTAGAGGTTCACGAACAGCCGCGAGGGAGGAGAATCCTTCAGCTCGTAGGGCCGGTCGGACAGGAACGGCATCATGTGCTCGTGGTAGTCGGCGTAGTACTCGTAGCCCTTGAGCACGAGAAAGAGCGTGCCGAGCGCGGCGGTGGCGAGCATGAACCGCACCATGCCGCGCTGCCAGCCGAGGCGCGAGAGCTGGATCGCCCCCGACATGGTCAGGCTGGAGCCGATCAGCACCACGGTGTTGACCGCGCCGATCCAGAATTTGAGGTGGCGCGCCGCCGCCTGGATCGCCTCCGGGTGGAGCAGGCGCAGGATCAGGGCCGTGAGGAACAGGCCGGCGAAGAGCAGCAGCTCGGTCAGCAACCAGGCCCACATCCCGAGCACGGCGGCGCGCTTCTGCTGCTCGACCGTGGCGAAGTGCGAGACGAGCTTGACGCCCACCTGTGTCTCGGCTGCCCCCGCGCTCACGAGTGCTGCCTCCCGGTCTCGCGGGCCTGGATCGGATAATCGTACGGCACCTTCGGCGCTTGCGGCTCGGTGAGAAAGTTGTGCGCCGGCGGCGGCGAGGCCACCGTCCATTCGAGGCCGCGGGCGTCCCAGGGGTTCGCCGGCGCCCGCTTCCCGAACCAGATCGAGTAGACGAGGTAGATCATCGGGAAGATGTAGCCGATCGCCAGGATCGTCGAGCCCGCCGAGGACAGGATGTTGAGGAACTGGAATTCCGGCGGATAGACGTGATAGCGCCGCGGCATCCCGAGATATCCGAGGATGAATTGCGGGAAGAAGGTGACGTTGAAGCCGATGAAGATCAGGAAGGCGGAGATCCGGCCCCAGGCCTCGATGTACATCCGTCCGGTGATCTTCGGCCACCAGAAGTGCAGGCCGCCGAGGAAGGCCAGCACCGTGCCGCCGACCATGATGTAGTGGAAATGCGCCACGACGAAGTAGGTGGCGTGGACGTGCTGGTTGATGGCGAGCGTCGCGAGGTAGAGCCCGGTGAGGCCGCCGAGGACGAACAGCCCGATATAGCCCATGGCGTAGAGCATCGGCGTGTCGAGCTTGAGCGAGCCCTTGTGGATCGTCGCGGTCCAGTTGTAGACCTTGACCGCCGAGGGCACCGCCACCGCGAAGCTGAGCACCGAGAACGCCACGCTGGCGAAGTCGCTCTGCCCGTTGACGAACATGTGGTGGCCCCAGACGAAGAAGGTCACCGAGGCGAGCCCGATCGCCGCGTAGGCGACGAACTTGTAGCCGAAGAGCTTCTTCTGCGCGAAGGCCGGGACGATCTCGGAGATCACTCCCATGCCCGGCAGCACCATGATGTAGACCGCCGGGTGCGAATAGAACCAGAACAGGTGCTGGAACAGCACCGGATCGCCGCCATAGGCCGGATCGAACACCCCGATATGGAAGGCGCGCTCGGCGATGAGCAGGATCAGCGCCACGGTGATGACCGGGGTGGCCAGCAGGAAGATCAGGCTGGTGGCGTAGTGGGTCCAGACGAAGATCGGCAGCCGGAACCAGGTCATGCCCGGCGCCCGCATGGTGTGGATCGTCACCACGAAGTTGAGGCCGGTCAGGATCGACGAGAAGCCCACGATGGTGACGCCGATCAAGGCCGGCACCACCCAGGTGTTCGAGAAGGCGGTGGAGAGCGGGGTGTAGAAGGTCCAGCCGGTATCGACGCCGCCCAGCACCACGCTCGCCAGCGTGAACAGCGCGCCGGTCATGAACACGTACCAGGAGGCGAGGTTCAGCTTCGGGAAGGCGAGGTCCCGCGCGCCGATCATCAGCGGGATCAGGAAGTTGCCGAAGGTGGCGGGGATACTCGGGATCAGGAAGAACCACACCATCACGACCCCGTGGATCGTGAACAGCTTGTTGTAGGTGTCGTTGGTGAAGACCTGCCCGTCCGGCACGACCAGCGCCAGGCGCACCAGCCCGGCCGTCACCGCGCCGATGACGAAGAAGGCGGTGATGCTGGCGAGATACAGGAGCGCGATGCGCTTGTGGTCGGTGGTGAAGAACCACGAGCGCAGGGTGTGCTCGGCATGCAGGTAGTCGGCTCCGTGGCCGAGGCGGGAATCCGGGGTGTGGGGGTCGCGCAGGGCCGGCCCTTCGGTGATGGTGCCGCTGGTCATTGAACCGGACCTCCTGGGGTCGCTTCCTGCTGCGCCGTCGCCCCCGAACTCTTCAGGTAGGCGAGGAGACGGTCGAGGTCGTCGTGCGGGATCACGTTGCGGAAGGCCGGCATCACCTGCTTGTAGTCCGCCGCCAGCTTCTGCCGGTTCGGGTTCAGGATCTTGTCGCGGAGATAGGTCTCGTCGGCCGTCACGGTGCGGCCGTCGGCGAGCTTGACCGCGCGGCCGTAGAGGCCAGCCAGCGAGGGCGCCCGCACCTTGGCGCCGGGATCGTGGCAATTGCCGCAGCCGTAGGATTCGTAGACGACGCGGCCGGCCCCGGCCTGGCCGCCCTGGTTGGCGCCGGCATTCTGGAGCCAGGCGGCGTAGTCGGCCTGGGTCATCAGGGTCAGGTTGCCGTCCATCTTCGAGTGGTCGGTGCCGCAATATTCCGAGCAGTACAGCCGGTAGCTGCCGGTGCGGTCGGCCTTGAACCACAGCTCGGTGTAGCGGTCCGGCAGGGTCGCCATCTGCATCCGCAGAGCCGGAAGGTAGAGGTTGTGGATCACGTCCTGGCTGATCATCCGGATCTTGATCGGCTGGCCGATCGGCAGATGCAGGTCGTTGATCTCGGACTGGCCGGTGGGATGCTGGAACTTCCACATCCATTGCCGGCCGATCGCCTCGACCACCATGGCGTCGCCCGGCGCCTGCTTCGAGATGAAGAACAGCCGGGCGCCCCAGACGAAGAAGATCAGGGTGAGCAGGAACGGGATCAGCATCCAGCTGATCTCGATGAGCACGCTGCGGGTGTTGCCGTGGCTGCGGTCGGCCTCCTCGCCCTGGCGGTAGCGGATCGCGAACCACGTGATGGCGACGAAGACCGGCACCGTGAGCAGCAGCGTCAGGACCGTGAAGGCGAGGATCAGCCAGTCGGTCTCGACCGCGGTGGCGGAGGCCGCCGCCGGCCAGAGCTGGAGCGCGAGGTCGGCCGGGTTCATCGAACGGGGGCTCCGCCCTCGGGCGGGAGGGGCGCCAAGGAATTCCGCGCAGAGGGATCGAGGGCAGAGGGATCGAGGGATTGGCCGGCGATCAGCTGCATCGCGCGGGCGACCGGGATGCGGGCGCGCCCGTCGGGGAGCGGGGCGTAGGTGGTCGTCTGCATCGTGTCCCGCGCCTCCTGGCGGGCGAGGTCCTCGTAGGGAGCCCCCTGGAGGTTGGGCGGCGGCGGCTGCACCTTCGCGGTCTGCTGCGGGGTGAGGCGCGGCGTATCGGCGACGTGCCAGGCGCCGAACAGGTGCATCATCAGTCCCACCGTCGCGATCGCGGTGGCGACGGAGGCCGCCAGCCCCGCCACCACGAAGGCGGTGCGGCGGACGTCGACGTCCTCCTCCTCGAACCCTTCCGGGTTGTGCGGGCCGTGATCGGGCTCGGGCGGCGCGGCCGGCTTGACGCCGGAGAGCCGCAGGAGCCCCGCCGCCGCGACGGCCGAGAGGAGGGCGAAGGGGCCGGGCCGGGTGATCGGATCGCTCACGACGCGTGTCCCCGCAGGCGGCGGTCGACCGGGCCGTAGAGGCCGCCGGCGACCCCCACCACCCCGATCAGCGCGAGCGCGTCGGCCCAGGTGAAGCGGAAGGCGCCGCGGAAGCCCGGCGTGACGAGCCAGAAGATCTCGGCCCCGTGCAGCAGCAGGATCAGGAGGGCGATGCCGGCCAGCAGCGCCGGCCGGCCGGCGGTGCGGCGGGGCACGAGCACCAGGACCGCCAGCACCGTCACGCCGACCGCCGCCCAGAGGCCGAGGCGGCCGAGCGCCCCGTCGCGGGCGAGGTACCAGCGCGCCTCCTCGGGAAGGTTGGCCGACCACACGGTGAGGTACTGCGCGGCGTGGACGAAGCCCCAGATCGCGAGCAGCACCAGGATCGGGTCGGCGAAGGCGGCGGCGGTGCGCTGGTCGCGCCCCGGCCGGCCGGAGGAGTCGCGCGCCGCGATGAGGGCCGCCGCCGAGAGGGCCAGGCCGGCCTGGATCGTCATCACCAGGAGGCCGAAGGCCGTCGAGGCGAGGCCGGGATCGGCCGATTGCACCCAGTCCTCCGCCGCCAGCGTCGCCGTGACGGTGGTGAGGATCAGCCCGAGGACGGCCCGGCTCCGCCGCCGCGCCGCCGCCGGGCTGCCGGGCTCGGCGGCCGGGCGCCGGAAGATGTCGGCGAGCCAGAGCCAGATCGCCAGATAGGCGAGGCTGCGCAGGATGAAGAAGACGGGGGTGAACCATACGGCCGCGAAGGCCGTGCGCGGGGGAGCGCCGCGGTCCCAGGGATAGAGCCCGCCGAGGCTCAAGAGCACCGGCAGCAGCAGCAGGCCGGCGATCGGCAGCAGGCCGAGCAGGCGGCGCAGGGACGCCGCCATCGGGCCGGCGGCGAAGCCGGCGAGTTCGAGTCCCATCAGCAGCGGCAGGGCGCCGACCGGCAGCGCCACCAGCACGAGCCAGGCGGCGAGGTAGGACGGCATCACCGGGGTGCCGGACGCGCCGGCGAGCGCGCAGACCGCGAGCGCCGCCACGCCGAGGGCGAGCGAGATCGGGCGGCGGCTCATCGCGTGTCTCCCGGGGTGTCTCCCGCCTTCGTGCGGCGCGCGGCGGCCGCGACCGCCTCCTGATCCTCCGCCGGCAGGCTCGCCAGGGTTGCGCCCTGGCTCAGCTGGAGCGCGCGGAGATAGGCGACGATCGCCCAGCGGTCGGCCGGCGGCACCTGCGCGGCGTAAGGCAGCATGTTGCCTTTGCCGTTGCTGATCACGTCGTAGAAGTGTTGCGCGGGTGCGGCGCGCAGCCGGGCGTCGTCGAAGGCGGGCGGGCGCGGGTAGCCGCGCTGCACGATCAGCCCGTCGCCGTGGCCGGCCCCGCCGTGGCAGGGGGTGCAGAACACGTCGTAGCGCTCCTGGCCCCGCGCCAGCAGCTCCGGGCTCGCCGCGGCCGGCTGCGGCACCGGCCGGTCGGGGCTCTTGCGCGCCACCGTGCCGGGGGGCGGCAGCCGCATCGTCTGACCCTGCGGGAAGAACGGGTTGCTGTCCCAGGTCTTGGACTTGGGCTGGCTCACCATGTTGGCCTGGTCGCAGGCTGCGAGGGTGAGGGGTAGGAGGAAGGCGAGGCAAAGCCGCGTCGGCCGGCGACGCGGCGCATGCCGGACCGGCGAAGTGCGGATTGCAATGCCGTGCCCCGCGGCCGGTTTTTGTCCCCTCTCCGCCCTGTCCCGGACGACTGGAGCGTCAGCGGAAGGAGAGCCGGGATCCAGCACGAGACGTCGCGAAGCGTCCGTGTGTCCGCAACGGTGCAACAGGCAGAGCCGCTTCGCGGCGAGTCCCTGCGCGGGATCCCGGATCTCCTTCCGCTTCGCTGCAGGCGTCCGGGAAAGGGGGAGATCGATGATCGGCCTCAGGCGATCGATGACAGGACGGCGCGTCACAGCGGCACCCTCCGGACCATCAGGGGCCGTCCGTCCGGCAGCCGCGCCAGGGCCTGCTCGATCCGGGCCGGGTCGAAGCGGGGGCCCGCCGCCTCGAGCGCGAGGAAGAAGCGATCCTCGCTGGCGCGGGAGAAGCCCGGAATCGCGAAGGCCGGGTGGTTGAGCCGCGGCAGGCGGTTCTGGAACAGCAGCGCCAGCAGGGCCGTCAGCCCGCCGCAGAGCGTGCCGAAGGACACGCTCGGCACCAGGAAGGCCTGCCAGGAGAAGCGCGGCCGGCCGCCGACGTCGAACACGTAGTCGAACCCGGTCGCGTAGAGGCACATCGCCATGAAGGCGATGCCGCCCATGAGCGCCGCCCCGAGGGCGAGGAGCGGCAGGATGCCGGCCGGGCGGCCGAGCGCGTCGGCGGCGCGGCGCATCGGCACCGGGCCGTAGGTCTCGATCCGGGCGCCGAAATCACGCGCTCTCAGGGCCTTCACGGCGGCCGCGAGGGTGCCGGCATCGTCGAACTCGGCGCTGACGCCCCAGAGCGGCGCCTCCGCGGTCTCGGCGAGGGTCGGTGCCCGCTCGCCGCTCGGCTGCCCGTCGGGGTGGCTCTCGGCGAAGCGTCGCGTCTCAGTGATCGAGACCATCGGCAGCGTGCGCAAGCCCAGCAGCAGCAGGGCGAGGAAGAGGCCGATCGAGCCCGCGAGGGTCGCAAGCCCCCAGGCGCCCATGCTGTAGGGATGGGCCGAGGAGGGCAGGAAATCGTGGCTCAGGGTCACGATCAGCAGCATGAAGTGGTCGCCGAAGCTGCCGATCGCCGCCGCCACGCCGACGAGCGCCACGACGAGGCCGGAGCGGCGGAACGCCCGGAACCAGAACAGCTGCACCGGCAGCAGGGCGAAGACCACGATGATCCAGAACGCCCAGGCATGGGAGCCGGAGAGGCGGCGCACCAGCACGCCCCTGTCGTAGGCGTCGCCGTGCAGGAGGCTGGAAAACATCTCGGTGGCGTAGCAATAGGCCGAGGCGAGCCCGAGGCCCAGCATCAGGCGGGCCATCAGGGCGAGGTGCCGCTCGGTGATCAGCGCCTCGAGGTGGAGCGCCCGGCGCACCAGCACGCAGAGCGCCGCGGTGACGCCGACGCCCGAGAGCAGCGAGGCGGCGAGGAACGTCACCGGCAGGAGCGTGTCGTGCCAGCCCGGCAGGACGGTGCCGGCGAGCATCACCGAGGCCCCGGTCTGGAGCGAGACCACGAGGATGAGGGCGAGGCCCGAGAGGGTGCGGGTGGCCATGAGCCAGCGTTCCCAGTGGGTCGAGGCCCCGCGCCAGCCGAGCGCCAGGACGCCGTAGGCCTGCGCCTTCAGGAGCGTCAGGCGCCGGCTGCGGCCGCGCGCGTCGGCTTCCGCCAGGACCGCCCCGAAGGCGCGATCACGCAGGGTGGCGAGGTCGGGCAGGAGCCCGACATACCACAGGCTCAGGCAGACCCCGAGGAAGCTGATGATGTCGATCGCGTCCCAGACCAGCGGCGAGCGGAATTGCGGCCAGAGCGCCAGGGTGTTGGGGTAGGGCAGGGTCCAGTAGAACACCCAGGGCCGCCCGAGATGGATGATCGGGTAGAGGGCGGCGGCCGCCGCGGCCAGGATCGCGGTGGTCTCGGCGATGCGGTCGATCCCTGAGCGCCAGGGGGCGCCGGTGAGGCGCAAGGTGGCGGAGGTGAGCAGCGCCCCGCAGGCGATGCCGATCCACCAATCGTAGGCGACGATGTCGAGCGCCCAGACGACCGGGTTGTTGTTGTGCCAGATGCCGACGCCGTTGATGAGCAGCCAGGCGAGCGCCGCCGCGAAGAGTCCGAGGAGCCCGCAGGCCCCCGCGAAGGCGATCCACCACGCCCGCGACCGGGTGCGGGCCGGCGCCCCGGTCACCGCGCGACCGATCGAGGCGAAGTCCTCGTCCCGGCCGAGCAGGCCGGCGCGGGGGATCGTCGTGCCGCTCACAAGGCGTCCCCTGCTTTTGCGGAGGCCTGCTCGACCAGCCGGGCGAGGTAGGTGGTGCGCGGCCGGGTGTTGAGCTCGGAGAGCAGGCCGTAATTGCGCGGATCGGCCGCCGCCGCCGCGACCTGGCTGCCGGAATCGCGCAGGTCGCCGAAGGTGATGGCCCGGGTCGGGCAGGCGCCCTGGCAGGCGGTCTCGACCGCCCCGTCGGGGATCGGCGCGTGGTCGCCCTTCGTCGAATCGATCCGCGCCGCGGCGATGCGCTGGACGCAGTAGGTACATTTCTCCATCACGCCGCGGGCCCGGACCGTCACCTCCGGGTTGCGCTGCTGCTGCTGCACCGGCGCCATGTCGCCGGAATAGTCGAGGTAGTTGAAGCGCCGAACCTTGTAGGGGCAGTAGCTCGAACAGGCCCGCGTACCGACGCAGCGGTTGTAGACCATGAGGTTCAGCCCCTCGCGGTCGTGGACGGTCGCCTCCACCGGGCAGCCGACCTCGCAGGGCGCCTGCTCGCAATGCATGCAGGGCACCGGCATGAAGTGGGTCTTCGGAGTGTCGAGCCCGCCCTCGTAGTAGCGGTCGATCCGGAGCCAGTGCAGCCAGCGCCCGAGCGCGACCTCCTCCTTGCCGACGACCGGGATGTTGTTCTCGGACTGGCAGGCGGTGACGCAGGCGTTGCAGCCGATGCAGGCATCGAGGTCGATCACCATGCCCCAGGCGCGCTCCGTGTCGTAGCGCCCGCCGGGCGAGGTCGGGGCCGGCGGGTAGAGCGAGGGCGGCGTCTCGCGGGAGGCGACCGGCGCGGTGCTGCCGACCGCCTGCACGCGCACGAAGTCGTGCCCTTCCATCGTGCCGTGGTTCTGCGTCGTCACCGGCGGCGCCTTGCGGCCGGTGGTGGCGAGCGTCGCCTCCGCGAGGCGCCAGGGCGTGGCGCTGCGGCGCAGAGGATAGGCGTCGTAGCCGAGCCCGTCGGCGAGCTGCTCCGGAATCCTGCGGCCATAGCCGAGAAAGACCGTGACGGCCTCGTCGGCCTGGCCCGGCTGGATCCAGACCGGTCCCTCGATCCGCCGCCCCTCGGCCTCCAGGGTGACGACGTCGCCCTGGCGCAGCTCCTCGCGCTCGGCCAGACCTGGGCTCACCGCGATCACGTTGCCCCACACCACCTTGGTCAGGGGTTTGGGGAGTTCCTGGAGCCAGGCGAGGTTGGCAAGGCTGCCGTCCCACACGCTCGCGTCGGGCCGGAACAGCACCTCGACACGCCGGGCGGGGCCGGCCGGCGACGGGGCGGGGCGGGCGGGGGCGATCGCGGCCGGGAGCGGCGCACCGACGGTCTCGGGCGGGAAGGCGGTATCGGCGAGGAATCCCGCCTGCAGGAAGGCCTCGCGCCGGGTCGTCCAGGCGGCATCAGACTCGTCCGGCCGCCGCCAATGGGCGTCGAGGAGGGCGGCGCCGTCCTTGACCTCGGCGTCGGTCAGGATCGACAGCACCTCCGGACCTGAGCGGCCGTCATAGAGCGGGCGCACCGTCGGCTGGATCAGCGTCACCGTGCCGTCCAGCGAGCGGGCATCGCCCCAGGCCTCGAGCGGGTGGGCGAGGGGCAGGTTCCAGTCGCAGTGGAAGGCGGTCTCGTCCTGGTAGAGCCCGGCATGGATCTTGAGCGGCACCCGGGCCATGGCCTCGAGAAACCCGAGGTCGCCCGGTGCCTCGTAGACCGGGTTGACGTCGAGCATCACCAGCACCTGCACCTCGCCCCGGCGCATCGCCTCGGTGAGTGCGCCCAGGGGCTCCGGGTCGAGGACCGGGACCGGGGCGGTGTGGAAGACCGTGCGGCCGGTATTGCCGAAAGCCGCGTTGAGCCGGTGGACCTGCGCCAGCAGCTCCGGCCCTCCTTGCGCCCCGGCGAGCACGAGGCCGCTGCCGCGGGCCGCGTTCAAAGCCGCGAAGGCCTGTTTGCGCCACGCGGCGGCCGGGCCGTCGCGTTCCTCCGCCGTGCCGCCCCCGGCTTCGGCGAGGAGGTCGCGCACCAGCCGATCGAGACCATCCGAACCGATCGCGAGGGGGGCATCGGCCTTGGCCGAGGTCAGGTTCGGGCTCGGGCCGGCATGATGGAGGGCGAGCAGGCGCCCCTCGGCGGCGGCCTTGCGACGGGCCTCGATCCAGTCCCGCGCCTGCCCGACCTGGCCCGGCCCGGGATCGAGCAGGTCGCCGTCGAGGGAGACCACGACCCGCGCCTGGTCGAAGCGCCAGCGGGTTTCGAGCGGGCGGCCATGGGCGAGGCGGGCGCCCTCGTAGAGCGCCTCGCGCCCGGTCGGGGCCGAGACGTGCCAGCGCATCCCCGGGAAATCCCGGCGCATCGCGGCGATCTGCGCGGCGAGAGACGGCGAGGTGACCGGCCCTGTGACGAGGTGGAGGCCGCGCCCACCATCGGTCGCCTTCAGGGCCGCGAAGCGCCCGGTCATCGCGGCGCGGAACGCCTGCCAGGAGCTCGGCCGGCCGAGATGCTGCGGCGTCTGGAGCCGGAACGGGTCGTAAAGCCCGAGGACCGAGGCCTGGGCGAACACATCGGTGCCGCCCCGGCTCCAGGGATGCTCGGCATTGCCCTCGATCTTGAGCGGGCGGCCGTTGCGGGTGGTGACCGTGATGCCGTTGGCGAACCCGTCGGTCAGCGCCGCCGAGGCGTAGGCCAGCGGCGCCCCCGGCACGATCCGCTCGGGCTGGCGGACGTAGGGGATTTCCTGCGCACGCCCGTCCGGCTGGCCGCAGGCGGCGAGCCCGCTCATCGCGAAGGAGGCGGCCATCAGCTTGAGGAAGCCGCGCCGGTCGGGCGCGGCCGCCAGCCGCGCGGCGGCCGGGTACTCGGTGGCGAGGAAGGCCCGGAACTCGGGCGAATCCGCCACCGCGTCGAGGCTGCGCCAGAAGGCCGGGCCGTCGCCGGCGGCGAGGCGGGCGCGGAGCGCGCCGATGTCATGGCTCATCGGTGGCAGATCCCGCATTCGGTCAGCCGCTCGCCGCCGCGGATATGGTACTGGCGCACCAGTTCCGGCCCGAGGGTCGCCTGGTTCGCCGGCGGGCTCCAGGCCATGTTCAGGATCTGGTCCTTCGGCCGCACGTATTTCTCGGGGTTGCGGTGGCAATCGAGGCAGAAGCTCATCTCGAAGGCGTTGGCCCGGTAGGTGAGCTGCATGTCGGTGACGCTGCCGTGGCAGGTCGAGCAGCCGATGCCGTTGGTCACGTGGACCGAGTGGTTGTAGTAGACGTAGCCCGGCAGCTTGTTCAGGCGGGTCCAGACCAGGGGCTGGTCCTTGGCGTAGCTCGCCCGCACCGGCTCCAGCATCTCCGAGCCGGACCAGATCTGCCCGTGGCAGGTCATGCAGGTCTGGGTCGGCGGGATGCCGGCGGTGGCCTGCGTCTCGACCGTGGTGTGGCAGTAGCGGCAGTCGATCTTCAGCTCGCCCGCATGGTGCTTGTGGCTGAACGGCACCGGCTGGGCCGGCGCCACCCCGACGCCGTTGACGTAGGAGGAGCGCACCAGCCCCGCCCCCACCACCGGCAGGGCCGCGAGGCAGGCCGCCCCGGTGAGGAGGGCGAGGCGCAGGAGGGCGTCGGCGCCCGGCGCGAAGAGCTGGCGCACGGCGTCAGGCCCCGGCCACGCGACGGGCCGGATCACCGTGTTTCAAGGCGGGGATCACGCTCTGCACGCCGTCCTCGTCATACCGCAGCCCAGTTCGGAACGATGCCAGGCTAGGTGGCGCAGCGCCCGGCCCCGGCCAGGGGCCGCGGTTGCGAGAACGGCCGAATGTCACAGCGAGCCTGAGCCGCGTCCGACGATGGGGAGACCGGTTGTCGGGGAAAGTGCGGAAAACTCAACAACCTGGAGCAAGGACCGAAGGCGGCGGGGTCGGGCGTCGCGCCTCAAGCCGGGGCGGTCGCGTCCCGCACCATCAGGGTCGCGCCGGCGCCGTAGCCGGGGGGCGGCGCCTCGGAGATCGGCCGGAAGCCGTGGCGGCGCCAGAAGCCGGCGGCGTCGCCGACCGCGACCAGCACCAGGGCGGGCAGGCCGCGCCGCCGGGCCTCCTCCCGCATCAGCCCCACGAGGACACCCGCCGCACCGCGCCCCCGCGCCTCGGGCAGGAGGGCGACGTCGTGGATGCACCAGGCGCCCGCCGGCTCCGGCAGGGATCCCACGAGCGTGTCGAGGTCTGGCACCGACCTTGCCTGCCACGGATGGCCGACGGCGTAACCCAGCAGGTCATCGTCGGCCGTCAGCGCGTAGCAGCCCTCCGGGCAGAGGCGCAGGCGCTCGGCCATCACCGCGTCGTCCTCCGGATAATCCGGGTGGATGCGGGCGGCGATGGCCGAGGCGCCGTCCAGGTCCGACGCCCGCAGCGGGCGCCAGCGGAGATCCGGCGCGGTCAGCGGGCGGCCTCGTAGGTGAAGGTCGGCGCGGCCTGGAGCTGCGCCTTGGTCAGCCGCACCTCGGCCTCCCGCACCGTGCCGTCAGGGCCGGTCGCCAGCACCGTGGCGCGGCCCTGGGGCTCGGGCGCCGCGACCGAGCCGGTGGCCTCGTCGACGGTGCCGCTGCGCTTCATCGGCACGGCGGCCAGCGCCTGGTCGGTGACCTTGGCGCCCGGCATGGTTTCGGGGCCGGCGCTGTTCGCCGCGGCCGCGCCCGGGGCACGCTCGGGCGTGGTGTGGGAGGGCGGGGCCTCGGCCGCGGCGGCGCCGGTGTTCCAGGCCAGCTTGTCGAACGGCACCGCCACCGACTTCTGGCCGATGCCGAGGAAGCCGCCGACGCCGATCACCACCGCCCGCACCCGCCCGTCCTCGGTCAGCAGCACGTCCTCGATCTCGCCGACCTTGACGTGGTCCATCCCGATCACCTTCACGCCGACGAGCTTCGAGGCCCGGACGCTGCCGGGCTCCGGCCGGGTCAGGAAGCCTGCTGCCGGATCGGGGGCGGCGGGCTGCTGGGCGAAGGCGGGGGCGGCCATCAGCATGAGGGCGAGGGGCAGGGCGCGCGAGAAGGTCGTCATGTCGAGTCTCCGGGCGGTGCGGGGCTGTCCGGGGAAAATCCGTTCGAGGACTGAGCGCGGGATCCCCTCTCCCGTGTGGGAGAGGGGTAGGGGTGAGGGTGGCTCGGGTGCCGCAATAATCCTGAACCATTGAGCTGCGCAGCTCGACGCTCAGCGGTTAGTCCTGAACCCGAGCCACCCTCACCCCCGGCCCCTCTCCCACACGGGAGAGGGGAGCCCCGCGCCTCTTCGATCCCCGGACAGGCCCGCAGGCAAAGCAGGCTTCAGGCTCTCAACACGACCGGAGCGCGACGGTTCACCAGCGCAGGCGATCCATCAGCCCGCCGACGACGGCCCGCGCCGAGCCCGCGACCCCGATCGCCCAGTCCCGCGCCCGGGCGGCGACGCCGCGTGTGGCGCGGGCGCGGGCCTCGGCCTCCTGCGCCGCCAGCATCGCGTGGACGTAGGCGTCCTCCTGCGGCTTGCAGGCGGCGAGCGCCGCGCGCTGTGCCGCCCGCCGCTCCATCCCGAGGGGCTGGCCGGTGAAGGCCTGCCGCACGCAGGCGTGCCAGCGGGTCTCGAGGACCGCGAGGTCGGCCTCCTCGGCGAGGGCCGGCCCGCAGGCGAGCGCCAGGACGAACAGCGACGGCGAAGGGGCGCCGGCGGGCCGCCGGCGCCGAGACCTGCTCACCCCCGCCGCAGGAGGAACACCCCCTGCGTGCCGACGAGGTTCCACACCCACCACGGCAGGGCGAAGCGCATCGGGTGGCCCGAGGCGTCGAGGGCCGAGGCGCGCTCGATCCGGGCGCCGACGAGGCGGCACAGGCCGACGAAATCCCGGATCGTGCAGTGATGGATGTTGGGGGTGGCGTACCAGGGATCGGGCAGGGTGTCGGTCATCGGCATCCGGCCGCGCAGCATCAATTCGCTGCGCACCCGCCAATGGCCGAAATTCGGAAACGACACGATCGCGTGGCGGCCGATCCGCAAGAGGTGCTCCAGCACCTCCTTCGGCTGGCGCGTCGCCTGGATCGTCTGCGACAGGATCACGTAGTCGAAGGCGTCGTCCGGATAGGCCGCGAGGTCGGTGTCGGCGTCGCCCTGGATCACCGGCAGGCCATGCGCCAGGCAGGCATTGACGCCCTCGCGCGAGAGCTCGATGCCGCGACCGTCGACGCCGCGCCGGTCGCGCAGGAGCGCGAGCAGGGAGCCGTCGCCGCAGCCGACGTCGAGCACCCGCGAGCCGGGCTCGACGAGATTGAGCATGACCAGGTGGTCGATGCGGGCGGAGCCGGTGGCGTCCTGCGGCAGGCCGGCGGGGGCGAGGGAGGCGGTGACGCTCACAGGCCGCGCTCCCGGGCTGCCGCCGCGATGAAGCCCTTGGCCGCCGAGATCATCGCCGGCTCGTCGAGCAGGAAGGCGTCGTGGCCCTTGTCGCTCTCGACCTCGACGAAGGCGACCGGCGCCGCCGCGGCGTTGAGCGCGTGGACGATCGCCCGCGAATCGGCGGTCGGAAACAGCCAGTCGGAGGTGAAGGACATGATGCAGAACCGCGTCCGCGTGCCCCGGAAGGCGTTGGCGAGCACGCCGCCGTGGTCGGCCGCGAGGTCGAAATAATCCATCGCCCGGGTGAGGTAGAGGTAGGCGTTGGCGTCGAAGCGCTCGACGAAGGTGATGCCCTGGTGGCGCAGGTAGCTCTCGATCTGGAAGTCGGCGTCGAACGAGAAGGTCGGGGCGTCCCGGTCCTGGAGGCGGCGGCCGAACTTGCGGTGCAGCGCCGGCTCGGACAGGTAGGTGATGTGCGCGCCCATCCGGGCGACGCCGAGCCCCTTGGCCGGCCGCGTGCCGACGTCGAGGTAGCGCCCGCCATGCCAGTTCGGATCGGCCAGGATCGCCTGCCGGCCGACCTCGTGGAAGGCGATGTTCTGGGCCGAGTGGCGCGCGCCGGTCGCGATCGGCATCGCGGCGAAGACCCGCTCGGGGTAGCTCGCCGCCCATTGCAGCACCTGCATCCCGCCCATCGAGCCGCCGATGCACAGGAAGAGGTCCTTGATGCCGAGCCGGTCGAGCAGCATCGCCTGGCCGCGCACCATGTCGCGGATCGTCACAAGCGGGAAGTCGAGGCCGTAGGCCCGGCCGGTGGCGGGGTTGAGCGAGGCCGGCCCCGTCGTGCCCATGCAGGAGCCGACGACGTTGGCGCAGATCACGAAGTAGCGGTCGGTGTCGACGGGCTTGCCGGGCCCGACCAGCCGGTCCCACCAGCCGGGCTTGCCGGTGACCGGGTGGGTGTTGACGACGTGCTGGTCGCCGGTGAGCGCGTGGCAGACCAGGACCGCGTTGCTGCGCGCCTCGTTCAGCGTGCCGGCGGTCTGGTAGGCGATCTGCCAGGGCGCGAGATCCATGCCCGCATCCATCGCCAGGGCTTCGTCCGCTCCGAACAGGGCGACGGGGCTCGTCGGCTCGACCGCCTGGGAGGCGGGATCGAGGCCGGGCTTCAGGAGTGGTGTGGCCATGCTTCTCACGGGGCTGTCGCCGGACGGCGGGCTTGACGAGGCTTTGGCGAAAAATTCCGGAAGCGATTCGTTCTCCAAACCGGACCGGTCGTTAAAGCGTCCAAAAATTCCGCTTCAACGGACGAAAGAGGTAGGGCTTCGCTGTCGCGCCGTCAATCGACGGAAGGGACTTCTCTCGCGCGCCTGCATGCCGGTGGCCCTGGCCCGCGGGCCGGGGCGGTCGTAAGACGGATCTTTCCGCTTCTGTCTCAACGGGACGCCATGACGACCCCGCCCGCCGACCTCGCCGCCCTCCGGGCCGACATCGACCGCATCGATTCGGCCATGCACGACCTCCTGATGGAGCGCGGCCGGATCATCGACCGGCTGATCGCCGTCAAGAAGACGTCGGCCTCGGGCTCCGCCTTCCGGCCCGGCCGCGAGGCCTCGATGATGCGCATGATCGCCGAGCGCCACCAAGGCCTCCTCCCCCTCGACACGGTGGAGGGGATCTGGCGGGTCATCATCGCCACCTTCACCTACGTCCAGGCGCCGTTCGCGGTCCATGCCGACGTCTCGGGCGGCGACGCGCCGATGCGCGATTCGGCCCGGTTCCATTTCGGCTTCACGGTGCCGTACCGGCCGCATCCGAGCGCCGCCGCGGTCATCGCCGCGGTGGCCGCCTCGCGCGGCGATCTCGGGGTGTTCCGCCTCGACCAGGGGGTGACGGCGGGCGCTTGGTGGCGCCTGCTCGCGGGGGAGGGCCGCCCGAAGGTGATCGCGCGCCTGCCCTTCATCGAGCGGCCCGGTCATCCGGCCGGCACCCCGGTCTTCTGCATCGCCAAGCCCCTCGACGACCCGGGCGCGGCCCAGCGCGACTGGGTGCTCTACGCCGCCCGGTTCGAGCGATGGCGCGACGAGGCGGCGGAAGCGGTGGTGGAACTGGGTGGAGAGGTGGTGGCGAGTGCCGGGATCGGCGGGGGGTTGAGCCAGCTCCTGGCCCTGCCCGGCAGTGTCAGCCCGGAGGAGGCGAGGGCGGCGCTCACCGAGGCGGGCGCGGCGCCGGGCGCCTTCGAGGAGATTGGCAGCCACGCGGCGCGGTTCCGGGTGGGGCAAAGCGAATGATGAAAATGATCAGGTCACAAAGTCAGGTAATAAAGTAAGACGCGGGATCCCCTCTCCCGTGTGGGAGAGGGGTAGGGGTGAGGGTGACACGCTTCAGGGAAGAACTGAGAGCGTGGTGCTGGTATCGGTACAGCCAGAGCCTGACTCAGAACCGTAGCACCCTCACCCCTACCCCTCTCCCAAACGGGAGAGGGGATCCCGCGTCTTATTCTCGAACGGCGAGATTCTAGGCCGTCGTGCCGAGCCGCCGGTTGAGCCCGAGCGCCCCGAGCGTGCAGACCGCACCCGACAAGAGGTACACGCCGACCCACGGCAGCCCCAGGTGGCTCGACGCGTAGAGCGCGACCAGCGGGGCGAAGCCGGCGCCGACGAGCCAGGCGAGGTCGGACGTCAGCGCCGAGCCGGTGTAGCGGTACTTGGTGCCGAAGTTCTCCGCGATGGCGCCCGAGCTCTGGCCGTAGGCGAGGCCGAGCAGCGCGAAGCCGACCACCACGAAGATCGTCTGCCCGGCCATGCTGTCGCCGAAGAGCAGCGGGGCGACGATGCTGCCGAGGGCGAACAGGCCGATCAGGGCCGCGGCGAGCGCGATGGTGGAGCGCCGTCCGATCTGGTCGGCGATCAGGCCCGACATGACGATCGTCATCGTGGCGACGGTGGCGCCGGCGAACTGCACCATCAGGAACTCGCCGACCGAGCGGCCGGTGAACAGGTTGATCCAGCTGACCGGAAACACCGTGACGAGGTGGAACAAGGCGTAGCAGGCGAGCGGCACGAAGGCGCCGACCAGGATGTTGCGCCCGCTCGCCCGCACCGTCTGGAGGACCGGCTCCGGCTCGAGCTCGTCGGCCTCGAGCAGG
Organism: Methylobacterium sp. 174MFSha1.1; assembly: GCF_900116815.1. Lineage (NCBI taxonomy): Bacteria > Pseudomonadati > Pseudomonadota > Alphaproteobacteria > Hyphomicrobiales > Methylobacteriaceae > Methylobacterium > Methylobacterium sp. 174MFSha1.1. The sequence goes on along the minus strand of NZ_FPCB01000019.1, from coordinate 67,888 downwards.
CGGCGGAACTCCTCGGTCGCCACGAGGCGCAGGCGCGCGAAGAGGGCCACGACGTTGATCGTGAAGGCGACGAAGAACGGGTAGCGCCAGCCGAAGCCCATGAAGTCGGCATCCGACAGCTGGAGCTGGAAGAACGCGAACAGCCCGCTCGCCAGCATGAAGCCGACCGGTGCGCCGAGCTGCGGCAGCATCGCGTACCAGCCGCGGCGGCTCTCCGGGGCGTTGAGGGCGAGCAGCGAGGCGAGCCCGTCCCAGGCACCGCCGAGCGCCAGGCCCTGGCCGATGCGGCACAGGCCGAGCAGCACCGCCGACCAGGTGCCGATGGTCTCGTAGCCCGGCAGGAACGCGATCAGGCAGGTCGAGAGGCCGAGCAGGAACAGCGCGATGGTGAGCTTGGTCGCCCGGCCGTAGCGCCGGTCGATCGCCATGAACAGCACCGAGCCGACGGGACGGGCCACGAAGGCGAGGGCGAAGAGCCCGAAGGAGTACAGCGTGCCGGTCACCGGCTCGGCCCAGGGGAACACGAGGCGCGGGAACACCAGCACGCAGGCGAGGCCGAACACGAAGAAGTCGAAGAACTCCGAGGTGCGGCCGATGATGACCCCAAGGGCGATCTCGCCGGGGGCGACGTGGCCCGGCTCCGACGAGGCCAGGCGCGCGTCCCGTTCCGGCTTGGAGGAGTTTGCGGCGGCGGGATCCGCCGTGATCGTGGCCATATCGGAATCCTGCTTCGTCACGCTACGACGACCCCTTCCTTAGAGGAGAACCGGCCGTTTGGGGGCCTGGACAAAACGTCCAATCCCCCCGGAGCCCCGGCGGGCGTACAGGACAGGAGCCGAAAGCTGATCGTCCGGGCTGCCCGTGAAACACTTGCGCCTCCTCCTCGTACTTCCGTTCATCCTCCTCACCGGAGGATGCAATATGGTGCTGCTCTCGCCCTCCGGCGACGTGGCGCTGCAGCAGCGTAACCTGCTGATCGCCTCCACGGTCCTGATGCTCCTGATCATCATTCCCGTGATGGCGCTCACGATCGCCTTCGCCTGGCACTATCGCGAGGGCAACAAGAAGGCGGTCTACGACCCCGATTTCCATCACTCGATTGGTCTCGAGGTGGTGATCTGGTCGGCGCCGCTGCTGATCATCGTGGCGCTCGGCGCGCTCACCTGGCTCGGCACCCACCTGCTCGATCCCTACCGGTCGGTCAGCCGCATCAGCGCCTCGAAGCCGATCGTCTCGAGTGTCGGCGACCCGATGGTCTCGGGCAAGCCCCTGGTGGTCCAGGTCGTCGCCCTCGACTGGAAGTGGCTCTTCCTCTACCCCGAGCAGGGCATCGCCTCGCTCAACGAGGTCGCCGCGCCCGTCGACCGGCCGATCGAGTTCCGCATCACCTCGTCTTCCGTGATGAACTCGCTGTTCATCCCGGCGCTCGCCGGCCAGATCTACGCCATGCCGGGCATGCAGACGCGGCTCAACGCCGTGATCAACAAGGCCGGCGACTACGAGGGCTTCTCGGCCAATTACAGCGGCGCCGGGTTCTCGCACATGCGCTTCACCTTCAAGGGCGTCGACGAGAGCGGGTTCAACGCCTGGGTCGCCAAGGTCAAGCAGGAGGGCGGCGGCCTCGACCGGGCCGGCTACCTGAAGCTCGAGCGCCCGAGCGAGAAGGAGCCGGTGCGCTACTATAAGACCGTCGACGCCGACCTCTACGACGCGATCCTCAACATGTGCGTCGACCGCGCCAAGATGTGCATGCACGACATGGCGGCGATCGACGCCCGCGGCGGCGGCGGCCGCGAGGGCCTGCACAGCGTCATGAGCCTCACCTACGACAAGACCGTCCGCCGCGGCACCGGCGCGACCCAGCAGGCGACCTTCGTCACCGCTTTGTGCACCCCCGCCGACGCCTACGGTCTCGGCAACGCCTCGAAGGCGTCCGCCGCGTCCAACGCGACGCCGCGCCTGAACTGAAACCCGTCGCACCGGCCGCGAACGGCCGGTGCCGAAGCGGTCACCGGTTCGGCGGTGACCGCGATGCGCGAACAAGGAGCCGAGCAGAGCTGCCCCGTACCGCTCCGCCTGGATCCGACCCCGAACAGACCGACCTGCACTCCAGGCTGAGCCATGAACTCCGAGCACAATCCGATCGAAGCCTACCCGCACTGGTGGCGGCTGCTGTTCGGCCGCTTCACCATCGAATCCCTGCCGCTCCACGAGCCGATCGTGGTGGTGACCTTCCTGGTCGTGGCGCTCGGCGGCCTCGCCGTCCTCGGCGTGCTGACCAAGTACAAGCTCTGGGGGCCGCTCTGGCGCGACTGGCTGACCAGCGTCGACCACAAGAAGATCGGGATCATGTACATGATCCTCGGGCTCGTCATGCTGCTGCGGGGCTTTGCCGACGCGGTGCTGATGCGCTCGCAGCAGGCGATCGCCCATGGCGGCGCCGAGGGCTTCCTGCCGCCGCACCACTACGACCAGATCTTCACCGCCCACGGCGTGATCATGATCTTCTTCGTGGCGATGCCGCTGGTCACCGGGCTGATGAACTTCGTGGTGCCGCTGCAGATCGGCGCCCGCGACGTCGCCTTCCCGTTCCTCAACAACTTCAGCTTCTGGATGACCGCCGGCGGCGTCGTCCTGACGATGATGTCGCTGTTCGTCGGCGAGTTCGCGGCCACCGGCTGGCTCGCCTATCCGCCCTTGTCGAACATCGCCTACTCGCCGAGTACCGGCGTCGACTACTACATCTGGGCGCTGCAGATCGCGGGTGTGGGCACGACGTTGTCGGGCGTCAACCTGATCGCCACCATCGTCAAGATGCGGGCGCCCGGCATGTCGATGATGAAGATGCCGGTCTTCACCTGGACCTCGCTCTGCACCAACATCCTGATCGTCGCGTCCTTCCCGGTGCTCGGCGCGGTGCTGGCGCTCCTCACCCTCGACCGTTACGTCGGCACCAACTTCTTCACGAACGATCTCGGCGGCAACCCGATGATGTACGTGAACCTGATCTGGATCTGGGGCCACCCCGAGGTCTACATCCTGGTGCTGCCGGCCTTCGGCATCTTCTCCGAGGTGACCTCGACCTTCTCCGGCAAGCGCCTGTTCGGCTACGCCTCGATGGTCTACGCCACGGTCGTCATCACCATCCTGTCCTACCTGGTCTGGCTGCACCACTTCTTCACCATGGGGTCGGGGGCGAGCGTCAACTCGTTCTTCGGCATCACCACGATGATCATCTCGATCCCGACGGGCGCGAAGATCTTCAACTGGCTGTTCACCATGTATCGCGGCCGGATCCGCTTCGACCTGCCGATGATGTGGACCGTCGCCTTCATGCTGACCTTCGTCATCGGCGGCATGACCGGCGTGCTGCTCGCCGTGCCCCCGGCCGACTTCGTGCTGCACAACTCGCTGTTCCTGGTCGCGCACTTCCACAACGTGATCATCGGCGGCGTGCTGTTCGGCCTGTTCGCCGGCATCTACTACTGGTGGCCGAAGGCCTTCGGCTTCCGCCTCGACCCGTTCTGGGGCAAGGTCTCGTTCTGGTGCTGGGTCAGCGGGTTCTGGGTGGCGTTCACGCCGCTCTACATCCTCGGCCTGATGGGCGTGACCCGGCGCATGAGCTCGTTCTCGGGCACCGAGTACCAGCCGCTCTTCGTGATCGCGGCCTTCGGCGCCCTCCTCGTCGCCTGCGGCATCGGCGCGATGCTCGTCCAGTTCGCCGTCAGCATCCTGCGGCGCGAGCAGCTTCGCGACCTCACCGGCGACCCCTGGGGCGGCCGCACCCTCGAATGGGCGACCTCGTCGCCGCCGCCGCCCTACAACTTCGCCTTCACCCCGATGGTGCATGACGGCGACGCCTGGTGGGACATGAAGAGCCGCGGCTACGAGCGTCCGCTCCAGGGCTTCAAGGCCATCCACATGCCCAAGAACACCGGTGCGGGCGTCGTCATCGCCGCCATCGCCACCGTCTTCGGCGTCGCCATGGTCTGGTACGTCTGGTGGCTGGCAGCGATCTCCTTCGTCGGCGTGATCGCGGCGACCATCATCCACACCTTCAACTACGACCGCGACTACTACATCCCCGCCGACGAGGTCGCGCGGACCGAGGACGAGCGCACCCGAGCGCTCGCCACGGCCCCGGCTCCCACCCCCGTCGGCGCCTGAGGACCCCGCCATGGCACACGCACACACGGCCGCAGCGGACGACGGCGAGCTGCACTTCTACGTCGCCGACGACGAGCATGGTCACGCCGAGGGCGGGACCATGCTCGGGTTCTGGCTCTACCTGATGAGCGACTGCCTGATCTTCGCGATCCTGTTCGCGACGTATGGCGTGCTCGGACGGAACTACGCGGCGGGCCCGTCCGGCGCGGACCTGTTCGACCTCAAGCTCGTGGCGGTGAACACCGCCATGCTGCTGTTCTCCTCCATCACCTACGGCTTCGCCATGCTGGAGATGGAGAAGGGCGACCAGCGGATGACCCAGCGCTGGCTGGCGATCACCGGGGTCTTCGGCCTCTGCTTCATCGGCCTCGAACTCTACGAGTTCGCCCACCTGATCCACGAGGGCGCCACGCCCCGGCGCAGCGCCTTCCTGTCCTCGTTCTTCACCCTGGTCGGGACGCACGGCCTGCACGTCACCTTCGGGCTGATCTGGCTCGTGACCCTGATGGTCCAGGTGCACCAGCGCGGCCTGATCCAGGCCAACAAGCGTCGGCTGATGTGCCTGAGCATGTTCTGGCACTTCCTCGACGTGATCTGGATCGGCGTCTTCACCTTCGTCTACCTGATGGGGTCCCTGACATGAGCGCCCGCGCTCCCGCTTCCGACGACGTCCACGTCGAGGTCGTCCACGACCACCACGAGGCCGGCCACGGCTCGCGCCGGGGCTACATCACCGGCTTCGTCCTGGCGGCGATCCTGACGGCGATCCCGTTCTGGCTTGTGATGGCGGAGGTCTTCACCGATCACCGCGTCACCTCGCTGGTCATCATGGCCTTCGCGGTCGTGCAGATCGTGGTGCACATGGTCTACTTCCTGCACATGAACGCGCGCTCGGAAGGCGGCTGGACCATGATGGCGTTGATCTTCACCATCGTGCTGGTGGTGATCGCGCTCTCGGGCTCGCTCTGGGTGATGTACCACCTCAACACCAACATGATGCCGGTGTCGCCGAGCGACATGCGCACCATGCCGTGACGGCGAGCGACCAACTCGTGAAGCCGGCCGGGACGGCTCCGCCGCCCCGGCACAAGCGCCTCTTCCTGGTGGCGCTCTCGCTGCTCGCGACCGCCCTGTTCCTCGCTCTCGGGATCTGGCAGGTCGAGCGCCGGGCCTGGAAGCTCGATCTCATCGCCCGGGTCGAGGCGCGGCTCGCCAGCTCCCCCGTCCCGGCGCCCGGCCGGGCCGCGTGGCTGACCATGTCCCGCGATGCCGACGAGTACCGCCGCGTCACGGCGCGGGGCCGCCTCCTCCCCGACCGCGCCGTCCGCACCCTGGCGGTGACCGAGAAGGGTGCCGGCTCCTGGCTCCTCGTGCCCCTCGTAACCGAGGCCGGCGACACGATCCTCGTCAACCGCGGCTTCGTGCCCGCCGACTGGCAGCCTCCGCCGGGAGACGGGGAGGGGAGCGTCACGGTGACGGGTCTGCTGCGAATCCCTGAGCCCGGCGGCGGTTTCCTGCGCAGCAACGATCCGGCCCACGACCGCTGGTACTCCCGCGACGTCGCGGCGATCGCAGACGCCAAGGGCCTCGGCCCGGTGGCGCCCTACTTCATCGACGCGGACGCCTCCGGCAACCGGCCGGGCGCACCGGTGGGCGGGCTCACCGTCGTGGCGTTCCGCAACCACCACCTGATCTACGCGCTGACGTGGTTCGGGTTGGCGGCGTTGTCGGGCTATGCGGCCTATCGGGCGCTGCGCGAGCGGTGAGGCGGGTACAGGCTCGAATGAATGTCAGATGGGGCGTGCGCATGAGAACCCTCCCCCCTCTGCGGGGGAGGGTGCCCCACGCAGTGGGGCGGGAGAGGGGACGCCGCTTCCGGAAAGGTCGCGACCGTTCTGAAGGGCGCCACATCCTTCGCCGTCGCGCTGCCCCTCTCCCGGCTCACTTAGTTCGCCACCCTCCCCCGCAGAGGGGGGAGGGTCCAGATGCGCGCGCCAGAGCCGGTGCTGCATGACCGGCTGGCCCGACCTGCGCCGTACCGCCCGCGTCACCCTCGTCGCCGCCGCGCGCCACCTCGGCATCGGCTCGCTCGCTGGCCTCGGCGAGTCCGGCGCGCCCGAGGAGCACGATGGCGGCCGCCAGAACCTGCTCCTCCTGGTGCAGCTGCGCTGGATCGCGGTGGCGGGCCAGGTCGTCACCATCGCGGTGGCGCAAGCCGGCCTCGGCATCGCCCTGCCGCTCGGGGCCATGGCGGTGGTGCTCGCGGGTCTCGTCCTCCTCAACCTCGTCAGCCTGGGCTGGATCGCCCGCGGCGGCGGCGTCACCGCGGAGGTGCTGTTCATGGCCCTCCTCCTCGACGTGGTCGCGCTCACGCTGCAGCTCTCGTTGAGCGGCGGCGCCACCAACCCGTTCACGTCGCTGTTCCTGCTCCAGCTCACCCTGGCGGCGGTGTTGCTCAGCAGCCGGGCGACGATCGGCCTCGTCGCCATCACCACCGCGGCGCTCGGCGTGCTGATGCTGGCCTACCGGCCGCTGGTGCTGCCGCCGGGCGACAGCGACGAGCTCTTTCGGCTCTACCTCGTCGGCATGCTGGTGAGCTTCGTGATCGACGCCGCGCTCATCGCGGTGTTCGTCACCCGGATCTCGCGCAACCTGCGCCGGCAGGATGCGCGGCTGGCCGATTTGCGCCAGCGCGCGGCCGAAGAAGACCACATCGTCCGGATGGGCCTTCTCGCCTCGGGGGCGGCGCACGAGCTCGGCACGCCGCTCTCCTCGCTCTCGGTGATCCTCGGCGACTGGCGCCGGATGCCGGAACTGACCGCGTCGCCCGACATCGCCCGTGAGATCGAGGAGATGCAGGAGGCGGTCGGGCGCTGCAAGGCGATCGTCACCGGTATCCTGCTCGCCGCCGGCGCCGCCCGCGGGGAGGCGCCGCACCTCACCACCGTGCGCGGCTTCGTCACCGAGCTCGTCGGCGACTGGCGGCGGATGCGCTCCTGCTTCTGCCTCCAGGTCCGCGACGAGTTCGGCGACGACCAGGAGATCGTCTCCGACACCGCCCTCAAGCAGGTGCTGTTCAACGTCCTCGACAACGCCCTCGACCTGTCGCCGAACTTCGTCGAGCTGGTGCTCTCGCGCGACGGCGACACCCTGCGGCTCTCGGTCACCGATCGCGGCCCGGGTTTCGCGCCCGAGATGCTGGCGCGGCTCGGCCAGCCCTATACATCGAGCAAGGGGCGCCTCGGCGGCGGGCTCGGGCTGTTCCTGGTCGTCAACGTCGTGCGCAAGCTCGGCGGCACGGTGGAGGCCCGCAACCGCAGCTATGGAGGCGCCGTCGTGACCATCAGCCTGCCGCTCTCGAGCCTGACGGTGTAGGATGACCGACGACGACCGCCTGCTCGTCATCGTCGAGGACGACGACCGCTTCGCTGCCACCCTGACCCGCTCGCTCGAGCGGCGCGGCTACACGGTGGTGAGCTTGGCCGGCCTTGGCCCTCTGGAGGCGCTGCTCGCCGAGCGCACGCCCGCCTACGCCGTGGTCGATCTGAAGCTCAACGGCGAGTCGGGCCTCGCCTGCGTCAAGGCGCTCCACGACCATGATCCCGGCATCCTCACGGTGGTGCTCACCGGCTATGCCAGCATCGCCACGGCCGTCGAGGCGATCAAGCTCGGCGCCTGCCACTACCTCGCCAAGCCCGCCAACACCGACGACATCGAGGCGGCGTTCTCGAAGGCGGCAGGAGACGTCGATGTCTCCCTCGACGGCCGGCCGACCTCGATCAAGACGCTCGAATGGGAGCGCATCCACCAGACCCTGGTCGAGACCGACTTCAACATCTCGGAGACCGCGCGCCGGCTCGGGATGCACCGGCGCACGCTCGCCCGCAAGCTCGACAAGCAGCAGGTGAAGTAGGAATCTTAGTGCATGGCTCGTGTGTGCGGAATGCGGTTTCGCATCCTGGCGAAGCCGGCCCTCCCGGGGTAACGTCCCGCCCGAAATGCAAGGAGGAGACGAGATGAACGCCCCGTCCGCCGCGGTCGCGACCCAGACCAATCTCAGCCCGGTGAAGCCCAACGAGGGCACCCGCGGCGCGTTCCGGTGGGACGACCCGTTCCTGCTCGACGACCAGCTCACCGACGACGAGCGCCTGATCCGCGACTCGGCCCGCAGCTTCGCCCAGGAGCGCCTGCTGCCCGGCATCGTCGAGGCCTATGCCGAGGAGAAGACCGACCGCTCGCTGTTCAACGCCATGGGCGAACTGGGTCTCCTCGGCGTGACCCTGCCGGAGGAGTACGGCTGCGCCGGCGCGTCCTACGTCGCCTACGGCCTCGTCGCCCGCGAGGTCGAGCGGGTCGATTCCGGCTACCGCTCGATGATGAGCGTGCAGTCCTCGCTCGTGATGTACCCGATCTACGCCTACGGCGACGAGACCCAGCGCAAGAAGTTCCTGCCGAAGCTCGCCTCCGGCGAGTTCGTCGGCTGCTTCGGCCTGACCGAGCCGGATGCCGGCTCGGATCCGGCCGGCATGAAGACCCGGGCCGACAAGATCGACGGCGGCTACCGCCTGTCGGGCGCCAAGACCTGGATCTCGAACGCCCCGATCGCCGACGTGTTCGTGGTCTGGGCGAAGTCGCCCTCCCACGACAACCAGATCCGCGGCTTCGTCCTCGAGAAGGGGATGAAGGGGCTGTCGGCGCCGAAGATCAAGGGCAAGCTGAGCTTGCGCGCCTCGGTCACCGGCGAGATCGTGATGGACGGCGTCGAGGTGCCGGAGAGCGCGCTGCTGCCGAACGTCTCGGGGCTGAAGGGGCCCTTCGGCTGCCTCAACCGGGCGCGCTACGGCATCTCCTGGGGGGCGCTGGGCGCGGCCGAGGATTGCTGGCACCGGGCGCGGCAATACACGCTCGACCGCAAGCAGTTCGACCGGCCGCTCGCCCAGACCCAGCTGGTGCAGAAGAAGCTCGCCGACATGCAGACCGAGATCGCGCTTGGTCTTCAGGGGAGCTTGCGGGTGGGGCGGCTGTTCGACGAGGGCCGGATGGCGCCGGAGATGATCTCGCTGGTCAAGCGCAACAATTGCGGCAAGGCGCTCGCCATCGCCCGCGAGGCGCGCGACATGCACGGCGGCAACGGCATCATGGGCGAGTACCACGTGATGCGCCACGCCCAGAACCTCGAGACGGTGAACACCTACGAGGGCACCCACGACGTCCACGCCCTGATCCTGGGCCGGGCGCAAACCGGGCTGCAGGCGTTCTTCTAGAGCAATCCTTCGTCATCTCGGGGCGTCCGTCGCTGCGGAACCCGAGATGACGACTCTGGCTCGCGCGACGGGGCCTTTGACCACCGCGTCATTCCGGGCTCCGCTGCGCGGCCCCGGAATGACCCTGAGAGCGCGAAAGATATGAGAGCCAATCGGCCAGGCTCTGAGGGTTTGTTTGACTTCACGGACAATATTGTCACCCTCCGGGTCATCCCGGGGCTTGGCGCAGCCGAGAACCCGGGATCCATAACCGCTGACGTAGCCTGAAAGAGCGGGCGGCGTTCCGCTTCATCCTGCACCATCAGCGGTTATGGATCCCGGGTTCCGCTGCGCGGCCCCGGGATGACACGGAGGGTTCGAAAGCTGTATCGATCAGTCGACAGGCTCTGACGTCATCGCCCGCCGCCAGTAGTCCAGGGTGACCACGTTCACCGGCGCACCCGCCATTTCGTGGAAGAGCAGAATTCCATCGTAGAAGTCCTACGCCGCCTCCAGCCCGGCGAGGTCGCGCAGGGATGTGAGGATGCGGGTGATGCGCAGGTGGTTGTGGTCGAAGAGCCTGAGCCACCCTCCGGTCGCTTCGTAGAAGCGCAGCATCCGGAGGCGGGCGAGCAGCAGGCCGGACTGGGCCAGCTTATCGCGCCGGATCGCCTCCGCCTCCGTCTCCCCGAGCACCGGCGATCCGGGTACCGCCCGGCTCGGCTCGCGCAGCGGGAACAGCCACTGGATGTAGTCGTGCTCGTGTTCCAGGCGGGCGTCGTCGAAGTGCAGGATGTCATGGAGGGTGCGCCCACTCCCGTCCTGCCCCTGAGAGGCGAGGAAGGCGTGGACCGGTCCCGCGCCCGTCCATGTCCATTCCTTCCTCACGACGTCCGTCCTCACGACCTCCTTCTTCCGTGCCTTCTTCATGCCCGCCTCCTCGCGTCACCCCTCGCGATCTATGGTGTCGCGCAGCGGCGGACAGGCCGCGCGGTCGCGCAATCGAGGCTGCATTGCTGGCGCGCGCCGCAGAACCACGACAGGCTGCCGCTCTTGAGGCAGGCGCCGCCGCACTGGCGGTAGGCGCCGTCGATCGGCCGGACATAGACCGGCTCGGTCAGCACCCGCGCCCGGCCCTCCTCCGCCGTGACGGCTTGCACGGCGGCGAGCGGGAGAAGGAGCGCCGTCGCGCAGGAGAAGGAGAGGCAGGGCCCGGCCGCCGTTTCATCGTGCGGCCATCATCGGGTCCGAGATTGGGCAGGTCGATGAAATTGCGCTTCATCGTCGATGCGGGCGGTGCGTCAGGCGCGAGCGGCGTCCGTTTGACAATCGCTCATCCTCTTCGAAAACTCTGCGTCAGCTCAGGTCGTACCGGCGTGCCGGTCGCCGCAGTGAGGGCCGGCCTTGCCCGACATTGATCCGTGGTACCTCGATCACCTCGTTTGCCCGGCCGAGGGCGGGCCGCTCCGCTGCGACGGAAGGGACCTCGTGTCGGGCACGGGCCGGCGCTACCCGATCGTCGACGGCGTCCCGGTCATGCTGCTCACCGACCGGCGCCAAACGATCCGCCTGGCGCGGGCTTCGATCGAGCGGGCGCATGGCCGCGTCCCGACCGAGTCGCGCTTCCCGCATTTCTACGTCGAAACCCTGGCACTCGGCACCGCGGAGCGGGAGCGGCTGGTCCAGCTCGCGGCCGGTAGCGAGTGCGCGATCGACCCCGTGGCCCTGATGCTGCTGCGCGCCACCTCCGGCCACGCCTATGCCGACCTCGTCGGCAACACGTCCTTGCGCAGCTACCCGATTCCGCGGATCGGCCTGTCGCCCGGCCGGGGCCGGAGCCTGCTCGATCTCGGCTGCAGCTGGGGACGCTGGAGCCTCGCGGCGGCGCGGGCGGACTACCGGGTGGTCGGGCTCGATCCCTCCCTCGGCGCCGTCATGGCGGCCCGCCGCATCGCCGGCGCGCTCGGTCACGAGATCCGCTGGGTCGTCGGCGACGCGCGCTGGCTCCCCTTCCGCGCCGGTGCCTTCGACACGGTCCACGCCTACAGCGTGCTCCAGCATTTCGCGAAGGATGACGCGCGCCGGGCGCTGGCCGAGGCCGGCCGGGTCCTCGCCGCGGGCGGGATCGCCAGGATCCAGCTGGCGAGCCGGGCCGGCCTGCGCAGCCTGCAGCACCAGTGGCGCCGCCGCTTTCGCGAGCCGCAGGGGTTCGAGGTCCGGTACTGGTCCCTCCGCGAGATGCGGCAGGCCTGCGAGGCGGCGATCGGGCCGGTGCAGCTGTCGAGCGACGGTTATTTCGGGCTTGGCTGGCAGTGGCAGGACTTCGCCCACATGCCGGCCCGGCTCAAGCCGGTGCTCATCGCCTCGGAGGGTTTGCGGCGCGCGAGCGTGCTCGTTCCGCTTCTGCGCCGCATCGCCGACAGCATCGTCTGCACCGCCGAGCGCACCTGATCGGGCCGCGGGTCCTCGCTCGTCGTCTTGGTCAGAAGATTCGGCACCGTCCAGGCGGGCGGCGCGGTGGTCCAGAGCATCCGGAGCGTCGTCTGCTCCATCGAAGGCATCGTCTTTCTGATGTGTCGCCCGCGCGAAACGCTTGTCCTTCGGACCGGGCCCGCGCGGACGATGCTCTTGTTGCAGGCGTCAGGCCTTCGGCCGCTCGCGGTTGCCGTACTGCGCCAGCTCCAGCCGGGCGATCGAGCGGTTATGGACCTCGTCCGGCCCGTCGGCGAGGCGCAGGGTGCGGATGCGGGCGTAGGAATAGGCGAGGCCGGCATCGCTGCTGACGCCGGCGCCGCCATGGGCCTGGATCGCGTCGTCGATGATCTTCAGCGCCATGCGCGGGGCCGCGACCTTGATCATCGCGATCTCGAGCTTGGCGCCCTTGTTGCCGACCTTGTCCATCATGTCCGCCGCCTTGAGGCAGAGGAGCCGCGTCATCTCGATGTCGGTGCGGGCCTCGCCGATGCGCTGCTCCCAGACCGAGTGGTCGGCGATGCGCTTGCCGAAGGCGACGCGGCCGAGCAGGCGCTTGGCCATCTTCTCCAGCGCCTCCTCCGCCACCCCGATGGTGCGCATGCAATGGTGGATGCGCCCCGGCCCGAGCCGGCCTTGCGCGATCTCGAAGCCGCGGCCCTCGCCGAGCAGCAGGTTCTCGGCCGGTACCCGCACGTCGTTGAGGATCACCTCGGCGTGGCCGTGGGGGGCGTCGTCGTAGCCGAAGACCGGCAGCATCCGCACCACCTCGATCCCGGGCGTGTCGAGCGGCACGAGGATCTGCGATTGCTGCTGGTGCAGGGGGGCGCTGGTGTCGGTCTTGCCCATCACGATCGCGACGGCGCAGCGCGGATCGCCGACGCCGGAGGACCACCACTTGCGGCCGCTGATGACGTAGTGGTCGCCGTCGCGGCGGATGCGGGTCTCGATGTTGGTGGCGTCCGAGGAGGCGACGTCCGGCTCGGTCATCAGGAAGGCCGAACGGATCTCGCCCGCCATCAGGGGGGTAAGCCAGCGCTCCTTCTGCGCCTTGGTGCCGTAGCGGTGCAGCACTTCCATGTTGCCGGTATCGGGCGCCGAGCAGTTGAACACCTCGGAGGCCCACTGGATCCGGCCCATCTCCTCGGCGCAGAGCGCGTAGTCGAGGTTGGTCAGGCCCGCACCGCGGAACTCGCCGTCGTCGTGCTGGGAGGAGGGGGGCAGGAACAGGTTCCACAGGCCCGCCTCGCGGGCCTTGGGCTTCAGCCGCTCGATCACCGGCACCGGCTGCCAGCGGTCGGTGCCGAAGGCCTCCATCTCGGCCTTGTAGGTCGGCACGGCCGGGCGGACATGCTCGTCCATGAAGGCCCGGACCCGGTCGCGCCAGTGGCGCTGGCGCTCGGAGAGGGTGAAGTCCATCCGCGATTCCTCCCGTCGCCGGGGTCTCGCGCCCCGGCCTGTTCGGGCAGGAGCCTAGCGCCAACCGCGCGCCAGCAAAACCGCCTTTTCGAAAGGGAGGGGAGGCGCGGGCCGCTTCAGTTCCGTACCGGATTTTCGAATGCTGAGCCCGGTCGGGGGAGGGGCCCGCCGCGACCGTCCGGGTGTCCGGGACGATCGCGGCGGTTCCGCCTACTTCGCCGGATCGATCAGCGTCAGCTTGCCGGTGAACGGCTGGTCCTGCTTCGACGTGGCGGTGCAGCCATAGGTGTATTCGCCCGGCGCGATGGTGCGCAGGCGGATCTCGCCCTTGCCGTTGGCCTTGACCAGATAGGCGTCGTTGCTCGCCACGTGGACCACGTCGCCGTCGTGGTGCAGCACGTTCTTGTTCTGGAAGATCTGCGGCGCGGTGAGCGACACCTGCAGGTTCGACTGGTTGGTCACATGGAGGTCGACGTTGGTCTGGGCCGGCAGGCGCAGCTCGGCGGGGGCGCAGCGCGGCGCGCCGTTCTCGGCGGTGATCGTCACCTCGACCGGGGGCATCGCGTCGGTCTTCGGCGGCGGCAGGTCGTTGGCGGCGCGGGCTCCGCCCGGCAGGACGACGGCGAGGACAGCGGCGGCCGCGGCGAGGCGGGCGGGGATCGGCATCGAGGATTCCTCACGGAGGGGTTGAACGAGGTCGAGGCCAGAACGCCAGGTCGCGCCCGATGTTTCCTCGCCCGACCGGTCGCCGCCCGCGACCCGATGCCCGATACCCGGGGGCAGGTGACAACAAATCTTCTCCGAATCGGGCCTGCGGGAGACGAAGTGCCTCCGGACGGAGCGGAAATTGCCGCGCTTCCTCCATTGCGCCGGCGCTGCGTTGCAGCAAGGATGGCGCCCGAACGACGACGGGGACACAGGATGATCATCGACCGCCGCGACGCCCTCAAGCGGGCCGGCCTTCTCGCGCTCGGCACCGCGGCCTGGAGCCCGGCGGCCCTGACGCGGGCGCTCGCCCAAGGAACCGGGACCCCCCGGCGCGGCGGCGTGCTGACGGTGCAGCTCAACGGCGAGCAGCGGGTGCTCAATCCGGCGATCCGCGCCTCGACCGGCGTCTACGTCATCACCTCGAAGATCGTCGAGCCGCTGGTCGACCTCGACCAGGACGGCAAGCCGGCCGGCGTGCTCGCGACCTCCTGGGAGGCGGCCCCCGACGGCAAGACCGTGACCTTCAAATTGCGCCAGGGCGTGACCTGGCACGACGGCAAGCCGTTCACGAGCGCCGACGTGCAGTACACCGCGATGGAGCTGTGGAAGAAATACCTCAACTACGGCACCCAGCTTCAGCTCTATCTCGACGCCGTCGACACGCCCGATCCGCATACGGCGGTGTTCCGCTACTCGCGGCCGATGCCGTTGAACCTGCTGCTGCGGGCGCTCTGCGACCTCGGCTACGTCGCGCCGCGGCACGTCTTCGAGGGCACGAACGTGCTCGAGAACCCGGCCAACACCGCGCCGATCGGCACCGGGCCGTTCAAGTTCGTCTCCTACGAGCGCGGCCAGCACGTCATCGCGGAGCGCAACCCGAACTACTGGCGCGAGGGCTTTCCGTACCTCGACCGGATCGTCTGGCGCTTCATCACCGACAAGGCGGCGGCCTCCGCCGCGCTCGAGACCGGGCAGGTGCAGCTCTCGACCTACAACGCCCTGGCCCTCGCCGATCTCGACCGGCTGAAATCGGACAAGCGCTTCACCGTGTCGAGCAAGGGGCTGGAGGCCAACGCCTTCAACAACACGCTCGAATTCAACACCCGCCGCAAGGAGCTGGCGGATGTCCGGGTGCGCCGGGCGATCGCACACGCCATCGACGTGCCGTTCTTCATCGAGAACTTCATCTACGGCCTCGGCAAGCCGGCGACCGGCCCGATCCCGTCCTCGTCGGCCGCCTTCTATCCGGACAACCCGGCCCCCTACGCCTTCGACCCGAAGAAGTCCGCGGCCCTTCTCGACGAGGCCGGGTTCAAGCGCGGCGCCGGCGGCACCCGCTTCTCGCTCAAGCTCGTGCCGATCATGAACGGCGAGGACGTGCCGTTGCTGGCCACCTTCATCCAGCAATCGCTCCAGGCGGTCGGGATCAAGGTCGACATCGTCAACCTCGACACGGCGGGCGCCCTTTCGACGGTCTACCGCGACTGGAACTTCGACCTCGCCACCGGCTGGCACCAGTACCGGGGCGATCCGGCGGTCTCGACCACGGTGTGGTACCGCTCCGGCTCGCCGAAGGGCGCGCCCTGGACCAACCAGTACGGCTGGCAATCCGACCTCGTCGACCGCCTCACCGACGAGGCGGCGAGCGAGCTCGACCCGGGGAAGCGCAAGGTGCTGTACGCCCAGTGGGTCAAGGCGGTGAACGACGAGATCCCGGTCTGGATGATGACCGAGCGCACCTTCCTGTCGGCGACGAGCAAGCGCGTGCACGGGGATCACAACACCCCGCGCTGGGGCTCGGGGGATTGGCACGACGCGTGGATCGAGGCGTGAGCGATCCGTCGATCACGCACGCGACGCCGAACCCTCCCCCCTCTGCGGGGGAGGGTGGCCTGCGGAGCAGGCCGGGAGAGGGGCAGCGCGACGTTAGAGGACGTGGCGCCCGTCATCACGGTCGCGACCTCTCCGGAAGCGTGGTTCCCCTCTCCCGCCCCGCTTCGCGGGGCACCCTCCCCCGCAGAGGGGGGAGGGGTCGGGGCGTCGCGCCCGGGGCCCACCCATGACCATCCTCCTCCTCGCGCTCCGCCGCCTCGCCGCCAGCCTCCCCACCCTCCTGGTCATCCTGGCGGGGCTCTTTCTGCTGCTCCAGCTCGCCCCCGGCGACACCGTGGACGCGCTGATGGCCCAGATGGGCGGCGGCGATCCGGCGACCGCCGAGGAGTTGCGCCGCTATTACGGGCTCGACCTGCCGGCGGCGGCCCAGCTCGCCCGCTACCTGTGGCGGCTGGTGCAGCTCGATCTCGGCCAGTCGGCGATCTACGGCAAGCCGGTCGCCACCGTGATCGCCGAGCGGCTGCCCGTGACGCTGATGCTGATGGGCGCCTCCCTCACCCTCGCCTTCGCGGGCGGCACCTGCCTCGGCGTGCTGGCGGCGCGGCGGATCGGGCAATGGCCCGACACCCTGATCTCGACCCTCGGGCTGATGTTCTACGCCACGCCCTCGTTCTGGTTCGGGCTGATGGGGATCGTGCTGTTCGCGATCCATCTCGGCTGGCTGCCGGCCGGTGGCATCGAGGAGGTCGGCGCCGGCTATACCGGCCTCACGCGCCTCCTCGACATCGCCCGCCACCTCGTCCTGCCGACCCTGACGCTCGCCCTCGTCTTCCTCGCCACCTACCTGCGGATCATGCGCGCCTCGATGCTGGAGGTGATGAACCTCGACTACGTCCGCACCGCCCGCGCCAAGGGCCTGGGCGAGACGGGCGTGATCGTGCGCCATGCCCTGCGCAACGCGCTCCTGCCGATGGTGACCCTGGTGGGCTTGCAGGCCGGCACGATGCTCGGCGGCTCGGTGGTGGTCGAGAGCGTGTTCGCACTGCCGGGCCTCGGGCGGCTCGCCTACGAATCGGTGGTGCAGCGCGACCTCAACACCCTGCTCGGCATCGTGTTCGTGTCGGCGCTCCTCGTCATCACGGTGAATTTTGTGGTCGATCTGATCTACGGCCGGCTCGATCCGCGCATCGCGGCGGGGCGCTAGAGGCCATGGCGGCTCTCGCGCGCTACGGGCGCAACCCGGCGGCCCTGCTCGGCGCCGTGCTCCTCCTCCTCGTCATCGCGGTGGCGCTCGCCGCCCCGGTGCTGTTTCCCAAGGACCCGCTCGGCCTCGCCGGCCGGCCGCTGCAATGGCCCTTCGTCAACCCGAAGGTCTGGCTCGGCACCGACGCGAGCGGGCGCGACATCGCCGCCCAGATCTTCCACGGCGCCCGGGTCTCGCTGCTGATCGGCCTCGTCGCCACGGTGATCGCCATCGCGATCGGCATCGCGGTCGGGGCGGTCGCGGGCTTCTACGGCGGGATCGTCGACGACGTCCTGATGCGGATCACGGAAGCCTTCCAGACCCTGCCGAACTTCCTCCTGCTCCTCGTGCTGGTGGCGGTGTTCGGCTCGGACATCACCACCGTCACGGTGGCGATCGGCCTCGTCTCCTGGCCGGCCCCGGCCCGGCTGACCCGGGCCGAGTTCCTCACCCTGCGCAACCGAGAATTCGTCCAGGCCTGCCGGGTGCTCGGCATGGGCGACGCCCGCATCATCGCCCGGGAGATCCTGCCGAACGCCCTGCCGCCGGTGATCGTCTACGCGAGCGTGGTGATGGCGGTGGCGATCCTGCTCGAGAGCGCGCTCGCCTTCCTCAACCTCTCGGACCCGAACGTCGCCTCCTGGGGCAACCTGATCGGGTCCGGGCGCGGCGTGCTGCGCACGCAATGGTATGTCTCGGCGATCCCGGGCGTGGCGATCCTGGTCACGGTGCTCGCCGTGTCGCTGGTCGGCCAGGGCCTCAACGACGCCCTCAACCCGCGCCTGCGCGGCCCCGCACCGGTCAAGACCGCCGCAGGGGAAGCGTCATGAGCGACCTCCTCACGGTGAAGAACCTGTCGGTCCGCCTGCCGGCGGGGGCCGACCGCAGCCATGCTCTGAGCGACGTCTCCCTGTCGCTGGCGGCCAACGAGATCCTGTGCGTCGTCGGCGAGTCCGGCTCGGGCAAGTCGGTGCTGGCCAACACGGTGATGCGGCTGCTGCCCGCGGGCGTGCGGCCCGATGCCGGAGAGGTGCTGTTCCGGGGGCACGACCTCGTCGGGGCGACGGAAGCGGAGATGCGGCGCCTGCGGGGCCGGGAGATCGGCATGATCTTCCAGGAGCCGATGACGGCCCTGAATCCCCTGCGCCGGGCCGGCGACCAGATCGCCGAGACCTTCCGCATCCACACCAAGCTCGGGGCCCGCGCGATCCGGGACAAAACCCTGGCGCTGCTGACCGAGGTGCGGATGCCGGATCCGGCGGCGGCGCTCCGGGCCTATCCGCACGAGCTCTCGGGCGGCCAGCGCCAGCGGGTGATGATCGCCATGGCGCTGGCGCTGGAGCCGGCGCTCCTCATCGCCGACGAGCCGACCACCGCCCTCGACGTGACGACCCAGGGGCGCATCCTGGCGCTGATCCGCGACATCCAGCGGCGGCGCGGCATGGGCGTGCTGTTCATCACCCACGATTTCGGGGTGGTGGCGGAGATCGCCGACCGCGTTGCGGTGATGCAGGCCGGGCGCCTCGTCGAGGAGGGGCCGGCCGACGCCGTGCTCAACCGCCCGCGGGCGCCCTACACCAAGGCGCTGATCGGCGCGGTGCCGCCGCTCCTGCCGCGCCCGCCCCGTCCGGCAGCCGGGCCCGCGATCCTGACGCTCGACCGCGTCTCGAAGACCTACCGCAAGGGCGGCGGCCTCATCCCGGGCCGGGCCCGGGTGACGCACGCGGTCCGGGACGTGAGCCTGTCGCTGCCGCGGGGCACGACGCTCGGCATCGTCGGCGAGTCGGGCTCCGGCAAGTCGACGCTCGCCCGCTGCATCGTGCGCCTGCTCGATCCCGATACCGGCACGATCCGCCTCGGCGACACCGATCTGGCCGGCCTGTCGCGGCAGGCGATGCGGCACCAGGCCCGCCGGGTGCAGATGGTCTTCCAGGACCCCTTCGCTTCGCTCAACCCGCGCCGCCGCGCCGGCGACCTGGTGGCGCAGGGGCCGATGCTGCACGGCGTCTCCCGGGCCGACGCGATGGCGAAGGCGCGCGAGCTGTTCGGCCTCGTCGGGCTCGATCCGGCGGCGATGGACCGGCTGCCGCACGAATTCTCCGGCGGCCAGCGCCAGCGCATCGGGCTCGCCCGGGCGCTGGCGCTGGAGCCCGAACTGCTGGTCGCCGACGAGCCGGTCTCGGCCCTCGACGTGTCGGTCCAGGCCCAGGTTCTGGCCCTGCTCGATTCGTTGCGCGACCGGCTCGGGCTGTCGATGCTGTTCATCACCCACGACCTGCGGGTCGCCGGCCAGATCTGCGACCGCATCGCGGTGATGAAGGACGGCGCCGTCGTCGAGGCCGGCCCGACCGCGGAGGTCTTCGCCGCCCCGCAGGCCGCCTATACCCGCGCCCTCCTGGAGGCGGTGCCCGGCCGCTCCTGGATCCCCGGCCGTCCGCAGATGCCGGCCGCCTGAAGAGGAAACGTCATGTCCCTCACCCTCGACCACCTCGTCATCGCGGTCGCCGACCTCGACGCGGCCTTCGCGGATTATTCCAGCCTCGGCTTCACGGTGATCCGTGGCGGCGAGCACCAGAACGGCATCACCCACAACGTGCTGGTGGTGCTTCAGGACGGCGCCTACCTGGAACTGATCGCCTTCAAGAAGCCCGAACCCGGCAACCGCTGGTCGGAGGTCTATCACCGCGCCGGCGAGGGCTTCCTCGATCACGCGCTGCTGCCGTCCGCCATCGAGGCCGACGTGAGGGCGGCTCAGGAGCGCGGGCTCGACATCGCCGATCCGGTCGCCGGCGGCCGCTTCCGGCCGGACGGCGCCCGCCTCGACTGGAAGACCGCCCGGGCGCCGGGTTCCGACGTGCCGTTCCTGTGCGGCGACGTCACGCCCCGCGCATTGCGCGTGCAGGAGGGCGACGTGCGCCGCCACGACAACGGCGTCACCGGGGTCGCCTCGCTCACGGTGGCGGTGCGCGACGTCGCGGCCTCCCGCGCCCGCACCGCTGCCCTCCTCGGCACCGGGGCCGAGGCGCCGATCGTCGAGGCCGAGATCCTCGGGAGCCCGGCCCGCGCCGTGACCCTGCCGCTCGGACCGGCCACCACCGTCACCCTGGCGAGCCCGACGGGCGCGGACGGGGTGCTGGCCGGGGCGCTGGCGGAGCGGGGCGAGGGCCCGGTCGCGGCCGTGTTCCGGGCCGCCGCGGCCGCGGGCGACCTCGACCTGCGCCTCACCCACGGGGCGCGGCTGGCGATCGTGGCGGGGTGAGGCGACGGCCGGCCGGGCTGTGACCGGCACAGATTCGGTGCCTGTTCGACGTGAAAGCCCGCCTTGAAACCCTGTGCGTCATCCCGGGGCCGCGACAGCGGAACCCGGGATCCATAACCGCCGACGCTTCAGGATGAAGCGGAACGCTGCCCGCCTCTTCAGGAGACCTCAGCGGTTATGGATCCCGGGTGCTCGACTTCGTCGAGCCCCGGGATGACGCAGAGGATGTGATATCTTTGGATTGGTCGAGCGGAATCGAGAGCGACGTCGCGACCGGGACAAACGAGCCGGCGACGCCCTCAGTTCTTCCA
The DNA here is from genome assembly GCF_900116815.1 of Methylobacterium sp. 174MFSha1.1. NCBI lineage: Bacteria > Pseudomonadati > Pseudomonadota > Alphaproteobacteria > Hyphomicrobiales > Methylobacteriaceae > Methylobacterium > Methylobacterium sp. 174MFSha1.1. The sequence goes on along the minus strand of NZ_FPCB01000019.1, from coordinate 47,233 downwards.
CACCGAGGGCCCCTGATCCGCCGCGAGGCCGCGGCCGATCTCCAGGAGCAGCATGTCGGCGAGGCGGTGCAGGAACGGGTCGTGCCAGTCGTCGACGGCGCGGCGGACCGCGATGCCGTGCTCGGCCGCGCGCTCCAGGGGATGGGCCTGGCCCCCGGTCAGGTCGATGACCACGCCGCGCCCTTCGAGCGGCCGGCCCGACGCGTCGCGGGTGCAGCGGCCGCAGGACAGGACCCAGCGCACGCCGCCGTCCCGCGACAGCAGGCGGTAGGGCAGGACGTAGGACCCGCCTTCCTCCGCGGCCCGCGCGATGCGGGCCTTCACGCCGGCCCGGTCGTCCGGATGGATGCGGTCGAGGAGAAGGGGAATCGGCGCGCCTATGCGCAGGTGGTCGGGATCGAGCCCGTAGAGGGCCGCCATGCGGGCATCGCCGCACAGGACGTTGCGCCCGATGTCCCACTGCCAGGTCGCCACCGCATCCGGCGCCGCGCAGGCCGCGGCCAGCCCTCCCGGCGGCGGTTCCGCCAGCGTCCCATCTCGTCCCCGCACGCACCCCTCCGCTGGAACGCGTTCCGACGGGTTGCCCCCCGGAAAGCTGCAACTCCTGCGAGTACTAGTAGTTTTGTACCGGCCGGGCGTCAAGGTTCCGGTGGGGCGGCGGCCTCCGGGTCGTAATGCATCCTCGGCATGATCCGGATGAGGAGCCGTTCGTCGCAAGATGCCGGTCGGATCGCGCGCAATGTGGGCGTGGCACCTCTGCGTGCAGGATGTCGATTGCCGCCATCCTGTGCAAAGTACTCTAATGGAGTACTTGTGCCCTGGTCGATCGGTCGGCTCCCTCTGCCGCGCTGCAGCATCCGCGTCGCGTGATGCCGTTCCGCTGCCACGCCCTATATCGCGCCGGATCCGGTCCGGTGCCCGGCCGCGCCGCCGCCTCCGGGGCGGATCCTCCCGCCCGCCCCTGCTCTCGCATGCTCCCCTCCGCCGATCCGTCCCAGGTCGATTCGACCGCCCACATCATCCAGGTGGCGCTGACTCCGGTCTTCCTGCTCTCCGGCATCGCGACGCTGCTCAACGTCTTCTCGACCCGCCACGCCCGCATCGCCGACCAGGTCGAGAAGCTCTCCGACCGCATCACCGAGCGGCCCGGCGACCAGGCCCGGCTCCGGGACCTGCGCCGGCGCAGCCTCGCCCTCGACGTGGCGGTGGTGGTCGCGGCGCTCGGCGGCGTCGCGATCTGCGGCGCGGTGCTGACCCTCTTCCTCGGCACCCTGCGGGACGCCGCGGTGGCGAGCGTGCTGTTCTTCCTGTTCGGCGCCGCCATCGTCTGTACGCTCGCTTCGCTCACCGCCTTCGCGATCGAGATGACGCTGGCGAGCCGCACGGTGCGCACCGAGGTCGACCAGCAGCAGCGGGAGGAGGCCGAGGAGAGCGCAGAGGAGGAGAGCGCAGAGGAAGCCAAGGTGCGCTGATCGCGCGGAACCGTTGCGGGCGAGCCCGGTTCCCCCGAGGCACACCAGTCCCGGAGTCCCGCCATGCCGACCGAACTCCCGCAGAACCGCGCCTCGCCGAACGAGCGTGCCTACCGCGAGCCCGGCACGATGGAGCTCGACCCGTCCGGCGACGGCGTCGCCCTCGACGAGACCCGCCGGCTGATCGCCTCGAACAAGGTCGAGGGTACCGCCGTCTACGACCGCAAGGGCGAGCATCTCGGCAGCGTCTACAACTTCATGGTCGACAAGGTGACCGGCCAGGTCGCCTACGCGGTCCTGTCCTTCGGCGGCTTCCTCGGCTTCGGCGAGAGCTACCACCCGGTGCCCTGGAAGTCCCTGACCTACGACGTGCGGCTCGGCGGCTACGTCATCGACATCGACGCCGACACCCTCGCGGGCGCCCCGCGCCACGGCCCGGACGAGGACCCCTTCACCGATCCGTCCTATGGCGGGCGCCTCGACGATTATTACGGCGGCCGGGCCCCGACGATCTGAGACGGTCATGACCGAGGCGGGGCAGGAGGACAGGCGAGAGGACAGGCAGGACGCGCCCGACGCGCCGCGGGCGCCTGCCGGCGAGGTCGCCCGCGGGGCGGGCTTCGCGGTGGCGCCCGGCACCGCCAAGCGCCCCGGCGTGCTGGTGGCGATGCCGTTCGACCGCGCGCTCCTGGCCCGCTTCAAGGAGACGTTTCCGACCGCCCGCTGGCGGCGCAAGCTGCGGCGCTGGTTCGTGCCCGGCACCACCGCCGAGCAGCGGGCCGATGCCTGGATCGCCCGGGAGATCTCGGCCCTCGACGCCTACGGCGACGACAAGGGCCGCGACGCCTACGCCTTCGAGCCCCTGGAGAGCCCCTACCTCGCGGCCGAGACCGACGCGCTCCTCGTCCGCACGCCCTATTCGCGGAGTGTCGTCGATACCCTGCGCACCATCCCGTTCGCCGCCTGGGCGCCGGAGATCCGGGCCTGGCGGGTGCCCTGGCGCTCCTACGAGGCGCTGAAGGCGGTCTGGCCGGTGATCGAGGCGGCGGCGGCGGCCAGCGAGCCGGCGGCACGGCGCGCCCGGCGCGAGGCCGCCCGCGACCCCGCGGCGGAAGCCGAGCGTCGGCGCCGGCGCCACCCGGTGCCGCGGAGCGATCCCCCACCGCTCGGCGCGGCGGTCGAGGTGGCGGAGGCAGGGGTGGTGGTGTTCGAGGCCCTCGACGACGCCCCCATCGCCGAGACCGACGCGCTCGCCCAGTATCCGGCGATCACCGCGCCGGGGCCGCTGGTCTGGGGCTGGTGGCGGATCCCGACCTTCGGCGAACTCGCCGAGGCGGTGCCGGCGGCGGCGGCCGACGCGCCCGGCCGCGGCTGGTGGCCGGCGACCCGCGCCGGCCTGGAGGAGCGCCTGCGGCGCCTGCGCGAGACCGCGCGGGCGCAGGAGACCCGGGCCCGCCGCGCGGCCGCCAAGGCCGATGCGGAGAGCCGCGAGTCTCGAAGCTCCTAGAGCTTGCCGCTCAGAGCCTGTTTGAGTTGGCCGACCGCATTGAAACCCTCGATGTCATCCCGGGGCCGCGGAGCGGAACCCGGGATCCATAACCGCTGACGGTGCAGGATGAAGTGGAACGCTGTTCGCCTCTTCCGTAGACCCCGGCGGTTATGGATCCCGGGTTCTCGTCTTCGACGAGCCCCGGGATGACGTGGAGGGATGTCGGCCTGTGTGCAGATCGTTCGGCGCAACCGCTCAAACAGGCCCTCAGAACTTCGACTCGCCGCTCAGAACTTCCCGCCGAGCCCGACCGAGCCGCCCGAGCCCATGGTGGGCGACAGGCTGCTGCCGCCGCTGCCGCTGGCACCGCCCTCGCCCTCGATGTCCTCGCGGCGGATGCGCCGGGGCGGAGCGCTCAGGGTGTCGCCGCTCGCGCGGGAATTGGTCGGGACGTTGAGGCGGCGGGTCGGCTCGGTCGCCGCCTGGGCGAGGTCGCCGCTGCTGCGGGCCGGCAGCTTCACGTCGCCGCGCAAGGAGGGCGGCGGGCCGACATCGCCCGCCGGGAGCACGCCGCCGACCTGGCCGAGGGGATTGCTGATGCAGCCGCCCGCGAGCGCGGCCACGGCCGCGACGAGGCAGGCTCTGGACAGGACGGACATCGACACTTCCCGGGTTCTCGAAGGAGCCGTCCCACCGGCCGGCGGGAACGGCGTTGACGAACCTCTAACGGTCGCGCTGCTCGAACGCCAGCCGCGCCGCTTCAGCCGCACGGAACCCCGGCGCTTTGCATGGCTTTCGTGCTCGGCTGCAACAGGAGTATCCCGCATGATCCGCCACCTGATCTTCGACATCGACGGGACCCTGCTCGACAGCGTCGACCTGCACGCGAAGGCCTGGGCGGAGGCCTTCGCCGCCTTCGGGATCACGGTCCCGGCCGACCGGGTCCGCAGCCAGATCGGCAAGGGCGGCGACCAGCTGATGCCGGTCTTCGTGCCCAAGGAGCGCCTGGAGCGCGAGGGCGAGAACCTCGAACAATTCCGTTCCGACCTGTTCAAGACGAAGTACCTGTCGGCGGTGAAGCCGTTTCCCGGGGTGCGGGCCCTGTTCGAGCGGTTGAAGGCGGAAGGGCACGTGCTGGCGCTCGCTTCCTCCGGCAAGGCCGAGGAGGTGGAGCACTACCAGGAGATCGCCGGCATCCGCGACCTCGTCGACGTGGCGACCAATTCCGACGAGGCCGAGCGCTCGAAGCCGCATCCGGACATCTTCGAGGCCGCGCTCGACAAGCTCGGCCGCCCGCCCCGGGGCCAGGCGATCGTGATCGGCGATTCGCCCTACGACGCCGAGGCCGCGGTGAAGGCCGGGCTGCCGGTGATCGGCGTCCTGTGCGGCGGCTTCCCGGAGGCGGGCCTGAGCGAGGCCGGCTGCACCGCGATCTACCGCGATCCGCAGGACCTGCTCGACGGCTACGACGCCTCGCCCCTGCGGCGCGGTCTGCCGTAGCGGGGCGGCCCCCCGCGCCGGACCCGCCCATCTTGCGGGATGGGGACGGCCATGCGAATCGTGCGGCGCTCCACGCTGACAGGATTGCCGTCCATTGCCCGGCCCGCGCCGCCTCGCCGCCCTGCTCCTGGCCTTCGCGCTGCCGACGGCCGTCCTCGCGCAGCAGCAGCCGCAGCCGGCGGGGCCTCCGAGCGCCGACGCGTCGGACTTCGCCCGCATGGAGGCGGCGCAGAACGCCGCCAACGCCGCGCCGGGCCCACGCACCGTGCCGGGCCGGCGCATCCCGGTGCCGGGCACGGTGAGCCCCGAATTCCAGGCGGCGATCGCGGCGCCCTACAAGACCCCGGCCTGGAACGCCGATCCGGGCAATGCGGCGGAGTGGAAGGCGCTGGTGGCGAAGCTCGCGGCCCAGACCGCCGCGCCCCTGCCGGCCCTGCGCGAGCGCCTCGGCGTGGTCTCGACCCCGGAGGTGATCGGCGGCGTCAAGGCCTGGATCATCGCCCCGAAGGTGGTGCCCGAGCGCAACCGTCACCGACTCCTCGTCCACATCCACGGCGGCGGGTACGTCTACAACCCGGGCGAGGCCGGCACGCTGGAGGCGGTGCTGATGGCGGCCTTCGGCGGCTTCACGGTGATCTCGTTCGATTACCGCATGCCCCCGGACGCGCCCTACCCGGCGGCGATGGACGACGCGATGGCGGTGTGGAAGGCCGCGCTCGCCCTGCAGCCGGCCGGGAACATGGCGGTGTTCGGCACCTCGACCGGCGGCGGCATGACCCTGGCGCTGATGCTGCGGGCCCGGCGCGAGGGGCTGGCGCTCCCGGCCGCCATCGCTCCCGGCACCCCCTGGTCGGACCTGACCGAGACCGGCGACAGCTACAAGGCCAACGAGTGGCTGGACAACGTGCTCGTCTCCTATGACGGCGTGCTGACCCGGGCGGCCAAGCTCTACGCCGACGGCCACGACCTGCGCGACCCCCAGCTCTCGCCGATCTACGGCGACCTGCGCGGCCTGCCGCCCACCATCCTGACCACCGGCACCCGCGACCTCTTCCTCTCCAACACCGTGCGCACCCACCGCAAGCTGCGCCAGGCCGGGGTCGACGCCTCGCTCCAGGTGTTCGAGGGCATGAGCCACGCCCAGTACCTGTTCGATCCGGACGCGCCCGAGACCCGCGAGGTCTTCACCGAGATCGCCGCCTTCCTCGACAAGCATCTGGGGACGGCCGCGAAGGCTCCGTGACGGAATGCGGCCGCGGCCCGCCGGCCCCTGTCGCGCGACGCCCCGCCCTGTCCTGCTCGACGGGGCTCGAGGCTGCGACGAGTCCCGCGGCGGGAGGCCCGCCCGCCGGGGCGGGCCATGAGGCGCCCCTCACAAATCTCCCGACCACCGTCGTCGCCGGCTGCGGCAGCGCCAGTGCGGCGGCAGTTTCGTGAGATGCACGAGGCTCAGCCGTCACAGGCGCGGATTGGATCTATATTCCTATTTTCCGGCCGACGCTTCGACGAGACAACCGGCGCCGCGTGACAGTCCGCACTGCATTGGGCGGAGCATCTCGGCTGTTATATCTTGACCCCGGCTGGCACCGAGAGCCTCCGAAGTGCGCGAAGAAGTGGCTGACCTTCGGGCAGTTGAATTCGGCAGCTTGGCGCCGGGATTTGCAGGACTGCCCAGGACGATCCCTGTATTTTGCCCGCGTGCGCTGTTCGCGACGGCTGGAACGCCGGTCGCCGAGCAGTCACGCGGTGCGCGAAACGCAGATATGCTCGTTTTCGAGGGACCCATTATCGAAAAATAAGCAAATGCCGGCGCAGTTTCACTTGTGAGTCTATCGTCGGATCAATTTTATGTCATTGAACGATGAGAGCGGCAGCGTCGCAATCATTATCGCGATCGCGCTGCCGGCCCTTTTGATCGGCGTCGGTGGATCGATCGAGGCCTCTCGCGCCTTTGCTTACCGCCAGCGCCTGACCAGCGCGGCCGAACTGGCCTGCCTCCAGGCCAAGGCCTATATCGACGCCCGCAAGCCGCAGGACGTGCGGTCGACGGATGCCACGAAGCTGTATCCGGCCTCCGACATCCAGCCGATCGCCGACCGCGTCAAGGTCGCCAAGGGGCTCAACGCGAGCGACGTCCTGACGGCTACCAACACCACCGACATCAACGTCCACGTCTCGGCGACCGGACGGATGCCCATCGTCTTCAGCTCGATCCTGAAGATGCAGGGTGTGGACTTCGCGGTCGCGCGGGATTGCCCGGTCGTCTCGGCCGCCACCGCGCTGACCTCGAGTAGCGCGCCGCAGCTGCTGTTCACCGAGTCGTTCGAGAGACCGAGCCACAGCGTGCAGTACAACAGCTGGAGCGTGCTCGGCGGCGTCAAGAACGGCAACAGCTGGAACGGCTGGACGACGCAGAATGCCGGCATCGAGATCAACGGCCAGCGCGAACTGGCCAGCAACGTCGTTCGCTTCGGCGATTTCTTCGCGGAGCTGGACAGCGATTGCAACACCTCGGCGAATGCCGGCAACAAGAGTTGCCATTCGAACTCGACGATGTCGCGCATCATGGATCTGTCGCCGGGCAATTATCAGGTCCGGTACTGGTACATCGCGCGCCAGCGCGATCCGAACCAGCCCGGCCGGGTCATCTGCGGCGCCAAGGACAGCGACGTCTCGTGGTACCAGGTCGACGGACAGACCAACCGCATCGAAGTCTACGTCGAGAAGTCCGGCAACTACACCTTCGCGGCCTCCTCGATGGTCGATGTCTGCGTGCAGGCGGATGCGTGGACCGAGCGGGTGATCAACTTCGTCGTTCCGGTCGACCCGGGCGCGAGCACGACCGAGTACCGGATCAGCTGGCGGGCGGCGGGCCGGGAGGACACCTATGGCGGCCTGATCGACTACCTGCGCATCTGCCGCAATTCCTGCCCCAGCTGAGGCGCGAGGAGATGTGGCGTCATCGTCTCCGCGAACTGCGCGACTGCCGGCGCGGGGTCGCCTCGGTCGAGATGGCCTTCCTGGCCTGGCCGACGATCTTCATGATCATCGGCGCCCTGCAATTCGTCATTGCCCAGTACACGCAGGTGCTGTTGTCGAACGCGTTGTACGATTCGGCCTCGGCGCCCGAGCCGGAGCTGCTGCTCGCCAGCGCCGACCTCTACAAGACGACTTTGTGCGCGAAGATCCGCGTCATGCAAACGCAATCGTGCAAGGCGCAGGTCGTCGTCGAGATGATGCGGCTGACCGACGCGCCGACCGCGGCCACGGGCGTCACCGGCGCGACGTTCAGCGCGGGTTCGTCCGGCGACGCGCTGCTGCTGCGGGCGGCGCTGCCGACGTTGCGCATCCTGCCCCTCATTCCGGCGATCACCGCCCAAGCCTCGGTCGTGTTCCGGCGATGAGCGCGCCGCGCCGCCCGCGAGGGCTCGCCATCATCGACCGGTTCCGCCGCAGCGAACGGGCGTCGGTGGCGGTGGAATTCGCCCTTCTGGCGACGATCCTGCTGCTGCTGTTCGCCGGGCTGGTCGATTTCATCCAGGTCTCGACCATCACCCGCGACATCGAGCGCTCGTCGACGCAGATCGGGAGCCTGATCGCCAGCTGCTCCCGATCGAGCGACCAGAGCTGCACGACGAACACGATGAACGCCTACATGGCGCGGCAGGCCAACACCCTGGTCCGGTACAGCCAGAACCAGCCGACCGTCAGCATGGCGCAGATCAGCGAGAGTAACAACGCGATCAAGATCTGTGCCGGCAACATGACGTACCTGGAATCCGACGTATCGGCGAGCGCCCTCGCCCTGATGTCTGACAAGGACAACGCGATCGTCGTCGTCATCCAGATCAAGTACGTCGCCCTGTTCCCGCTGATCTCGCGTCTGTTCACCATCACCTCGGGCACCACCCTACGGGGATGGACGACGACGGTCCATTCGAGCGGGTCGAGCGTCTGCTGACGGCGGCCTCCGCGCTGCCCGCTTCGTTCAGCCCTGCGGCGCGACCAGCGCACGGGCCTGCGCCACCGTCACGGACCGGTAGGCCTGCACCGCCGCGCCGGCCGCCTCGGCGGTCGGGGCCGGGCCGGGGCGGGCCCGCAGGTAGGCGCCGAGGGTCGAGAGCCGCAGATCCGCCGCCCGCACGATCAGGGCGAGCGCCCGCGACGCCGGGGCGCGGTGCGCCGCCTCGGCCCGCTCGGGCGGGCAGCCGGCGAGGTGGGCGAGGCCGATCAGCGCCTCGGCGGTCCGGCCATGCGCGAGCCAGCTCCGCAGGTCGGCCTCATCGAGCCCGAGCCGGACCCGCAGGGCGACCGCCGCGACGGCGCGCCGCGGCGGGCCGGGGCGGGCAGCGGGCCGCAGGAGCGCCTCGCGCTGGCCCGGCAGCAGGCTGCCGCGGGCCGTGAGCCCCGCCGCGAGGCGGTCCCGGTCCTCCATGCGCGCGGACAGGAGCGTCAGCGCCGACAGCGAGAGCTGCGCCCCGCGATTGGCGACGAGCGTCCCCATCACCGCCTCGTCGCCCCGGTCGGCGAGCACGTCCGCCACCCGGGCGGCGACCGTCTCGCGCCGGGCGATGGCCGCGAGATGCACCGGTCCGCGGCTGCGGGCGACGCGCAGCAGCACCTCGTCGGACAGGGCGGCGCAGCGCGCCAGCACCGGCACCGCGACGCTCGCCTCGGGGTCGCAGGCGAGGCGCCGGGCCAGCTTGCGCGGCGGCCGGGCAAGCGCGGTGACCTGCCGGGCGAGCCGCCCGCGCGAGCCCGTGCCGGCCCCCTCGACGAGGACCGTCAGCACCTCGTCGAAGGCGCCGACCTGCGTGGCGGAGAGCCCACCGGCCCGGGCGACCAGGAGGTCGGCGACGCCGTCGAGGGTGCGGCCCGCATCGACGACCCGCTCGGCCGCCTCGACGAGGTCGGCGAGGGAGGCCGCCGGCGGCACTCTGTCGGGTCGGAAGGCCGCGGCCGACGCCATCGGGCGAGTACATCCTGTAGTGAACGCGGCGCTACCCTAGCGGCGCGATGGTTACGCCCGCCTTAGCGCCGTCCGACGCGCTCCCTCTTGCCTTCCTTCCCGAACCTGCTATAGGCCGCGCCTCGCGTTCGCTCCGGCCGGGGGCTGAACGGACGGTGTCGGGCTTGATGTCCGGCACAGGGGTCCGCCCCGTCGTCCCGTGTCTCCGCCTTCGAACAACCGCTCGGGCCTTTGCAGGCTCGAAGGGCTTGGCGCCGTGCGACGCGAGGACGAACCGGCCCGACGCCCGAAACCGCTTCCCGCGTGCTCGTGCAGCGGGCCTTAGTCTCCCTGAGAAAGGCCCATCATGGCTCTCTATGAGCATGTGTTCCTGGCTCGCCAGGACGTGACCTCGCAGCAGGTCGAAACGATGGTCGAGACCTACAAGTCCGTCATCGAGCAGAACGGCGGCAAGGTCGAGAAGACCGAGATGTGGGGCGTGAAGTCTCTCGCCTACCGCATCCGCAAGAACCGCAAGGCGCACTTCACTCTCCTCAACATCGACGCTCCCCCGGCGGCCCTCGCCGAGATGGAGCGCCAGATGCGCATCTCCGAGGACGTGCTGCGCTTCATGACCGTGCGCGTCGAGGAGCTCGAGTCCGAGCCGTCCGCGATGATGCAGAAGCGTGACCGCGACGAGCGCAAGGACCGCGAGCGCGGCCGTCGCCGCGATGACGACGGCTTCGGCGGCGGCTTCGGCGGCGGTGACCGCCCCGAGCGCGGCGACCGTCCGGACCGTGGCGACCGTCCGGAGCGGCCTGAGCGCGCCGAGCGCAACACGAACGAGGAGCAGTAAGCCATGGCTTTCGGTGCTGGTGGCGGCGGTGGCCGTCGTCCGTTCTTCCGTCGGCGCAAGACCTGCCCGTTCTCGGGCCCCAACGCCCCGAAGATCGACTACAAGGACGTGAAGCTGCTCTCGCGCTACGTCTCCGAGCGCGGCAAGATCGTGCCCTCGCGCATCACCGCGGTGTCGGCCAAGAAGCAGCGCGAGCTCGCCCAGGCGATCAAGCGCGCCCGCTTCCTGGGCTTCCTGCCCTACGTGATCCGCTAAATCTTTCGATCAACAACCCGGCGGCTTCCCGCCGCCGGGTCGCTGGGGCGTTCTCTTTCGCGCCTCTAACCCCGCCCGGACGGGCGGCGGGACAGCGGACAAGGTGTCATGGTTCGTCACACCGGCATCGGCGTCGTCGCCGGCCTCGCCTCGGCGCTCCTGATCGGGGTCGTCGTCCAGGCGACGCCGCTCGCGCTGGCCCTCTACCTGCTCGCCCCGCTGCCGATCCTGATCGTGGCGATGGGCTGGAGCCACAGGACCGGCCTCGTCGCCGCCGCTTCCGGCACGCTCGCCCTCGCGATCGTCTCGTCCCCCTTGCGCGGCCTCGCCTTCCTGGTCTCGACCGCGCTCCCCGCCTGGTGGCTCGGCTACCTCGCGCTGCTCGGCCGCCAGAAGTCCTCCGGCGGGCAAAAGTCCTCCGGTGGGATGGAATGGTACCCGACCGGCCGGCTGCTGGCCTGGGTCGCCGTCACCGCGGCGATCGCCCTCGTGGTCGTGGTGATGCTGTCCTCCGGCGACCACGCCGCCTACCAGGAGCGGGTCCGCCGCCTCGCCCGGGCGATGCTGCAACTGCAGATGCAGGAGACCCCGTCCCGCGGCGCCGGGCTGGAGGAGGACGACCTCGCCCGCATCGCCGAGCGTGTCGCGGGCCTCGCCCCTGCCATCATGGCGACGACCTTCACCCTGCTCCTGACCTTCTATCTCTGGGCCGGCGCCCGGGTGGTGCAGATTTCCGGCCGCCTCGCCCGGCCCTGGCCGGACCTGCCCGCCACCGCGCTGCCGCGCCGGGCCCTGTGGGGATTGGTCGTCGGTGCCGTGCTCTCGCTCCTGCCGGGCTATGCCGGCGCCTTCGGGGTGGCGCTGCTCGGCGCCCTCGCGGCCGCCCTGGCGCTGCAGGGGCTCGCCGCGCTCCACGACCGCAGCCGCGGCAAGCCCGGCCGCACGCCGATCCTGATCGGCCTCTACGTGCTGGTCTTCCTCACCCAGGGGCTGGCGCTCGCCGCGCTCGCCCTGTTCGGCCTCGTCGACGCCCTCACCGGGCGGCGCCGGCCGGCCCAAGCTCCTCCGGTGACCTGACCCCGCCGGTGGCCTGACCTTGACGAATCCCCGGGACGCCGCGAGGCGATCCGGTTCCCCGACGGCGGAACGCTCCGCCATCACCACCCGGGGCCGACGAGGCCCCATACTGGAAGGACGACGACCATGGAAGTGATCCTGCTCGAGCGCGTGGCCAAGCTCGGCCAGATGGGCGAGACCGTGAAGGTGCGGCCGGGCTTCGCCCGCAACTTCCTCCTCGCCCGCGGCAAGGCCCTGCGCGCCACGGAAGGCAACAAGAAGCGCTTCGAGGACCAGCGCGCCCAGCTCGAGGCCCGCAACCTCGAGCGCCGCTCGGAGGCCGAGAAGGTCGGCGAGACCCTCAACGGCAAGAGCTTCGTGCTGATCCGCCAGGCCGGCGAGACCGGCGTGCTCTACGGCTCGGTCTCCCCGCGCGACCTCGCCGAGGTGGTGACCCAGGACGGCTTCACGGTGAACCGCGATCAGTTCAACATCGCGCAGCCGATCAAGACCCTGGGCCTGCACGAGGTCCCGGTGGTGCTGCACCCCGAGGTCGAGGTGAAGGTCACCGTCAACATCGCCCGCAGCCCCGAGGAGGCCGAGCGCCAGGCCCGCGGCGAGTCGACCACCACCCGCGAGGAGTTCAACCTCGACGATCTCGGCCTCGAGGTCGGCGCCGCCCTGGCTGAGGCCGGCCCGGACGCGGACGACCGCTGATCGCTCCACGGCAATCCCGCCCGTGAAGGTGGGATTGCCGGGACAGCGGGGACAAGCCCGCTTGTCGGGCTTGACTTGTTCCCATTTTGTTCCAGCATGGCGGGGTCCGCGGCGCGAGTCGCGGGCCCCGCCTGCGTTTCGCGCGACCGCTCGGGCCGCCTGAGTCCGAGCTTCGGTCGAGGATGCAAGGTTTGGTCAACCACGACGGTGCGATGGTCGCCGCCACGTCTATGATATGACACGCGGTCGCCCGACCCGTGCCGCCCCCTTCGATGAGCCGGAGCCCCGCCGGATGGCCATTCCCAGCACCCTGACGGCGAACCTCGAACCCGTGCAGCAGGAATACCGCGTCGCGCCGCACAACATCGACGCGGAGCAGGCGCTGCTCGGCGCGATCCTGGTCAACAACGACGCATTCTACCGGGTCTCGGACTTCCTGCTCCCCGAGCACTTCATGGAGGAGGTGCACCGGCGGATCTACGAGGTGTCGATCACGCTGATCAAGGCCGGCAAGCTCGCGAGCCCGATCACGCTGAAGACCTATCTCGGCGACGCGGATCTCGGCGGCCTCACGGTCGGCCAGTACCTCGCCCGGCTCGCCGCCGAGGCGACGACGGTCATCAATTCCGAGCATTACGGCCGCACGATCTACGACCTGGCTCTGCGCCGGCGGCTCATCACCATCGGCGAGGACCTGGTCAACGGCGCCTACGAGGCCCCGGTCGAGACCTCGCCGCGCGAGCAGATCGAGGCGACCGAGCGCCGGCTCTACGAGCTCGCCGAGACCGGCAAGTACGACGGCGGCTTCCAGAAATTCTCCGACGCCCTGACGGCGGCGGTCGACATGGCGGCCAAGGCCTATCAGCGCGAGGGGCGGCTGTCGGGCATCGCCACCGGCCTGTCCGACCTCGACGCCAAGATGGGCGGGTTGCAGGCCTCGGACCTGATCATCCTGGCCGGCCGCCCCGGCATGGGCAAGACCTCGCTCGCCACCAACATCGCGTTCAACATCGCCAAGGCCTATGTCGGCGAGAAGCAGCCCGACGGCTCGATCGCGACCAAGAACGGCGGCATCGTCGGCTTCTTCTCGCTCGAAATGTCGGCCGAGCAGCTCGCCACCCGCATCATCGCCGAGCAATCGGGCGTCGCCTCCTACAAGATCCGCCGCGGCGACATCCGGCCCGAGGAATTCTACAAGATCACCGACGCCGCCCGGGACATGCAGACGATCCCGTTCTACATCGACCAGACCGGCGGCATCTCGATCGCCCAGCTGGCGGCCCGCGCCCGCCGGCTCAAGCGCCAGCGCGGCCTCGACCTCCTCGTCGTCGACTACCTCCAGCTCCTGTCGGGCTCATCCAAGAAGGGCGACAACCGGGTGCAGGAGATGACCGAGATCACCACCGGCATGAAGGCGCTCGCCAAGGAGCTGGCGGTGCCGATCGTCGCCCTGTCGCAGCTCTCGCGCCAGGTCGAGGCCCGCGACGACAAGCGGCCGCAGCTCTCGGACCTGCGCGAATCGGGCTCGATCGAGCAGGACGCCGACGTGGTGATGTTCGTCTTCCGCGAGGAATACTACGTCAAGAACAAGAAGCCGCGCGAGGGCACCGAGGAGTTCTTCACCTGGGAGGCCGAGATGAACCGCGTCTACGGCAAGGCCGAGGTGATTCTCGGCAAGCAGCGCCACGGCCCCACCGGCACGGTCGAACTCCAGTTCGACGCCGAGATCACCCGGTTCTCGAACCTGGCGCAGGGCGACCGGCTGCCCGACACGATGTGAGGCTGCCCGCCTCTTTCGCGGCGGCCCCGCCACCCTCCGCGTCATCCCGGGGCCCGGCGCAGCCGGGAACCCGGGATGACGCAGTGAGGTCGAGATGGGATCGCCTGACTTTCGGTCATCCAGATCTCGCCGAGCCCTTGGCTCCTCCCCCTTCCGGGCGGTAGACCGGGCGCATGAGCGAATCGAGCCCCATCGGCCATGGCGGCCGCCTCACCATCGACCTCTCGGCCCTGCGGGCGAACTGGCGCCACCTCTCCGAGGTGGCGGAATGCCCGGAGACCGCCGCGGTCATCAAGGCCGACGCCTATGGAAGCGGCATCGCCCGGGCCGCGCCGGCCCTGTGGCGCGAGGGCTGCCGCACCTTCTTCGTCGCCCACCTGTCGGAGGGGCTGGCCGCCCGGGAGGCGGTGCCCGAGGCGGCGATTTACGTGCTGAACGGCTTCCCGCCCGGCCGCGCGCCGGACTACCGGGCCGCGAATCTCCGCCCGGTGCTCGGTTCGCGCGAGGAGATCGCCGAATGGGCGGCGGCGAACCGGGCCGAGGGCGTGACGCGCCCGGCGGCGCTCCACGTCGATACCGGCATGAACCGCCTCGGCCTGTCGGTGCCGGAGGGGCTGGCGCTCGCCGGCGACCCGGTGATCGCTGAGGCCGGCATCGACCTGCTGATGAGCCATCTCGTCAGTGCCGAGGTCGAGCACGACCCCCTCACCGACCGGCAGGCGGCGGCGTTCGCCACCCTGCGGGCCGCCTATCCGGGGATCCGGGCCTCCCTCGCCAACTCGTCGGGCGACTTCCTGCCCGTCTGCCGCGCCGACCTGGCGCGGCCGGGCTACGCCCTCTACGGCGGCAACCCGCGGCCTGGCCACGACAACCCGATGCGCCCGGTGGTGCGGCTCGAGGCCGGCATCCTCCAGGTCCGCGAGGTCGCGGCCGGCGAGACCGCTGGCTACAACGCCCGCTGGGTCGCCCCGGGGCCCCGGCGCCTCGCCACCCTGTCGCTGGGCTACGCCGACGGCTTTCCCCGCGCCTCGACCGGCCGCGGCGAGGCGGTGGTTGGGGGCGTGCGCTGCCCCTTCGTCGGCAACGTCTCGATGGACCTCATCATCCTCGACGTCACCGAGGCGCCGCAGGACGCCCTGGTCAGGGGCGCGCCCGCGATCCTGATCGGCGACGGGCTCGACGTCGATACGGTCGGGCGCAACGCCGGCACGATCGGCTACGAGATCCTGACCGGCCTCGGGAGGCGCTACGAGCGGGTGTACCGGGACTGAGCACCGTCGGGGGGTCGCCCGACAGTCTTGAAGCCCTCCGGGTCATCCCGGGGCGAGCCTTGGCGAGAGCCCGGCATCCATAACCGCCGACGTTCGAGAACGAGACGGGTCGCGTTCCGCTTCATCCTCAAACGTCGAGTTTATGGATCCCGGGTTCCGCTACGCGGCCCCGGGATGACGTGGAGGATGGAAAAAACCGCCGCGAGGCCGAGCCGGGGGCTCCTCACCGGAACGTCTTGCGCGGATCGAACGCGTCCCGCACCGCCTCGCCGGCGAAGATCAGGAGGCTCAGCGTCACGGCGATCACCGCGAAGCCCGTCAGCCCGAGCCACGGCGCCTGCAGGTTGGCCTTGCCCTGCGCCAGCATCTCGCCCAGCGACGGCGAGCCCGGGGGCAGGCCGAAGCCTAGGAAGTCGAGCGACGTGAGGGTAGTGATCGAGCCGTTCAGCACGAAGGGCAGGAAGGTCAGCGTCGCCACCATCGCGTTGGGCAGGAGGTGGCGGAACATGATGCGGGCGTTGGAGAGCCCGAGCGCGCGGGCCGCCCGCACGTATTCGAAGTTGCGCGCACGCAAGAACTCCGCCCGCACCACGCCGACCAGCGACACCCACGAGAACAGCAGCAGGATCCCGAGCAGCACGAAGAAGCTCGGGGTGATGATCGACGAGATGATGATCAGGAGATAGAGCGACGGGATCGCGGTCCAGATCTCAATCACCCGCTGGAACACGAGGTCGACCCAGCCGCCGAAATAGCCCTGCACCGCGCCGGCGAGCACCCCGATCACCGAGGAGACGAGCGCCAGGGTCAGCCCGAACAGCACCGAGAGGCGGAAGCCGTAGAGCAGCCGGGCGACGACGTCGCGGCCCTGGTCGTCGGTGCCGAGCCAGTTCCACTCGATGTCGCGGCAGGTCGTGCCGCCGGTCTTCTCCGCCACGGTTCTGCACTGGGCGTCCGAGAGGAGCCAGGTCGGCGGGGCGGGGGCCGGGACGGGCAGGTCGAGGTTGTGGGTGTTGTAGGAGAAGCGGATCGGCGGCCAGACGGCCCAGCCGTTCTGCGCGATCTCCTTGACGATCACCGGGTCGCGGTAATCGGTGCGGGCCAAAAAGCCGCCGAACTTCTCCTCCGGATAATCGACGACGATCGGAAACAGGATCTCGCCCTTGTAGGAGGCGATGATCGGCCGGTCGTTGGCGATGAACTCGGCGAAGAGGCTCGTGACGAACAGCAGGCAGAACAGCACGAACGACCAGTAGCCGCGCCGGTTCGCCTTGAAGTTCGCCAGCCGCCGCCGGTTCAGCGGCGACAGCCGCCCGGTGCCGGCGGGACCCGGCAGCGGCAGACTGACCGGCCCCGCCGCCGGCGAGGTGACCGGGACGGCGTCGAGCTCAGGCGTCGGGGGGCGCTGGTTCATGCGGCGTCCCCCGGCCGTACGTCTGGGATCAATCGATGCGGGTCGCGGTGACGTCGATCACGCTGGGCTTCAGCGCGCCGCTGCGCTCCAGGTGCCGGCGCAGCAACTGCACGTTGCGGCGGTTGGCCTTGAAGGCGGCGTCGAACAGGTCGCCGACGATCGGCACCACGCCGACCACGCCGTCGATCGCCACGTTCGCGGCCATCCGGGCGAGGAGCCAGCGCGGCGCGCCGAGGCGCTTCGCCTCCCAGACGATGTAGGACGAGATCGCCGTGGTGATCGCATCGCCGATCACCGGGATCAGGCCGACGATCGCGTCGAGGCCGATGCGCCGGTTGCCCGGCAGCAGGATCGCCGTGTCGAGGAGATGGGCGAGCAGGTCGAGCCGCGCCATCACCTGCTCGGGCGACGAGCCCTCCAGGGCCTTGGGGCCCCGGGCCCGCAAGGAGAAGGGGTCGTCCTGCGGGAAGCGGCCGTCCTTGAAGCCGCCGGCCTTGAACTCGGCTCCGTTGCCGGAGGACCCTTGGTCGAAGGAACCTTGGCCGAAAGAACCTTGGCCGAAGGACCCCGCCCCGAAGGGCGGAACGCGGCCGGCCGTCTGCGAAGAGGTCATCCCGGGGCTCCGGAGCGGGTGCGTGGTGCTCATGGTCCAGGATGTGGCCCCGGCTCCCCGGCTCGACAAGGAGGCCCCGCATCAGGTTGCGCGTCCTGCCGCCAGGCCGCGCAGGCGCTCCAGCGCCCGGTCGAGGGTGTCGTCGCGCTTGGCGAAGCAGAACCGCACGATGCTGCGCACCGGCTGGTGGGCGTAGAAGGCGCTGACCGGGATCGCCGCGACGCCGTGCTGCCGCACCAGCCGCTCGCAGAAGGCGACGTCGTCGGTCTCGCCCAGGGGGGCGATGTCGAGGTTGAGGAAGTAGGTGCCGGCCGAGGGCAGGACGCTGAAGCCGAGACTTTTGAGGCCGTCGGCGAACCGATCGCGGGCCCGGGCGAAGTCGGCCCGCATGCCCTCGTAATAGGAATCGTCCTTGGCGAGCCCGTAGGCCACCGCCGCCTGGAGGTTCGGCGGCGTGGTGAAGGTGAGGAACTGGTGCGCCTTGGCGAGCCCCCGCATCAGGGGAGGGGCGGCCATCACGAAGCCGACCTTCCAGCCGGTGAGGGAAAAGATCTTGCCGGCCGAGCCGATCTTCACCGTGCGCTCGCGCATGCCCGGAAGCGCCATCAGCGGCCGGTGGCGGCGGCCGTCGAACACCACGTGCTCCCAGACCTCGTCGCAGAGCGCCACGGCGTCGAAGCGCTGGCAGAAGCGCGCCAGCAACTCCAGGTCCTCGTCCGGGAAGATCGTGGCCGAGGGGTTGAGCGGATTGTTGAGCAGCACGACCTTCGTGCGCGGCGAGAAGGCGGCGGCGAGCGCCGCTTCGGTGATCCGGAAATGTGGGGGCGTCAGGGTGACGAAGCGCGGCACGCCGCCGGCCCGGCGCACCAGCGGCAGGTAGGCGTCGTACATGGGCTCGAACAGCACGACCTCGTCGCCGGGCTCGATCAGGGCCATCAGGGCGCCGGCCAGCGCCTCGGTGGCGCCGGAGGTCACCATCACCTCCGCGTCGGGATCGAGGTCGAGCCCCTGCCAATGCGCGTAATGCGCCGCGATCGCCCGGCGCAGCTCCGGCAGCCCCATCATCGGCGGGTACTGGTTCCAGCCCTCCACCACCGCCTCGGCGGCCTTGGCGCGCACGTCGGCCGGGCCCGGATCGTCCGGGAAGCCCTGGCCGAGATTCACGGCGCCGGTCTCCCGGGCGAGCGCCGACATCACCTCGAACACGGTGGTCGGCAGGTCGGCGAAGATGGGGTTCATGCGGGAACGCGGGTTCGAGGACGGGACGCGGCCTCGCTACCACGCCGGCGGACCGGACGGAACCGAGCCGGCTGTCACGCCCCGGGCGCCGGCCATGCCGGCGCGGATCACGCCCTCAGCCGCTCCTCCGGAAGCAACAGGGCCGCGAAGGCCTCCGCCGGCATCGGCCGGCCGAACAGGTAGCCCTGCGCCTCCTCGCAGCCCTTCGCGAGGAGCCGCCCGGCCACCGCCTCGGTCTCGACGCCCTCGGCGGTCACCGAAAGGCCGAAGCTGCGGCCGAGGGTCAGCACCGACTGGACGATCGCCCGGTCCCGGATCGCCTGGTTGAGGCCCGTCCCGTCCTGGCCTGAGGCCTCCATGCCCTGCACGAAGGAGCGGTCGATCTTCAGCCGCGTGAGCGGGAAGCGCTTGAGCAGGCTCAACGAGGCGTAGCCGGTGCCGTAATCGTCGAAGGCGAGCCCGATGCCGAGGTCGCGCAAGGCCCGCAGCGGGGCGATCAGGGCCTCGTCGTGCTGCAGGATGATGGTCTCGGTGATCTCCAGTTCGAGGGCGGAGGCCGGCAGGCCGGAATCGGCGAGCGCCGCCCGCACCTCGTCGACGAGGCTCACCGAGTGGAACTGCGCGCCGAACAGGTTGACGCTGAGGCGCAGGTCGCCCGCCCCGTCCCGGCGCCAGGCGGCGGCCTGGGCGCAGGCCTCGCGCAGCACCCAGCGGCCCACCGGCGCGGCGAGCCGGCTCGCCTCGAGGGGAGCCAGGAACTCGCCCGGCGCGAGCAGGCCGAGCCGGGGATGGCGCCAGCGGATCAGGGCCTCGGCGCCGACGATCCGGCGGTCGCGGAGGCGCACCTGCGGCTGGTAGACCAGCGCGAACTCCCCGGCCGCCAGCGCCCGGGGCAGTTCTTGCTGGCGCGCGGTCCAGGCCAGGGTGGCGTCGCGCAAGGCGGGCGTGAACACGCGGTGGCAGTGCCGCCCGGCGCGCTTGGCCTCGTAGAGCGCCATGTCGGCGCTGGCGAGCAGCCCGTCGGCGAGGGGGCCGTGCCCGGGGCTGAGCGCGATGCCGATGCTCGCCCCGATATGGATGGTCTGGCCGTCGACCGGGAACGGCTCGGAGAGGCTGTGCAGGATCGTCCCGGCGACCGTGACGGCGGCGTCCTCGTCGTAGCCGGGCAGCAGGACCGCGAACTCGTCGCCGCCCATCCGGGCGACGAGGCCGGCCTTGCCCGTGCAGGCGCAGAGGCGCGCGCCGGCCTGCCGGATCAGGTCGTCGCCCGCCTCGTGGCCGAGCATGTCGTTGACCTTCTTGAAGCCGTCGAGGTCGATCATCAGGGCGGCGGCCGGCCGCTCGGGGGCGGCGCGCCCCATCGCCAGGGCGAGGCCGCGGCGGTTGCTCAGGCCGGTCAGGCCGTCCGTCTCGGCCTGCCGGCGCAGGGTCTCCATCAGGCGGGCGCGCTCGCGCATCCGGTCCTCCAGCACCGCGAGCGCGTCGAACAGCCGGCGGATCTCGACGATGCGCAGGGCCGGCTGCGGGCGGGCGGCGGGCACGCCGCCCTCGGCCAGCGCCATCGCGGTCTCCCGCGCGACCAGCAGCGGGCGCAGCACCGAGGCGCGCAGGGATTGCAGCAGGGCGACCAGCAGGACGAGGATCGCGACGGTGCCGCCGGCGACCGCGAGGAGCCGCGCGCGCATCGCGTCGCGCTCGGCGGCGAAGCCCGCGACCATGCCGGCGAGGTAGCGCTCGCGCAGGGCCTCGACTGGCTTCAGGGTCGGCACGTAGCGGCGGGTGAGCTCGTCGGCGGTGAGGCTGTACCGGCCCGAGGCGCGCCCCTCCGCGATCGTCGCCTCGATCAGGCCGAGCCCGCGTCCGGCGAAGGTCTCCTCCACCTCGCGGAACAGTCCTTCCATAGGTTGCCCGGGCCCGAACGCCGACTGGCCGCGCAGCAGCCGCATCAGCTCCAGGATGCGGCCGCGGATCTGCGTGGCGTCGGTGAACTGGCGCGTGTCGAGGGGGCGGTGTACGGCGACGGCCGGGATGATGGCGGAGCCGATCCGGCCGCCATACTCGCGCAGGTCGCTCACCGCGTGGCCGATCAGGGCCGATCCGGCGAGAGCGGGGTCGGCCCGGCCGATCTCGCGGATCTCCCAGGCGACCACGTCCTGGAACGTGTCGACCGCGGCGATCATCCGGGCGATCGCGCCGGTGATGTCCTCCGGGCCCCGCTCCGCCGCCCGCAGGCCGGCCACCCGGTCGACGTCCCGCCGCGCCTCGTCGAGCCGGGCGACGGCCGCCGCGAGGAGGCCGTAGGGGAGGGCGTGGCCGGGCTCGTCCTTCACCGGCCCGCGCAGGGCCGCCAGGGCGCCGTCGCTCGCCGCCCGGAACGCGGCGAGCCGTCCTTGCGCCGCCGGATCGCTGCCGGGCGCGATCGACATCGCGACGTTCGCCGGGCCGCGTTCCGCCGAGAGGCGGTTGGCGGCCTCGAGCACCTGGCGCAGCCGGCTGATGCGCACGAGGTTGCTCTGGCCGTCGCGATAGGCCGCGACCGAGGGCGCGATGACGATCGCCGTGAGGGCGACGAGGCCCGCCGCGAGGAGGAGGGCGGTGCCCCAGAGCCGGCGCCCCAGCCTGACCTCCCGCCGCCCCCCCTGACCCGGGGGCTCCGCCGATGCCGGAGATGGTTGCTGCACGGGGACCCTCGGGAAAGGGCCGGAGCGATGCACCGGCCGGATGCTGCCTCTGCTGTCGGGCTAGGGGGGATTCCTTGCCGAACGCTTAGATTCGGACGTGTCGGCGCTGCATCCGGCGATTGTTTCGGAGTTGTCCCTTGGTCATATACTGTGGGAAGTATCCGAGGTCCGGTCGGGTCGAGGCTTGCTCGAGCCGGGACGTCGTCGCGGGCGGGGTGACGGCAGGAGTGGGACGGCGCCCCTCGCGCGCCGGCCGCCCCGGTCACGTCCCACTGGGAGGCCCGTCACCGAGCGCCGCGGCGAGGCGGCGGATGCCGGTCCGGATCGTCTCGGGCTCGCTGCCGGCGAAGCCGAGGAGCAGCCCGGCCCGGTCCGGCCGCGTCGCCGCGTCGTGGTAGGTCGGGCCGACCGGGTAGACGCCGACTCCCGCCGCCCGCGCCGCCGCGGCGATCCCGGCCTCGGCCGCGGCCGGAACGCCCTCGAACCAGGCGACGAGGTGCAGGCCCGCCGCCGCGCCCTCGACGCGCACCCGCCCGCCGAAACTCTCCGCGAGGGCGGCGAGCAGGGCGGCGCGCCGGCCGGCATTGCGCCGCCGCGCCTGGCGCAGGTGGCGCTCGTAGCCGCCCTCGGCCAGGAGGGTGGCGAGGGCGGCCTGTTCCAGCCCCGGCGCCTGCCGGTCGGCGAGGCGCTTGGCCTCCGCGAAGGCCGCGCTCAAGGCTTCAGGCACCACCAGGTAGCCGAGGCGCAGCTGCGGCGAGAGGGTCTTGGAGACGGTGCCGACGTAGACGACGCGTCCCGCCCGGTCGAGGCTCCGCAGCGCCTCCACCGGCCGCGCGTCGAAGCGGTACTCGCCGTCGTAATCGTCCTCGACGATCGTCGCGCCGCAGGCCTCCGCCCAGGCCAGCAGCGCCTGCCGGCGGGCGGCGGGCAGCACGCCGCCGAGGGGGAACTGGTGCGAGGGCGTGACGTAGGCGAGCCGCGCCGGGCCGATCTCCGGGAGGCGCCCGGTCTGCAGGCCCTCCGCATCGACCGGGACCGGCACGATCGCGGCGCCGGCGGCGGCGAAGACTTTTCGCGCCGCGCCGTAGCCCGGATCCTCCATCACCACCCGGTCGCCGGGATCGACGAGGAGCCGGGTGCAGAGGTCGATCCCCTGCTGCGAGCCGTTGACCACGACGATCTGGTCGAGGCCGCAGCGGAGGCCCCGCGCCCGCCAGAGATAGGCCTGGAGCGCGGCGCGCAACTGAGGCAGCCCGCGCGGATCGCCGTAGCCGAGCCGGGCCGGCCGGCGCAGCAGGGCCGCGTTGAGCGCCCGGCGCCAGGCGAGGACCGGAAAGTCGTCGCCCGAGAGGTCGCCGTAGCGGAAATCGATCGCGGGGGCCGGCAGGGAAGCGGGGGGCGGTTCCGCCAGGAGGCGCTGCCCGTAGGCGGAGAGGCGGGGCGCCGGGTTCGGCCCGGAAGCGGCCGGAGCCGTATTCGGCAGGATGCCGGCGGCGACCCGCGTCCGGGCGCCCGGCCGCGTCTCCAGATAGCCCTCGGCGACGAGCTGGTCGTAGGCCGCCGTCACGGTGGTGCGCGAGATCCCGAGCTCCGCCGCCAGCGCCCGGGTCGAGGGCAGGGCGGAGCCCGGCGGATAGAGGCCCGCGGCGATCTGCGCCTTCAGGTCGGCGCCGATGCGGGCGCTCGTGGGGAGCGCGCGGGGAGGGGTTGCGTCCAAACTGGCCTGGTCCTGTCCGTCCGAAGCGACGTCTAGCATGGACCAGTGAGACGGGCTTCTCGTGGAAGGACGAGGCGCGGGTTTCCCCTCTCCCGCGGGCGCAGGGCTGTCCGGGGAAACGAGTGGCGCGGATCTTTTCCCTCCCCCCTCTGCGGGCTAGCGTGTTCACACATCTCACTCTGACACCCCGGGAGGAAGCGTAGCCTTGACAGCCCGGTTGTTGATTTCGTTTCGCTTTTCGCCACGCCCTAGCTTGAAAGGCTGCGTAGAGGGACGATCAGCTAACTCATTGTCAGGGCTTTGTTTTTCCTCGATGTGTGAATCCGCTAGCCTCTGCGGGGGAGGGTGGCCCCCGGAGGGGGCCGGGAGAGGGGGCGACGCTTCCGGAGACGTCGCGCGTTTCTTGACGCGCGCCACCTGGATCAGCGTCGCGCTGCCCCTCTCCCGGCCCCTGCTGACGCTGGGGCCACCCTCCCCCGCAGAGGGGGGAGGGGAAACCCGCGCCACTCGTTTCCCCGGACAGCCCTGCGCCCGCGGGGAGAGGAGAAGGCCGCGCCCACCCTCTCGCATTCCGCCGCAGGCCGCCGTCATTTGCGCATGGTCCGAACCTTGCTGCATCATGTCCCGCGGGCGATCCGGGACGGGGCATGGCGGAACTGAGAAGCCTCGAGATCTTCTACTGGACCGCCTCGCTGTGCAGCTTCCGCAAGGCGGCGGAGCGGATGAACACCTCGCAGCCGGCGGTGTCGCAGCGCATCGCGGCGCTCGAGGAGGAGTTCGGGGTCCGGTTGTTCGAACGGCGCGCCCGCTCGGTGGTGCTGACGGCGAAGGGCCGCGACCTCCTGGCTTACGCCGAGCGCTTCCTGCGCCTGCGCACCGAGATGATGCAGGCGGTGGCCGGGCCCGGGACGATGCGCGGCGTGCTGCGCCTCGGCGTGTCGGACACCATCGTGCATACCTGGCTGATGCGCTTCATCGCCCGGATGAACGAGTCCTATCCGGGGATCACCGTCGACATCGCGGTCGACATCTCGCCCACCATGCGCGACGCGCTGCTCAACCGCGACCTCGACCTCGCCTTCCTGGTCGGGCCGATCACCATGCCGAACCTGGTCAACCTGCCGCTCTGCAGCGTGTCCCTGGCCTGGATCGCCGCGCCGGGGCTCGATCTCGGTCCCGGCGAGGTGACCCTGGCGAGCCTGCTGCGGCACCCGCTGATCACCTACCCGAAGAACACCAACCCTTATGCGTCCCTGCGCGAGATGCTGGCGCAGTCGAACCTGCCGCCGCCGCGCCTGCACAGCAACGCCTCGCTCTCCACCATCGTCCGGATGGCGCGGGAGGGGATCGGCATCGGGGTGATTCCGCCCGAGGTGGTGCGCCGGGACATCGAGGAGGGGGCGCTGCGGATCATCGCCCCGGCGCCGGCCCTGCCGGACATCCACTTCACCGCCACCTATCCCAGCGCCCCCGACGACGGGCTCGCCGCGACGGCGGCGCGGCTCGCCTGCGAGGTCGCGGCCTGTCCGGACTGGCGCCGCTGATGCTCCGTCGCGGGCAATCGATAAGGAGGACTTATCGAAACCGATGCGAAATGACGATTGGCCCTTACCTGCACAACGGGTGATCATGGCGCATCGCTGGGCACGGACCGATCCGGGACCACGCGAGATCCGGGACGAGGAGCAGTGATGACCCTTCCCTTCGATCGGGCGCGGATGAGCGGCGAGGCGGCCCGACTCGCCTGCCGCAGCGGCGCCATCACCGGCTGCACCGCCGGCATCGCCGACGGCTACGTCCAGGGCAACCTCGCGGTGCTGCCCGCCGACCTCGCCGACGAGTTCCTGCTCTTCGCCCAGCGCAACCCGAAACCGTGCCCGATCATCGGCGTCTCGGCGAAGGGCGAGCGCCGCATTCCCGAACTCGGCCTCGACCTCGACATCGCCACGGATATCCCCGGCTACCGGATCTGGCGCGACGGCGTGGTGGTGGAGGAGCGGGACTCGGTCGCCGATCTGTGGCGCGACGACCTCGTGGCCTTCGTGATCGGCTGCTCCTACTCGTTCGAGGCGGCGATGGCCGAGGACGGGCTCCCCCTGCGCCACGTCGAGATGGGGGTGCGGGTGCCGATGTACCGCACCAGCGTCGCGACCGCCCCGGCCGGCCGCTTCGCCGGGCCGATGGTGGTGTCGATGCGCCCGCTCACCCCCGCCCAGGCGATCCGGGCGGTGCAGATCACCTCGCGCTTCCCCTCCGTGCACGGCGCGCCGGTGCATCTCGGCCGGCCGGACCTGATCGGCATCCAGGACATCGGGGCGCCCGATTACGGCGATCCGGTCGAGATCCGCGACGACGAGATCCCGGTCTTCTGGGCCTGCGGCGTGACCCCGCAATCGGTGATCGCCGCCGTGCGGCCGGCCTTCGCCATCACCCACGCCCCCGGCTGCATGCTGATCACCGACCGGCGCAACAACGAGTTCGCCGTGCTCTGAAGATGGGCCCGGTCCATTCGTCTCAAGAGCAACTTGAAGTCACCTCCGGGTCTTGTTCGTGCATCGTGTCCACAGCCGGTTCGATATGTGTGTCGTGCCGGCTGTTCAAGGGACGCGGAATGAGGCTTAGAGGATATCGCAGCCCCCTGGAGACCAGCGCATGATCCGTCGTCGAGAACTCTTGGTGGGCGCCGGCGCCCTCTCGCTCGCCTCGTTGCGGGGCGCCCCGGCCCGCGCGGCGGCGCCGGAGGTGGTGGTCGGCGTGCTCTACGCCATGTCGGGGGCGAGCGCGCAGGTCGGGGTGGATGCCCGCCACGCCATCGAGACGGCGCTCGACCTCATCAACAACGACCACGACCTCGACCTGCCGGGCGCCAAGGGCGCGGGCCTGTCCGGCATGGGCGGCGCCAAGATCCGCCTCGTCTTCGCCGACCACCAGGCCGATCCCCAGAAGGGCCGCGCCGAGGCCGAGCGCCTCATCACCCAGGACAAGGTCTCGGCCCTCGTCGGCTGCTACCAGTCGGCGGTCTCGGCGACCGTCAGCGCCACCGCCGAGCGCTACGGCGTGCCCTTCGTCTGCGCCGATTCCTCCTCGCCGAGCCTGCACCGCAAGGGCCTGAAGTACTTCTTCCGCCCGGCCGCGCACGACGAGATGTTCTCGACCGCGATGTTCGACTTCCTCGATGCCCAGCGCAAGCAGGGCAAGACGATCGACTCGGTCGCGCTGTTCTTCGAGGACACGATCTACGGCGTCGATTCCTCGACCGTGCAGCGCAAGCTGGCGGCCGAGCGCGGCTACAAGCTCGTCGCCGACGTGAAGTACAAGAGCAACTCGCCCTCTCTGACCGCCGAGGTGCAGCAGCTCAAGACCGCCAACGCCGACGTGCTCTTGCCGACGAGCTACACCACCGACGCGATCCTGCTCACCAAGACCATGGCCGAGCTCGGCTACAAGCCGAAGAGCATCATCGCGCAGGCCGCCGGCTTCTCCGAGAAGGTCACCTACGACGCGGTCGGCGACAAGTTGCAGGGGCTGATCTCCCGCGGCAGCTTCTCCCTCGACCTCGCCGCCAAGCGCCCGATGGTCGCGACGGTGAACAACATGTACAAGGCCCGGGCCGGCCGCGACCTCAACGACAATTCCTCGCGCCAGTTCATGGCCTTGATCGTGCTCGCCGACGCCCTCGACCGCGCAGGCTCGACCGACGGCCAGAAGATCCGCGCCGCGCTCGCCGCTACCGACATCCCGGGCGTCCGCACGGTGATGCCCTGGACCAAGGTAGCCTTCGGGCCCGACGGCCAGAACATCCATGCCGACCCGGTGCTGCTGCAATGGATCGGCGACAAGTTCGTCACGATCTTCCCGGATGCCGCCGCGGTCGCGCCGGCGAAGTGGCCGATGAATACTTGAACCGGTCGTTCTTCCTGCTGAACGACGCGAGGTGAAGCATACCTCCCCTCTCCCGTGTGGGAGAGGGGTCGGGGGTGAGGGTGACACGCTTCCGTGTAAAGCTGAGAGCGTCGTGCTGGCAGCGTAGCGGTTCAGATCTATTCGGAAGCGCGCCACCCTCACCCCTACCCCTCTCCCACACGGGAGAGGGGATCCCGCGTTTTACTTGACGACGATCGAACAATTTCACGCGCCGCCCACCGGAGCTCCGACCCCCATGACGACGCAAGCCCTGGTGCAGGTGCTGGCGAGCGGCCTCCTGATGGGCTTGATCTACGCCCTGATCGCGGTCGGACTCTCCCTCATCTTCGGCCTGATGGACGTGGTGAACTTCGCCCACGGCGAGTTCCTGATGCTGGCGATGTACGCGACCTTCGGGCTGGTGCTGGTCACCCGGCTCGACCCGGTGGTGCTGATGCCGCTGGTGGCGGCCCTCCTCTTCATGCTGGGGGCCGCCGCCTATCTGGGCGTGGTGCGCTTCGCCATGCGGGCCAAGGCCAACCAGGGCATGGTGCAGATCTTCGCGACCTTCGGGCTCGCGATCCTGCTCCAGGGCGCCGCGCAGTACCTGTTCACGCCCGATTACCGCAACGTCCAGAACACCTGGCTCGGCGGGCGCACCCTCGAACTCGGCGGGATCTTCCTGCCCTGGCCGCAGATCTTCGGCGCCTTCGTCTCGCTCGCCGCCTTCGGGGGCCTGCACCTCCTGATGAGCCGGACCGATTTCGGCCGCGCGCTGGAGGCGACCCGCGAGGACCAGGGCGCGGTGGCGCTCGTCGGCATCGACCGCAACCGGGTCTTCGCCCTCGGCTGGGGGTTGGGCGCCGCGCTCGTCGGCCTCGCCGGCGCCGTGCTGGCGATCTTCTACTACATCCACCCCCAGGTCGGGGCGAGCTTCGCCCTCATCGCCTACGTCACGGTGGCGCTCGGCGGCTTCGGCAGCGTCGGCGGAGCGCTCGTCGCCGGGATCATCGTCGGCCTCGTCGAGGCCTTCACGGCGGTGATCCTGCCGCCGGCGCTGAAATCCGTCGGCGTCTACGCCCTCTACCTCGCGGTGGTGTTCGCGCGGCCGCAAGGCCTGTTCGGGAGGCTTTGATGACCACGCTGACCACCGCCCTCGCGCCGGGCTCCGCCCCGGCCCGGGCCGAGGCGAGCTACGCAGCGAAGCGCCGGCGCAAGCTGATCGTCGCCGCCCTGGTCTTCGCCGGCCTCGCCGCGCTTCCCTACGGCATCCGCGACGTCTATCTCCAGAACGTCCTGATCCTCACCCTGATGTACGCCGCGCTCTCGCAGAGCTGGAACATCCTGGGCGGCTATTGCGGCCAGGTCTCGCTCGGCCACGCGCTGTATTTCGGCTTCGGCGCCTACGCGACCTCGGTCCTGTTCGTGAATTACGGCGTGCTGCCGTGGTTCGGCATGCTGGCGGGGGGGATGCTCTCGGCGGTGGTGGCGCTGATCCTCGGCTATCCGTGCTTTCGCCTCGCCGGCCACTACTTCTCGATCGCCACCATCGTGATCGCGGAGATCGGCCTCCTCCTGGTTCACAACTGGGAGTTCGTCGGCGGCGCGATGGGCATCCAGTGGCCGTTCAACCCCGATTCGTGGTGGACGCTGCAATTCGCCCGCGACAAGATCCCGTACGTCCACTTCGCGGTCGGCTTCCTGGCGGTGGTCTGGTTCGTGACCTGGCTGATCGAGGGCTCGCGCTGGGGCTACTGGTGGCGCGCGGTCAAGGACGACGCCCAGGCCGCCGAGAGCCTCGGCGTCGAGGTCTTCCGCTCCAAGATGGCGGCGGCCGCGGTCTCGGCCTTCTTCACCGCCATCGGCGGCGGCTTCTACGCGGCCTACGTCTCCTACATCGACCCCGAGAGCGTGATGAGCTTCCGCTTCTCGCTGCTCTTCGCCCTGCCGGCGGTGCTCGGCGGCATCGGCACGCTGTGGGGACCGCTCGTCGGCGCCGCGATCCTGATCCCCCTCACCGAGATCAGCCGCTCCTATCTCGGGGGCAGCGGCAACGGCCTCGACCTGATGCTCTACGGCGTGCTCGTGATGGTGGTGGCGCTGGCCCGGCCGGAAGGCGTGCTCAGCCTGTTTCGCCGCACCCGCAAGGCCCGCAACGAGGAGGCGACGCCGTGAGCATGCCTGCTGCTTCTTCGCCCCTGCTGCACATCGACCACGTCACGCTGCGCTTCGGCGGCCTCGTCGCCAATGCCGATGTCAGCCTCGACGTGCCCGAGGGCCAGATCCTCGGCCTGCTCGGGCCGAACGGCGCCGGCAAGTCGACGCTGTTCAACCTGATCTCCGGCACGTACCAGCCGAGCGAGGGAAAAATCTTCTTTCGCGGCGAGGACATCACCCCGCTCTCGGCCCCCGAGCGCTGCCGGCGCGGCATCGCCCGCACCTTCCAGGTGCCGCGCTCGTTCGACTCGATGAACGTGATCGAGAACGTGATCGTCGGGGGCTTCGCCCGCCACGCCAGCGCCGCGGCGGCGCGACGGGTGGCGCTGGAAACCCTCGACTTCGCTGGCTTGAGCCACCGCGCCGAGGCCGTGGCCGGCGAGCTGACGCCGCCCGAGAAGCGCCGCCTCGAGGTCGCGCGCGCGCTCGCCACCGAGCCGAAGCTCCTCCTCCTCGACGAGGTGCTGACGGGGCTCACCCCGAGCGAGGCCAAGGCCGGCGTCGAGCTGATCCGCAAGGTGGCGGCGAGCGGCGTCACCGTCATCATGGTCGAGCACGTGATGGAGGTGGTGATGCCGCTCGTCGACCGGGCCGTGGTGCTGCATCTCGGCCGCGTGCTCGCCGAGGGCCACCCGACCGAGGTCGTGCGCCACGAGGGCGTCATCACCGCCTATCTGGGGGAGCGTCACCGTGCTGCTTGAGGTCCGCGGGCTCTCCACCGCCTATCAGGGCCTGTTGGCCATCCAGGGCGTCTCGATCGAGGTCGATTCCGGCGAGATCGTCGTCGTGGCGGGCGCGAACGGCGCCGGCAAGTCGACCCTGCTCAAGTCCATCGCCGGGATGGAGCGGCCCAAATCCGGCGAGGTGGTGTTCGACGGCACCCGCCTCGACGGCCTGCCGGGCCACGCCATCACCGCCAGGGGCATCGCCTACGTGCCGGAGAACAAGCGGCTGTTTCCGCGCCTGTCGGTCGCCGACAATTTGCGGCTCGGCAGCTACCTCCACCGCAAGGCCGCCGACCGCGAGGCGCCGCTGGAGCGGGTCTTCGCGCTGTTCCCCCGCCTCAAGGAGCGCCTGCCGCAGCGCGCCGGCACCCTCTCGGGCGGCGAGCAGCAGATGCTCGCCATCGGCCGCGCCCTGATGACGCGGCCGCGCTTGCTGATGCTCGACGAACCCTCGCAGGGCATCATGCCCAAGCTCGTCGACGAGATTTTTTCCGCCATCGAGGCGATCCGCGCCTCGGGCACCACGATCCTGCTCGTCGAGCAGCGCCTGGCGGAGTCGCTCGGCATCGCCGACCGCGCCTACGTGCTCCAGACCGGCCGCCTGATGCTCTCGGGGCCGGCCGCGACCCTGCGCGACGATCCGGAGGTGCGACGGGTGTATCTGGGGATCTGACGCCCCGTCCGGCCGCTCCATCAAGTCCAGCAGACCCCGATCTGCTGCCCTCAACGTCATCCCGGGGCTCGACGCAGTCGAGAACCAGGGATCCATAACCGCCGATGGTGCAGGCTCAGGCTGAACGCCATTCGCCTCCTCCTGAAGCGTCAGCGGTTATGGATCCCGGGTTCCGCTGCGCGGCCCCGGGATGACGCGGAGGGTTGGTCATGTCGTGGGGACGAGGCGAGCAGCGGGCCTCGGGTAAGCCGGAGACTCCCTCCCGCCGCACCGATGCTCTACAGAGGGGCCTCACGGAGAGCCCCTTGATGACCAGCCGCACCACCGAGATCACGCTTGAGCGCATCGCCCTGATCCGGCGGCTGGTCGTGGCCTGGGACCCGGCGGGGCAGGGCGCTCCGGTGATCCACCCGGACGCGCCCTATGGCAGCCTCGACCGCGACGGCGACATCGCCAACGTCACCGGCGACGACGAGGGCGCGGCCGAGGAGCACCGGGCGGTCGGCGAGGCGCTGGTCGCCTTCCTGCACCATGCCGACCTCAAGCCCGGCCGCTACAGCTACCACAACCCCCTGACCAAGCTCGACCTGTCCCACGTCTCCGACGTCTTTCGAGACGAGGGCACGGGAACGTCGCCCGAGCAGATCGTGTTCGAGGTCGGTCCCGAGCACGTCGCCCTGATCCGTCGTCTCGCCATGGGCTGGGACGAGGCCCGCGGGGTGCCGGCGGTGGACGGCGCGGCGCCCTACGGCGCGGGCTCCCTGGAGGAGGCGATGACCCGGGCGCTCGGGGCCGGGCGCGAGGACCTGGCGCACCTG
Organism: Methylobacterium sp. 174MFSha1.1; assembly: GCF_900116815.1. NCBI lineage: Bacteria > Pseudomonadati > Pseudomonadota > Alphaproteobacteria > Hyphomicrobiales > Methylobacteriaceae > Methylobacterium > Methylobacterium sp. 174MFSha1.1. The sequence goes on along the minus strand of NZ_FPCB01000019.1, from coordinate 15,889 downwards.
CACCGGTCGATGCAGCCGGCCCTGCAGATCTTCCTGCGCAGCGCCGACATCGCGCCGGGGGATTACACGATCGCCTGACCTGGGCGTCGCCGCGAGAGCGTCCGGAGATTCACCGCACCAGCGGCTCGGCCACCATCTTCACCGGGTGGCCGCGGCTGACCAGCACCGCCGCGCTCGAATGCTCGGGGTCGGTCTCGAACCGGGTGCGGACCCAGGCGACCAGGAACTTCGCGTATTCCGAGGCGAGCAGCCGCGCCGAGGCCGGGTGGCGCCACCACTGGTCGGGGTCGACCCCCTCGGGGACGACCGGGTGCGGCACCACCTGGTGGCCCTCCGCCAGCGCATGGTCGAGCTCCACCAGGGTGCGCGGCATGTGGTAGTTCGAGGTCACCACCGCGACGCTCCGAAAACCGTTCTCGCGCATCCAGCGCCGGATCTCGATGGCGTTGCCGATGGTGTTGCGGGCCCGGTAGTCGAGGTCGACGCAGCAGTCGATCAGGTGCTGCTGGCCCGGATTGAGCCGGGCGATCTCGTCGCGGCTGGTGCGCTCGTTGACGCCGGTGATGAGGAGCCGCCGGCCGTAGCCGCCGGCGAGCAGGTCCATCGCGTCCTCGATGCGTTGCGCCCCGCCGGTGAGCGCCACGATGCCGTCGGAGGGGCCGAGGGGCACCCGCTCGGAGCGGGCGAGGCCGGCCACGAAGGCGAGGAAGCCGAGGGCGAGGGCGAGGCCCCCGGCGAGCCCCAGGCCGGCGAGGCCGAGGGCGAGGCGTCGGCGCAGGCTCCACCGGGGCGGGGGCGGTCCCTCGGATCCGCCGCCCGACCAGGACCATCCCACCACGTCGCCGGTTCGCGTCGTCATTCCGCGCTGCATCCGCGAGGTCATCTCACCCGTGCCGAGCATAGTGCCGATTGCGGCGGCCGAGAGGCAACCGTCACCGGGGCCGATTCGTTCACTCGGGCCGCCCCTGTGAAGAGCGGGCAAGGAGCGAGGCTAGCCGCCGTATCTGGCGTCAGGCTGTCCCGGGGGAAGGATCTCACTCCTCCAGCAACGCGTCGAGATCCGCCGGGGTGAGCGCGCTGGTCGGCGTGCCGTCGTGCTCGAAGAGGGACTGGGCGAGCGCGCTCTTGCGCGCCTTCAGGTCCTCCATCTTCTCCTCGATGCTGCGCGCCGCGACGAGCTTGTGGACGAAGACCGGCTTGTCCTGGCCGATGCGGTGGGCGCGGTCGACGGCCTGGGCCTCCACCGCCGGGTTCCACCACGGATCGTAGAGGATCACCGTGTCGGCGGAGACGAGGTTGAGCCCGGTGCCGCCGGCCTTGAGGCTGATCAGGAAGACCGGGACCTCGCCGGATTCGAAGCGCCGCACCGCCCCCTCCCGGTCGCGGGTGCGTCCGGTCAATTCCGTGTAGGCGACGCCGCTTTGCGCGAGCCGCGGCTTGATCAGGGCGAGCATCGAGGTGAACTGGGAGAAGACCAGCACCCGGCGCCCCTCGGCCAAGAGCGCGTCGAGCAGTTCCTCCAGGCGGTCGAGCTTGGCCGAGCCGGCCTCCTGCGCCCGGTCGAGCTTCAGCAGGCGCGGGTCGCAGCAGGCCTGGCGCAGCTTGAGCAGGGCGTCGAGGATGACGATCCGGCTGCGCTCCCAGCCCTTGGCGGCGATCGCCTCCCGCACCCGGGCGTGCATGGCGAGCCGGATCGACTCGTAGAGGGCGCGCTGGGCCTCGCCCATCTCGACCTCCTCGGTGATCTCGGTCTTCGGCGGCAGGTCGCGCGCCACCTCCTCCTTGGTCCGGCGCAGCAGGAACGGCTTGATCCGGCGGGCCAGCAGCCGGCCGCGCTCGGCGTCGCCGTGCTTCTCGATCGGCGTGCGCCAGGTCCGGGCGAAGGCCTTGCGCTCGCCGAGCAGGCCCGGGCAGGCGAAGGAGAACAGCGACCACAGTTCGGCGAGGTTGTTCTCCAGCGGCGTGCCCGAGAGGCAGAACCGGTGCCGGGCCGACAGGCCGTGGATGAGCTGGGTCGTCGTCGCGTCCGGGTTCTTGATCGTCTGCGCCTCGTCGAGGATCAGGAGGTGCCAGTCCTGGGCGGAGAGCACCGCGTGGTCGCGGGCGACGAGGGGATAGGTGGTGAGCACGAGGTCGTGGCCGTCGATCGCGTCGAAATGCTCGCGCCGGCCCTGGCCGTGCAGGACGAGGACCCGCAGATCCGGGGCGAAGCGCTCGGCCTCCCGGCGCCAGTTCGCCATCAGGCTCGTCGGGGCGATCACCAGGGCCGGGCGGTCGAGGCGGGCTTGCGCCTTCTCGCGGGCGATCAGCGCCAGGGCCTGCACGGTCTTGCCGAGGCCCATGTCGTCGGCGAGGATCCCGCCGAGGCCGGCCTCGCGCAGGAAGGCGAGCCAGGACAGGCCCTCCGCCTGGTAAGGCCGCAAGGTCGCCCGGAAGGTCTCCGGCGGGGTCACCTGCGGGATGCCGCCCTCGGCGAGCAGCATCCGGCCCATGGCGCGCAAGGACTCGCCGCCGCGCCAGGCCAGCATCGCAGCCTGGCTCATCCGCTCCAGGGCCGCCAGGGTGGCGGCGTCGACGAGGCCGAGCCGGAGGCGCCCGCCCTCGCCGGCGCCGCCCCCGAGGCTGAGCTCGCGCAAGGCGAGCAGGATCGGCTTCAGGCGCGCGCCCGGCAGGGCCAGCATCCGCCCGTCGCCGAGGGGCACCATCACCGGCTCGGCCGACCTCTCGTCGATCGACTCGATCGTGAAGTCGGGCCGCGCCAGCAGGGCCGCGACCGGCTCGGCGAGGGGGATGCGCTCGCCCTCGATCTCGACCCCGAGGTCGAGCTCCAGCCAGTCGATCCCCGTGCTCTCGTGGATCTCGAACTCGACCGCCGCATCCGGGTACAGCACCCGGCCGCGGAAGCTCGGATCGGTCACGATCTCGAATCCCGCCGCCTTCAGGGCCGGCAGGGTCTCGGCCTGGAGCGCCGTCCAGGCCTCCTCGCCGGCATCGGGCACGAAGTCCCGGGCGTGGCGCGGGCCCAGATTCGGGCGCTTCTCCTGGACCGGCGACAGGCCGTGGGCGAGGAGCCGCGCCACCGCCCGCTGCTCGGCCGGCGCATCGCGCTCGACCACGAAGAGCCGCCCGCCGGAGAGCCGCGTCGGCCGCGCCCGCATGTCGCCGAACGGCACCGTCACCGGCCCGTAGCGGAACGAGAGGGCGGCGAGGCGCAGGGCCTCGGGCGGCGGCGGCTTGCCGTAATAGAAGAATGGCGGCGGGATCTCGATCTGGGTCAGGCGCAGCACCGGCACCGGCGCCGTGTCGACGATCGTCTCCCGCGGCGGCTCCGGCAGGCGGACGCTCAGGCCGGGCACCCGCTCCGCCAGGGCCGCGTTGAGCGCGTGCGCCGAGGCCGCCGGCAGGGGCGGGGCGTCCGCCAGGGCGGCGGCGATGTGGGCCGGCAGGCCGAGTTCGATCGGCCCGACGAGGCCGGCCCCGGGATCGAGATAGACCGGCGGATAGGCCGCGAGCGCCAGGACCTCGCCGTCGTCTTCGCCGTTTTCCTGGCGGTCTTCCCGGCTGTCGAGGCGCGGATGCGGCGCCAGGGTCTCCTCGTCCTCCACCCAGGCGAGATGGCCGGGCCGGGGCGGCCCCGCGGCGAGGGCCGGCCCGAGCACGGTCCCGAACCGGGCCCGGCCGGTCGCCAGGACCTGCTCCAGGATCCCGGCGCCGGCCTGGTCGAGCAGGGGATAGGCCGGCGGCCCGTCGCCGTCGGCCTCGCGCATCCGCCCGTGCAGGGCCTTGAGGATGCGCAGGTCGGAGGGGCGCAGGTACTGGGCCGGGTTCGGCGTATAGGCGACGCTCTGCGGGTCGACCGGGCGGGGCTTGGCCGACATCTCCCCGCTCTTCAGGAGGCGGGCCTGCATCGGCGCGACGCCGAGCCGGGGCGCGGTGCCGCCGCGGCCGGGGAGCGCCATGAGGACGTAGATCAGCCGCCGGTCGATCTCGGGCGGGAAATCCTCGCCGCCGGTCCGCCGGACGAGGTCGAGCCGGGCGATCCAGCTCTGCAGGGCGGGCGTCAGGGCGTCGGACGAGTCCTGGAGGTGGAGCAGGCGGGCGGCCCGCTCCTCGGGAGTCGGCGGCGGGGGCGGCGGGGGCCGCGAGATGCCGCCCCGACGCAAAGCCCCGAGCAGCACCGCCACGACGTGACGGCAATTGTAGCGCTCGTGGCAGGTGCAGTTTCCGGTGATGTGCGCGCCGTCGTCGTCCTGCTCCACGGTGATCGAGACGGTGAACACCGTCCGCCCGCTGCGGCTCTCGACGTCCCCCTCGACGTGCTCGTCCCCGTCGACCTCGACCTCGAGCACCCGGCCCTGCCGCAGGTCGCGTTCGCCGTCGTTGAAGTTGCCGCGTCCGCAGTTGCGCAGGATGTCGCGTTCGGTGAATGAGAGGGTCCTGCGCATCGAAACGGGGTCCGCCTCCGGCCTGCCAGGGCCAAGGTAGGGAACCGGTCCGGCGTTGGAAACCGCAACGGCAGCCGGCCGGGCGAATCGCCTGTGCGTCTCCCGTCGGCCCGGAACGGACGGCCCCGCCTGTCGTTCCGGACCTTGACAGGAAAGCAGGAGTGACGAGCACCCCATGACCATCGATCCTCCGCGGACCATCGATCCTGCGCGCGACGCGACCGAGACCCTTCTCCAGCCCGGCCGCACCTGCTGGTGCGTGGCGCGGGCCGAGCGGGTCGCGGTGATGATCGACTCCGCCGAGTACTTCGCCCGGCTGGAGGACGCACTGCGCCAGGCTCAGCACTCGATCCTGATCGTCGGGTGGGACTTCGACGGGCGCATTCGCCTGCGCCACGATGCGAGCCCGGAGGAGTCGCCGCCCCTCGGGCCGCTCCTGCGTGACCTCGCCGCGCGGCGACCGGGGCTCGAGGTGCGGGTGCTGGTCTGGAGCGTCGCGACCCTGCACGGGCCGGGCGCGGCGCTGCCGCTCCTGTTCGGGGCCGAGTGGGAGGCGCATCCGCACGTCACCCTGCGCCTCGACACGCACCACCCGCTCTACGCCGCCCATCACCAGAAGCTCGTCTGCATCGACGACCGGATCGCCTTCTGCGGCGGCATCGACCTCACGGTCGGGCGCTGGGACACCACCGCCCACACGGCCGGCGACCCGTTGCGCACCAATCCCGACGGCGAGCTCTACCCGCCGGTGCACGACCTGCAGATGGCGGTCGACGGCGAGGCCGCCGTCCGTCTCGGCGACGTCGCCCGCGAGCGCTGGCGCGCCGCCACCGGAGAGGTGCTGGCGCCGGTGGCAGGGGCCGCACCCCTCTGGCCGCAGGGCCTGGATCCGCTCTTCACCGACATCCCGGTCGGCATTGCCCGCACCATGCCGCTCCAGGGCGACGAGCCCTCGGTCGAGGAAGCGGCGGCGCTCACCGCCGCGTCGCTGGCCTCCGCCAAAGAGACGATCTACCTCGAGGCGCAGTACCTCACCGCCGATTTCGTCGCCGATGCGCTCGCCGTCCATCTGGCCGCCGAGGACGGGCCCGAGATCGTGGTGGTGCTGACGCGCCGCTCGCACAACTTCACCGAGCGCGTCGCCATGGGGACGCCGCGCGACCGGGTGCTGCGCCGCCTGCGCGCCATCGACCGCTTCGGGCGCCTGTTCGTCGCCTATCCGGTGGTGCCGGGCCCCGAGGGAGATTGCGAGATCGAGATCCACGCCAAGCTCGTCCTCATCGACGACCGCTTCCTGCGCATCGGCTCTTCGAACCTCAACAACCGCTCGGTCGCCCTCGACACCGAGTGCGACCTCGCGGTCGAGGCCCGGACCGCCGAGGAGCGCGCCGCGCTCCGGACCCTGCGCGACCGCCTGGTGGCCGAGCATCTCGGCGTGGCCCCCGACGTGATGGCCGCGGCGATCGCGGACGCCGGCCTGATCGCGGCGATCCGGGCCCGGATGGGCGGGCCGCGCAGCTTGCGCGTCTGCGAGGTGCCGGAAGAGGAGGGGCTGCTCGATCCGCTGGTCAGCTCCGAGCTGCTCGACCCGGAGCGGCCGTTCGGGACGGCGTAGGGATGGATCGCCAGCCCTACACCCAGCGCCGGGCTGCGATCTCGCGTCGAAGCGCGTCCGGGACGGCCGGTAGACTGTCCAGCAGGACGAGAAGGGCCTCGAATTGCTCGTCCGAGACGATGGTCAGCCCCGGATCATCGACGGCTCGGAGCATCTCCTCGCGCGCAGGACTCCGCTCGACCGCGTCCCCGGGCAGGAGCGGCTTTCGCGTGTGTTGACGGAGTGGAACGCGTTTTCTCATCGAAATCCAAAGTGCACGATACTGCCACAAAGCCTAGTCCCGATGCTGCTAAGGTTCGGGACGGCCATAATCCATCGATTATTTATCCTAGTCCAGCCTCTCCCCCTTTCCCGGACGACTGCAGCGTCAGCGGAAGGAGATCCGGGATCCAGCACAGGGAGTGCCGCGAAGCGGCTCTGAATGCTGAACCGTTGCAGATACAGGGACGCTTCGCGACTTTTTGCGCTGGATCCCGGATCTCCTTCCCCTTCGTTGCAGTCGTCCGGGAAGGGGGAGTGGAAAATAGCGCATTCCCCCGACCACCGCCACGCGCGGATCACGACGGCCGCGCCGGGGCGGCCTCCCGCGATGCCCCGCCCGCATCGCGCCACCGGAACACAGCCTCGGTCGCCGCGAAGGCGAGGAGGCCGAGCGCCAGGGGGCCGAGGAAGTACAGGCACCGGAAGGCGATCAGCGGGCCGATGACGTCGGTCTTCGGCAGCAGGTGGACGACCACGCTCTCGATCACCCCGACGCCGCCGGGGACGTGGGTGATCAGCACCGCCGCGTTGGCGATGACGAAGACCGAGGCCACCGCGAGGTAGCCGACGTCGGAGACCGCCGACAGCACCTGGTGCAGGCAGGCCGAGACCAGGGCGAAGTTGACCGCGCCCAAGCCCACCTGCGCCGCCGCGAGCGGCAGCGGCGGCATCTCGATCGACCAGCGCCGGACGGTCAGGGGCTTCCGCCACCAGGCGGCGAGGCCGAGATAGACCGCGACGCCGCCCGCGCAGGCGAGGCCTGCCGCCAGCACGGCACCCTTGCTCAAGCCCGTCACCTCCCGGGCGAGGTCGGGATGGACCAGCACCGCGACGGCGCCGAGCGCCATCAGGCCGACCGCGACGGTGACGCCGCAGAACAGGACCGCCTTGGCGACATCCGCGGTCCCGAGGCCCCAGCGGGTGTAGAAGCGGTAGCGGATCGCCCCGCTGCTCAGGCCGGCAAAGCCGATGCTGTGGCCGAGCGACAGGCTGATGAAGGCCGCGAGCGCCACCTTGGGATAGGGCAGGGGCTTGCCGGCGGCGCGCAGGGCCAGCCAGTCGATCCCGGTGAGGCAGAGATAGCTCGCGGCGGCGAAGCCCCCGGCGGCGGCGAGCCGGCCGGCGGGGAGCGCCCGCACCGACTCGACGAGCTGGGCCAGGCTGTAGCCGGCGAGCGTCCGGTAGAGCAGGTAGCCGCCGAGCGCGACGCTCAGCACGGTGAGGAGGATGGTCCAGAACCGGCGGCGCGCGGAGGTCTCCTGCTTGTCCTTGGGTTGGCTTCGAGCCTGCGTCACGCGGGTTCCTCTCGGGGTACGGGGATGCGGGGGGCGGGGACCGGCGCGAGGTCGAGATCGGCGACGAGGGCTAAGTGGTCGGAGGCGATCCGGGCGAGCCTGCCACCGACCGTGCGCACCCCCCGCACCGCGATGCCGCGGCTGACGAAGACGTGGTCGATGCGCAGGAGTGGCAGGCGGGCCGGGAAGGTCGGCCGCAGCCAGGCCCCCGCGCCCTGCGCGTCCGGCAGCCGGGCGGCGAGGCGGCGATGGACGCGCGAGCCCGGCAGGGCGTTGAAGTCGCCGAGCAGCACCACCGGATCGCGGCAGGCCGGATCGCCGAGGAAGTCGGGCCCGAGCAGCGCCTCGGCCTGCGCCCGCCGCTCGCCCCGGCCGAGGCCGAGATGCGTCGTGACGACCTGCACCTCGGTGTCGCCGGCGGTGACGGCAGCCCAGAGCGCGCCGCGGGGCTCGCATCCGGCCCGCTCCGGCAGGCCCGCCGCCCGCACCAGCCGCGAGGGCAGGGCGGTCAGGATCGCGTCGCCGTAGAGCTCCTCCATCACCCGCATCGCCGGGTGGAAGTGGGAGCGCATGCCGAGCCGGGCGGCGATCACTTCGGCCTGGTCGATCCCGCCGCTGCGGGCGCGGCCGACATCGAGCTCCTGGAGCGCCACCACGTCCGCCCGGCAGGCGGCGATCACCGCGGCGATGCGCTCCGGATCGAGACGGCCGTCGGCGCCGAGGCAGCGGCGCACGTTGTAGGTGAGGACGCGGAGCAACCGGGCGGGGCCTTCGAGAGTGCGGACGATCTCCCTCAACGGCCGAGCCTGACGGTGGTTCGGGCCTTGCCGTCACGCTTGCCGGAAAAGCGCAATGTTAGATCCTGAACGGATCAAGCCGGCACGCGTTCACTCCCGGCGCCGCGAGGATGCGACGCGGACAGGCGCGCGATGCGAGACGCGGGGGGAGACCGGATGAGGCTCGTGGTCTTCGGCCTGACGATCAGCTCGTCCTGGGGCAACGGCCACGCGACGCTGTGGCGGGGCTTGGTCCGGGCGCTCGCCCGACGTGGCCACAGCGTGGTGTTCTACGAGCGCGACCTGCCATTCTACGCCCCCCACCGCGACCTGACCGAGATCCCGAACGGGCGCCTCGTGCTGTTCTCCGACTGGGCGGAGATCCGGGGACAGGCCGCCCGCGACGTGGCCGCGGCCGACGTCGCGATGGTGACCTCCTACTGTCCCGACGCGCGCGCGGCCACCGACCTCGTCCTGGGATCTTCGGGCTTGCGGGTGTTCTACGACCTCGACACCCCGGTCACCCTCGAGCGCCTGCGGCGGGGCGAGGCGGTGGACTATGTCGGCCCGGGAGGATTCTGCGGCTTCGACCTCGTGCTGAGCTACACCGGCGGGCCGGCGCTCGACGCGCTCCGGAGCGAGCTCGGGGCACGCCGCGTCGCACCGCTCTACGGCCACGTCGATCCGGAGGTGCACCGGCCGGCGGCAGCTCAGGCGCACTACGCCGCCGACCTCTCCTATCTCGGCACCTACGCGGCCGACCGGCAGGCCAAGGTTCTGTCCTGCCTCGTCGAGCCGGCGCGGCGGCGGCCGGACCGGCGCTTCCTGATCGGCGGGGCGCAGTACCCACAGGATTTTCCCTGGACCGACAACATCTTCTTCGTGCGCCACCTCGCCCCGCAGGAGCACCCGGCCTTCTACGCCTCCTCGCGCCTGACCCTCAACGTCACCCGGGCGGCGATGGCCGCCCTGGGCTGGTGCCCGTCGGGCCGGCTGTTCGAGGCCGCCGCCTGCGGGGCCGCTTTGCTGAGCGACGCCTTCGACGGGCTCGACGCCTTCTACCGGCCGGGCGAGGAGATCCTGCTCGCCGAGACGCCGGAGGACGTGCTCGCCGCCCTCGACCGGAGCGACGCGGAATTACGCCGCATCGCGCAGGCCGGGCGCGCCCGCACCCTCGGCCACCACACCGCCGCGCACCGGGCGGCGGAGCTGGAGGCCATCCTCGCCGAGGCCCGAAACCCCGTCGCCCGGAATCCTATCACGATGGAGGCGTGACACCGCATGTGGGGCATCGTTCCGGCCGCGGGCCGCGGCAGCCGCATCCAGCCGCTGGCCTTCTCCAAGGAGCTGCTGCCGGTCGGCAGCCGCCTGCGCGACGGGGCCGAGCGGCCTTGCGCGGTCAGCGAGTACGTCGTCGAGCGGATGATCCGCGGCGGCGCGAACAAGATCTGCTTCGTGATCGCCCCGGGCAAGTCCGACATCGTCGAGTATTACGGCTCCGGCTACGGGCCTGTGCCGATCGCCTACGTGGTGCAGCCGCGCCCCGCGGGTCTGTGCGACGCGCTGTTTCGCGCCCTGCCGCTGATCGCCCCCGACGAGCCGGTGCTGGTCGGCCTGCCCGACACGGTGTGGTTCCCGGACGATGGCCTCGGGCGCCTGCCGGCGGACGGGCTGTCCTTCCTGCTCTTCCCGGTCGAGCGGCCGGAGCTGTTCGACGCCGTGGTGCTCGACGGCGACGCGGTGCGGGAGATCCAGGTGAAGCGGCGGGATGCCGCCTCGTCCTGGGTCTGGGGTGCGTTCAAGCTCACCGGCCGCATCCTCGCCGAGCTGCACGCCCTCTGGCAGGCGCGGCAGTGCCGCGACGAGTATATCGGCACCCTCGTCAATGCCTGGCTCGAGGCCGGCGGCCGGGCGACGGGTGTCTGCGCCGGTACCGCCTACGTCGATACCGGCACGCTCAACGGTTACCGCGCCGCGATGGCGCTCCTCGGGCCGGCGGAGGCGGGGGAGGAGGGGTCGTCCCTCGGCCGGCCGGAAGCCGTGACACCCTCCTCGTCACCCCGGGGCTCGCCGAAGGCGAGAACCCGGGATCCATAACCCCCAGCGGTGCAGGATTGGGCTCGGCGCGTTCCGCTTCATCCTGGATCGTCGGCGGTTATGGATCCCGGGTTCCGCTTTCGCGGCCCCGGGATGACGCCGAGGGATAGCGGCATTTGTGCTGGATCGATCGACGCCACCGCTCCAATAGGCACTCAGGCGATGGTCGGCACGATCCCGCCCTCGACCCTGAGGCTCGCCCCGTTGGTCGCCGCGGCGAGCGGACTGGCGAGATACGCCACCAGGCCGGCGATCTCCTCGGGATCGATCATCCGGGCGAGCATCGAGAGCGGCCGGTGGACCCGGAAGAACTCCGCCTCCAGCTCGTCCGCCGGCGCAGTCGGATCGGAGGCGACGCTCTTCAGAAAGTCCACGATGCCCTCCGAGCGAGTCGGGCCGGGCATCACCGCGTTCACCGTCACGCCGGTGCCGCGGGTGCGCTGGGCGAGGCCCCGGGCGATGGTGAGCTGAGCGGTCTTCGACACCGCGTAGTGCAGCATGTCGGGCGGCGGCACGAGGCCGGATTCGCTCGACACGAACACGATCCGCCCGGATTTCCGCGCCAGCATGCCGGGGAAATAGGCCTGGGCCAGCCGCGCGCCCGAGACCACGTTGACCTCGAACAGGCGGTGCCAGTCGGAATCGGCGATCTCCTCGAACGCCTTCGCTTCGTAGATGCCGAGGTTGTTGACCAGGATGTCGACCGCCGGCACCGCCGCGACCAGGGCCGCCGCGCCGTCGGCCGTCGCCGGATCGGCCAGCACCGTCCGGGGCGCCCGCGCGCCGGGCTCGGCGGCGATCTCTTTGGCTGCCGCATCCAGCTTCGATTGCGAGCGCCCGGGCAGCACCACCTCGGCGCCCTCTGCCGCCAGGCGGCGGGCGATGGCGAGGCCGATGCCCGCGGTGGCACCGGTGACGAGGGCGGTCTTGCCGCCGATCCTGAGGTCCATGGTCGGTCTCCGTCTCTGGAGAGCACGAGATGACGACGACGGCGATTGATGACCAGCACGCGCGCCGGCACGATGATCGTGCATCTGGCGCAACAATGGACGGCCCATGGACAACCGGCTCGGCGAGATGGAGGCCTTCGTGCAGGTGGCGCGCCGCGGCAGCTTCGCGGCGGCCGCCAAGGCCCTGCGCTGCACGCCCTCGGCGGTGAGCCGGGCGGTGGCGCGCCTCGAGGCGCGCCTCGGCGTCGGGCTGATCCGGCGCACCACGCGGGCGATGACCCTGACGCCGGAGGGCGACCTGTACCTCGCCCGGGCCGGCGAACTGATCGCCGAGTTCGACGCGATCGAGGACAGTTTCGGCCGCGACGCCGCCCAGCCGAGCGGCCTGCTCCGGGTCAACGCCTCGGTGCCGTTCGGCATGCGGGTGATCCTGCCGGTGTTGCCGCGGTTCCTCGTTGAGCAGCCGCGGATGCGGGTCGATCTCGCGCTCACCGACGACGTGGTCGACCTCGTCGAGGCCCGGGCCGACGTGGCGATCCGCATCGGGCCGTTGCGGGACACGAGCCTGCGGGCGAAGCTCCTGGGCCGCAGCCGCCTCGCGGTGGTGGCCGCACCCGCCTATCTCGCGGAGCGCGGCATGCCGGCCCATCCGGACGCGCTCCCCGACCACAACTGCCTCAACTTCAGCTTCCGCCGCTCCCTCGACACCTGGCCGTTCCTGGTCGACGGGGCGGTGTCGCAGCGGCCGGTCCACGGCAACTTCTTCGGTAATTCCGGCGAGGTGGTGCGGCTGATGGCGCTCGGCGGGGCGGGGCTCGCCCGGCTCGCCCGCTTCCACGTCGACGAGGACATCGCGGCGGGCCGCCTCGTGCCGGTGCTCGACGACTTCAACCCGGGCGACGCCGAGGACATCCACGCCCTCTATGCCGGGCACGAGCGGCTATCCTCGCGCATCCGCTGCTTCGTCGACTTCCTGGCGGCACATGCGTCGGTGCGGGGATGAGGCGGTTCACCCGTTCCACTCCGCCGCCTGCGCCAGGATCCACTCCCGGAAGCGCGCCACCTTCGGGGCGTCGGTCTCGGTCGGGGTGACGAGGAAGAAGCTGTAGGGGCTCGCCACCTCGTCGGAGAAGGGCCGCACCAGGCCGGTCCCCGCCTGGCCGATGCCCGCGACGAGGTCGCCCCCGAGCACCCGGGTGGCGAGGCCGACCCCGCCGCCGGCGGTGGCGACCTGCAGGATCATGAAGGTGTAGGTGAAGCGCGGCCCGCGCGAGGCGTCGATGCCGGCGACGCCCGCCGCGGCGAGCCATTGCGGCCAGTCCACCGCCTCGATGTCGATCGGGTCGTCGTCGTGGAGCAGCGTGTGGCGGGCGAGATCCTGGGGAGAGCGCAGGGGCGGCTCGCCATCGCGAAGGCCGGGGCTGCAGACCGGGAAGACGACGTCGTGCATCAGCAGGTCTGAGCGCAGGCCCGGATAGCGCCCGCGCCCGTGCCGGATCGCCACGTCCGTGTCGTCGCGGGAAAAGTCCACCAGGCGGTTGTTGGCCACTACCCGCACGTCGAGGTCCGGATGTTGCGCCCGGAAGCTGCCGATGCGCGGGATCAGCCACAGGCTGGCGAAGGAATGGGTGGTGCTCACCGTCAGCACGTGATCCTGGCCCTGGCGGCGCAGGCGGGCGGTGGCCTCGGCGAGGTGGTCGAGCACCTCGCCGGCGGACGCCGCGAAGCGCTGGCCCGCCGGGGTCAGGGCGACGCCCCGGCTCGGCAGGCGGCGGAACAGGGGGAGGCCGAACCAGCCTTCCAGGATCTTCACCTGCTGCGCCACCGCGCCGGCGCTGACCCCGAGCTCGTCCCCCGCCTCGTGGAAGGTGGCGTGGCGCGAGGCGGCCTCGAAGGCCCGCACCGCGTTGAGCGGCGGCAGGCGGCGGCGGGGATTGCGATCGAGGGACATGCGGCGACCCCGGTGGGACGTGATCCAGATTTCCTGCGGCGGCGGACGAGTCGATCTGGTTTGCTCGCGAAGCGCCCGAAAGGCAATCTCTCTCCATCGAGCAACCCATCCGACCCATCCGGAGAGAGCCATGACGAGCCTCGTCGCTGGCCGAGGAAACCTGCGCCTCGTCCCCACCATCCGCATCGCGCCGCCGCGCCGGCGCGCCGCCGTCACGCTGATCCAGCGGCTCGAATTGTGGGCCGACCGCCGGCGCGAGCGCCGCGCCCTGATGGCCTGCCCCGAGGGGCTCCTCAAGGATGTCGGGCTGTCGCGGAGCGACGCCGTGCGCGAGGCCGGGAAGCCGTTCTGGCGGGACTGATCCGCCGGAATTCCCGATCAGGATTGCACCGCAAGGAACGGGATGCCGCCGGCGATGACCCTCGGTCATGGTGCGGCATCCGTCCCGGAGAGCCCGATCCCGATGCAGCCCGCCGCCAACCGTCCCGTCTCCAACCGTCCGATGACTCCCACGGAATGGAGCCTGCTCCTCGGCCTCTCGGTACTGTGGGGCGGCTCGTTCTTCTTCGTCGGCGTCGCCCTGCGGGCGCTGCCGCCGCTCACCCTGGTGAGCCTGCGCGTCGGCCTCGCCGCCGCGATCCTCGCCCTGGTGCTCCGGATGCGCGGGATCCCGATGCCGCGGGGCGCCTCGGTCTGGCTCGCCTTCCTGGGCGCGGCCTTCCTCAACAACGCGGTGCCGTTCTGCCTCATCGCCTGGGGGCAGACCCACATCGCCTCGGGCCTCGCCGCGATCCTCAATGCCACGACGCCGCTCTTCGGCGTGCTGGTGGCCCACCTGCTCACCGACGACGAGCGCCTGACGCCTAACCGCCTCGCCGGCGTGCTGGCCGGCCTCGCGGGCGTCGCCGTGATGGTCGGCCCCTCGGTCCTCGCCGGGCTCGGGGGCGAGGCGCTGGCCCAGGGCGCTGTCCTGCTCGCCGCGCTCTCCTACGCCTTCGCGGGGATCTACGGGCGGCGCTTCAAGCGCATGGGCATCCCGCCGCTCTCGGCCGCCGCCGGCCAGGTCGCCGCCGCGACCTTGCTGCTCGGCCCCGTCGCCCTCGCGGTCGACCGGCCCTGGACCCTGGCCGCGCCGCCCGTCGCGGCGATCGCGGCGGTCATCGGTCTCGCGGCGCTCTCGACGGCCCTCGCCTACGTGATCTTCTTCCGCCTGCTGGCGAGCGCCGGCGCCACCAACCTGATGCTCGTCACCTTCCTGATCCCGGTCTCGGCGCTGCTGCTCGGCGCCCTGGTGCTGGGCGAGCCGGTGGTGCCGCGCCAGCTCCTCGGCATGGCGCTGATCGGGCTGGGGCTGGTGGCGATCGACGGGCGGTTGCTGCGCTGGAAGAAGGACGAGCGGGTCAAACGGCCGACTGCGACGTCGCCCGAGCGGTGAACTTGTAGGCACCGACGAGCGCGAGCACCGTCGCGAGGATGTCGAGGCGCCGGGGGATCTCCGGCACGAAGACCATCGCCGCATCGGCCAGGACGAGCACCGCGAAGGCGGCCGCCCAGGCGAGGGTGACGGCGCGGTTGACCCGCCCGAATTCCGGGGTGCTCCAGACCTCGGGCGGCGTGGTCTCCCGGGCGTACTGGACCGTGAAGGGCCGCCCGGCGGCCAGCGAGGCGAGCACGATGACGAGCAGGCCCGCATCCACCACGAGGCGCACCGCCGGGATCGTCCAGGTCTGGCCCGTGGCGCGGGTGTAGATCGCGAGGCCGGCGAACAGCACGAGCGTGCCGGCCTCCAGGATCTTGAGCGAGCGACCGAGGACGAGCCGGTCGCGCAGCATCAGTGCGGCGGCGACGAGCGCGCCGGCCCACAAGGCGGCCTCCACATATCCGAGATGGATCAGGACCGCGAAGGCGAAGAAGGGTGCGAAGCTCACGAGCAGGTTCATGACCTTATCCCTCGCCGCGGCCCGCCGTCGTGGATGCCGCGTTGCTGAGGGATACTGCCTCGTGATCTCTCGTAAAGCCATGCTCGCGGTCCACTGAGCCCGGTCGAACCGCGATCCGATGCGGTCACACCGATGGAATCCGGGTGTCTCGCCCCACCATGACGGTCCTGACCGGTCTTGCTGTGGGTAGAGGCTCATGGCCGGGGCCGCTTGCTCAGGACCCGTTTGGGTGGACCTACCCAGTCCAAACGCTCCACGTCATGTATGGACGGCCCCCGTTTCGCAAGGGTTTGTGAGCATCGGTTTGAGCCAGTCGGTTCAGGAGCAGTCATGTATCCGGCCTCTGATGCCGTCGTGCCGCCGCGGTTGATGCGACGAGGACGACGGCGGGCCACCAAGGGGTGCGCACAAGCGTTCCTTGCGAAGAACCAGGCTCCCAACATCCCGACGCGCTGTGACGCGCGATGACGTGGCGGAGTGTCCTGGTCCCAGGTCCCTCATCCTGCTCTGGCCTTGGCCGTGCTTACAGCTCCTTGCTCACCGAAGGTCGCGTCCCGCC